>DATKNX010000309.1:0-11302 GCA_035541085.1 Gemmatimonadales bacterium | reverse complement strand
CCGCCGGCCCCGGGTAGCGCATGTTCCACGCGAACCGGTTGAGCCCCGCCTTGTCGGGCACCCGCGGCGGCGCCGGCGGCCGGTGCGGCCACGGCTTGTCCTCGTCCTTCGTGGTGTCGCCGAGGATGCTGTCCACCTTGGTGCTGTCGAGGCCGGCCCGCATGAGGCTGTCACGCCGGGCTTTCAGGGCCCCGGCGGCGCGGGTGGAGTCGGCGGCGGCGATCGAGTCCTGGCGGCTGGTGAACCGCCGGATCACGCGCCCGGCCGAGTCGAGGACCGTGACCGTCACCTCCTGCCCCGCCGCCTTCAGCAGGTACTGCACGATCGCGCCGCTCGGCGGGTTCTTCCCCGCCGGGTGCGCCTCCGTCCCGGCGTCGGAGCCGCCCCAGTCCACGCGGTACGCGTCGCGCACCGGGAAGAGGTGCGCCGTGTCGGCGAGCATGGCCGGCGTGAGCGACTCGAGCGGCGTGATGTCGTCGAGGATCCAGAACGAGCGCCCGTGCGTGGCCGCAATGAGGTCGCCGTCCTTGAGCGCGAGGTCGTGGACGGGCACGATGGGCAGGTTGCGCCGCATCGACTGCCAGTGCCCGCCGTCGTCGAACGACACCCACACGCCCCGCTCGGTGCCCGCGAACAGCAGGCCGCGCTTCGCCGGATCCTCGCGCACGACGCGCACGAACTCGCCGGCGGGGATGCCGTCCACGATCCGGCTCCAGGTGCGGCCGTAGTCGGTGGTCTTCAGGATGATCGGCGCCGGGTCGTCGAGCTGGTAGCGGTTGGCGGCGACGTAGACCACGCCGGCCGCGAAGTGCGACGGCTCGATGATCGAGATCCGCGTGAAGGGCGGCAGGTCCGGCGGCGTCACGTCGGTCCAGCTGCGGCCGCCGTCGCGCGTGAGGTGGATCAGGCCGTCGTCCGAGCCCGTCCAGATCGTGCCGCGCACCAGCGGCGATTCGGCGATGGCGAAGATGGTCCCGTAGTACTCGGCCGTGGTCTGGTCGAGCGTGATGGGCCCACCCGAGGGCCCGAGCGTGCGCGGGTCGTGCCGCGTCAGGTCCGGCGAGATCGCGGTCCAGGTCTGGCCGCCGTCGGTCGTCTTGAAGAGCACGTTGGCGCCGGCGTACAGCGTGTTCGGGTCGTGCGGCGAGATCAGCAGCGGCGTCGTCCACTGCATCCGGTACTTCTCCTCGGAGGCCGCGTGGGCGTCGGGGTCGTCCGGCCACGGGCTCACCTGCCGCCAGAAGTCCGTCGCGTGGTCCACCCGGGCCAGGAAGCCGCTGTTGTCGCCGCCGTAGGTGATGTTCGCCGAGTCCGGGCGCGCGACGATGAAGCCGGCCTCGCCCCCCACGTCGTACCACTGGGCGCGCGTGATGCCGCCGGGCCAGCGGCTCGGGCCGCAGACGCCGGTGTTGTCCTGCTGCGCGCCGCACACGCGGTAGGGGAAGTGGTTCGTCGTCGTGACGTGGTAGAACTGCGCGGTGGCGTAGTCCTGGTCGGTCCAGGTCTTGCCGCCGTTGGTCGAGACGTTCGAGCCGCCGTCGTTCGACTCGATCATCCGCTGCGGGTCGTTGGGCGCGATCCACAGGTCGTGGTTGTCGCCGTGCGGGTCGGGAACGTGATCGAACGAGCGGCCGCCGTCCTTCGACCGGAAGAGCCCCGTGTTCACCGCCCACACCGTGTTGCTGTCCTTCGGGTCGGCGAAGACGCGCATGTAGTACCACGCGCGCTGGCGCAGCTTGTGGTCGCGGTTCACCCACGTCCACGTGGCACCGCCGTCGTCGGAACGGTAGACGCCGCCCGAATCGGCCTCGATGATGGCCCACACGCGGGACGGCTTCGCCGGCGAGACCGTGATCCCCACGTTGCCCCACAGGCCCTTCGGCAGCCCCGGATTCGCGGTCAGCTCCGTCCAGTGCGCGCCGGCGTCGGTGGTCTTGAAGATCCCGCTCCCCCGCCCGCCGCTGGTGAATCCCCACGGCGTCCGCTCGGCCTGCCAGAAAGCCGCGTAGAGCACGTCGGGATTCGACGGGTCCATCGCGAGGTCCGTCGCACCGGCCGAGTCGCTGCGGAAGAGCGAGAGCGCCCAGGTCTTGCCGCCGTCGGTGGTCTTGTAGACGCCGCGCTCGGGGTTGGGCCCGAAGGCGTGGCCGAGAGCGGCCACGTAGGCGATGTCGGGATTCGTGGGGTGCACCTGGATCTTGCCGATCTGCTGCGTGGCGGCGAGGCCGAGCGAGGCCCAGGTCTTGCCGCCGTCGCTGGTGCGGAAGACGCCGTCGCCGTGCGAGACGTTGCTCCGGAGCGGGTACTCGCCCGTGCCGACGTAGACGATGTCGGGGTTCGACGCGCTGACGGCGATCGCGCCGATCGTCCCGCCGAAGTACTTGTCCGCCGCGGCCGTCCACGTGTTGCCGCCGTCGGTGGTCTTGAAGACGCCGCCGCCCGTGGTGCCCATCCAGTATTCGTCGTGCCGCGCTGCCGAGCCCGCGGCCGCCACCGCGCGGCCGCCGCGGAAGATCCCGATCTCGCGCCAGGTCAGCGCGCGGAACGCGGTCGAGTCGTAGGGCTGCTGGGCCCTGAGCGCCGGCGCCAGGCACAGCGTAAGGAGCGTGAGGCGGCAGACGAGGCGGCGTGAACGCACGAGTTCCTCCGCGAGAGCGGCACCAGAGGCATCGAGACGATGTGAACGAATGGGACGGTCCGGCCACGGCGGGGCCGGAGCGTCACGTATTCTAGCGCGGGGCGGTGCGCCGGGCGACTGCCGCCGCGGGTCGCTTGGGTCGGATCAGGTGCGGAGGATGTGGCTTCGGCGCCGGCGCCAAGCGCGGCGCCGCAATGCCCGGGGCGGGACTTGAACCCGCACGGGGTTGCCCCCTGGGGATTTTAAGTCCCCTGCGTTTGCCATTTCGCCACCCGGGCGTCTGGCGCGCACGGTGCCCTGTGCGCCTGTGCGTCGGCTTCTAGGAGCGGGAAACGGGACTCGAACCCGCGACCCCAACCTTGGCAAGGTTGTGCTCTACCAACTGAGCTATTCCCGCAAATCCGACCAAGAACCTAGGCTTCCATCGCTCGCGGCGTCAAGCTCTTTCCCTTGAAATCATTGACAAATCCCATCGTGATCCGTAGCCTCTCGTGCGACTGTAACGCCTGCGTAACTTCGTCAGTATCCGTGGGTCCATCACGCCTGTTGGAGGGCACCATGCGGCGATTCGCCGTAGCGTGTGCGGCCGTTCTCGTGGCCGCGGTCATCTTCGTGCCGAGCGCCGGGGCGCAGGGCTTCTCGGTCTACGAGCACGACGCCTGCATCATGGCGCGCGGCGCCGCGGGCGTCGCCGCGCCGTGCAACCAGGCGAGCGCGATCTTCTTCAACCCCGCCGCGATTCTCGGCGGCACCACGAAGTTCAACGCCGAAGCGAACCTGACGCTGATCGCGCCGACGGGCCACTACACCGACAGCGCGACCCGCGTCGAGACCGACCTGAACAAGCGCACGTTCCCCGTGCCTTCCGGCTACCTGACGTACCAGCTGTCGCCGCGCTGGGCGGTGGGCGTCGGCGCCTACGCCCCGTACGGGCTGACGACCGACTGGCCGACCACTTCGCCCGGACGGTACCTGGCCTACAAGACGTCGATCGCGAGCATCTACGTCCAGCCGACGATCGCGTTCGCGGTCACGCCGCAGCTCCAGATCGGCGGCGGACCCGTCTACGTGCACTCGTCGGCGGGCGTGCACCGCCGCATCGACGCCTCGACGACCGGGATTCCCGGGACGCCCCTGACGCTCGCCTCGCTCGGCGTGCCGACCGGCACCGACTTCGCCGACGCCTACTTCAACGTCAGCGGCAACGGGTGGGGCTTCCACATCGGCGGCCTGTACAAGGTGAACGACCGGCTGAGCATCGGCGCGCGGTACCTCAGCCAGGTGAAGATCGACTACACGGGCACCGCGACCTTCACCCAGGTCCTGACGGGCCTGACGCTGGCGGCGGGCAATCCGTTCGGCCTGCCGGCCGGGACCCCGCTCGACGCGATTCTCCAGGCGGCGTTCCAGCCCGACTCCGTGCTGGCGACCCGCGGCGCGGGCACGAGCATCACGATGCCGTGGCAGGTCGTGGCCGGCGTGGCGTACAAGGCGCTGGACAACCTGACGCTGCTGTTCGACTGGCAGCGCACCAACTGGTCCTCCTTCAAGACGCTCCAGCTCAGCGTCGCCGCCAACGCGGGCACCGGTGGGGTGCCCGAGGTCGTCGGCTCGACCGAGAACTACGGCAACACCGACGCCTTCCGCGTCGGCATGGACTGGCAGGCGACCAAGACGCTGGCCGTCCGGCTCGGCGCGCTGCGGCACAACGGCGCCTCGCCCGACGAGTCGGTCACGCCGCTGCTGCCGGAAGGCAACCGGGTGGAAGGCACGGTCGGCGTCGGCATCAAGCTGATGCCGCAGCTCCGGCTCGACCTCGGCTACCAGTACCTGCAGCAGCAGGACCGGCGCGGCCGCCTCGTCGACCCGCCGGCCGGCGTGACCCCCACGGCCACGATGAACACGGGGCTGTACAGCTTCAAGGCCAACCTCTTCGCCGCCAGCCTCGCGCTGGGGTTCTAACCCATGGAGCCGCGTCCTATGCGCTTTTCACGATTCGCACTCGCCGCGCTGGCGCTGCCGCTCCTGGCCGGATGCAGCAGCCTGGTGGACAACCAGAAGATGGGGCCGCTCGGCACGCCTTCGGGCGGCGCGATGTTCGCCAACTACGTTGCGATCGGCACCAGCATCAGCGCCGGCGTGCAGTCGGCAGGCATCAGCGACAGCACGCAGCGGGCGGCCTACCCGTACCGCCTGGCCGTGGCGATGGGCCTCTCGCCCAACGCCAACTGGTTCTATCCCGGGTTCACCGCCCCCGGATGCCCGCCGCCCTACACGAACCCGCTGACGGGCGCGAGGGTGGGCGGTGGGGCCGCGACGGACTGCAACCTCATCAGCCCGCTGTCGGTGCCGGGCCGGCAGAATTACTACAACAACCTGGGCGTGCCCAGCATGCGGGTGGGCCAGGCGCTGCACATCTCCGAGCTGCTGGTGCCCGCCACCGACACGCTCCAGGCGGCCCAGTTCATCACCGGCAGCCGCAACCCGGTGGACATCCTGGATGAGGCGAAGCCGACCTTCGTGACGGTCGAGCTGGGCGCGAACGACGCCCTGCACGCGGCGACGAGCGGCGATACCACGCTGCTCACGCCGCTGGCTGTATTCCAGGCGCAGTACGATTCGCTGGCGACGCGGATCGCGGCCACGGGCGCGAAGGTGGCGCTGGCCAACGTCCCGAACGTGGGCAACATCCCGTTCCTGACCAGGGGCGTCGTCTTCTTCTGCCTCAAGACGGGCGCGTGCCCGGGCACTCCGGCGACGCCGCCGTTCAACGCGGCAGGGTTCACGGTCGATAATAGTTGCGCGCCTTCCGCCTCGGGCGGCGTCGGTGACCTGATGGCCGTCGGCTTCCCCGCCACGGCCACGATCGCCGGCACCCTGCAGGCCGGCGGCGCGGCGAGCCTGAACTGCGGCACGGGCGTCGCGACGACCACCACGCTGGCGGGGACGAATCCCACCGGGCCGGTCGTATCCGTGGCGGCCATGGCTGCGATCTCGGCTCGAGTGACCGCCTTCAACACCAAGATCGCATCGGTGGCCACGGCGCACGGCTGGGCCCTGGTCAATCTCGACAGCGCGCTCGCGGTGCTCGTCGCCGCGGACTCGATCCCGCCGTTTCCGAACCTGGCCGGGACCGGCCCGCTCTTCGGCACTTTCATCTCGCTTGACGGCTTCCACCCCTCGAGCGCGGCGCACAAGCTGATCGCCGACCTGTTCGTCGGGGCGATCGACGCCAAGTACGGCGCGACCCTGACCCCGCCCTGACGCGGCGGACGGCACTCACGCGATCGGGCGGCCACCTCGGTGACCGCCCGATTCGTTTGCGGCCCGCGGCGACGGCCCGTCGCGTACTGGCCTAGCCGGGCGGGTCCGGTTTAACTTGACGCCGCTCATGCCCCGCGCCGCCCGGCTCGCCAGCGCCTTCGTTCTCGCCACCAGCGCCCTGATCGCGTGCCCGCTCGCGGCCCAGACCGAGTTCGCCGTGCCCCTGGGGCGCGGCCGGCTCCGCGTGGACTTCGTCCCTGTCTGGTCGAGCTGGAGCCAGCGCTGGCAGCCCGGCACCACCGGCACCGTGCCCCTCGCCTCCGACTACACGACCGACTCGCTGGGCGTCGCCACCCTGCCCTTCCTCACCACCTGGCAGGACACGCTCCGCACCGCGACGGCCATCCCGGGCTTCTCACTCAACCTCGGCCATCCGCTCGTCGCGCTCAACGCGAGCGTGCGGACGATGCCGATCGCCATCGAGTACGGCCTCGCGAGCCGGCTCTCCGTCGGCTTCACCGTGCCCATCGTGCGGAGCCGGATGGACGTCGGCTTCCAGATCGACACGGCGGCCGCACGGCGGAGCAACGTCGGCCTGAATCCCGGCATCGCCGACACGTCGCGGGTGAACGGCTTCCGGCTGCAGATGGACTCCGTGCTGGCGGCGCTCCAGACCGAGGCCGCGAGCGGGCCCGCCGCGCTGCGGGCTGAGGCGCAGGCCCAGATCGCCGCGTTGAAGCCGTTCCTCGCTGCCAGCTTCTCGCCCTTCCTGCCGCGCGGCGGCACGGCCGCGGCCGAGAGCATCGCCGCGCGCATCTCCGCGGCGGACTCCACCTACGCGCGGCTGGCCGCGCAGTACGATTCGCTGGGCATCCCGATGCCGGCGATCAACAAGCCGTTCGCGATGCCCGACACGACGGCGCTCCAGACCGCGGACCTCGTGGCCTACTTCCTGGATCCGGCGCTCGGCGTCGGATCGGACAGCTTCGCCACCATCGTGCGCACCCGGCTCGGCGACGTCACGGCCCACGCGACCTACCAGCTCGCGGAGGGGCGGCGCTACCGGGGCCAGATCGTCGTCACCGTGCGCTTCCCGACCGGCGTCCCGGCCTCGGCCAACGACATCTTCGACGTCGGCACGGGCACTCACGAGTACGGGCTCGAGGGCGCGCTGGCCAACGACTTCCTGCTGAGCAGCGCGTTCCTCGTCCACGCGGTGGCGCGCGCCGGCGCGTCGGCGTCGGACCAGATCCCGATGCGCGTCACGCCGCCCACGCTGCCCATCGCCCCGCTCACGTCGGTGGCCGAGATCAAGCGCCAGCCGGCGCCGTACCTCGCGCTGGACCTCGATCCGACCTGGATGCTGGACGACGCCTTCTCCGTCCGCCTGGCGTACGGCTTCTTCACCCAGGGCGCGACGAAGCACAGCTACGTGAACGCGGGCGACGAGCTGCGCGTGGGACTGCCGGCGAGCGTGCTGGACGAGGACACGGCGATGCGGTGGATGCGCCTCGGGGCCGAGGTGACGTTCGTGACGACGAACCGGTACGCGGCGGGACAGGCCTCGCTCCCCTACAGCATCAGCGTCGGCTACGACCACACGTTCTGGGGCGCGGGCGGCCGCGTGCCGAAGCTGAGCGACTTCCACCTCAGCCTCAGGGCGTACTTCCGGCTGTTCAGGTAGGCGTCGCAGGGCGCTGCGACCCGGTTCACCCCGCCCGCTTCAGCAGCTCCTCCGCGTGCCGCCGCGCCGTCGCCGGCGACGCGTCGCCGCCCAGCATCCGGGCGACCTCCTCCACGCGCTCGCCGCCCTCGACCACCCGCACGTCGGTCTGCGCCACGCCGCCCGGCGCCGCCTTGGCCACGACGAGGTGGTGGCCCGCCGCCGCCGCGACCTGCGGCAGGTGCGTGATCACGACGACCTGGTGGCGCTCGGCCACGCCGCTCAACGACTCGGCCACCCGGCCGGCCACGTGGCCGCCGACACCCTGGTCCACCTCGTCGAAGACGAGCGTCGGCACCGCGTCGTGCTTCGCCAGCTCGCCCTTCAAGGCCAGCATGATGCGCGACAGCTCGCCGCCCGAGGCCGCGCGCGCCAGGGGCCGCTCCTCCATGCCCGGATTGAGCTGCACGCGGAACTCGACGCTCTCGGCGCCGGCGCGCTCGGGAGCCTCGAGGCGCTCGAGCTGCACGCGGAGCTGGCCGTCGGGCATCCCGAGCCCGGCCAGCCGCGCCGACACCGCGCGCGCCAGCTTGCGGGCGGCGGGCGTGCGCTTGGCCGTCAGGGCCCGGCAGCGCTCGGCCAGCGCGGCCTTCGCCTCGTCCAGGCGCCGGCCCAGCGCCGCGAGGTCGGTGTCGGCGGTGTCCAGGAGGCCCAGCTCGCGGCGCGCCTCCTCGCCCGCCGCGATGACGCGGTCGAGCCCGGGACCGTACTTCTGGTCGAGGCGGAACAGCAGGTCGCGGCGCCGCTCGACCGCCGCCAGGCGCGCGGGATCCAGCTCCACGCCCTCGCGATAGTCGCCCACCGCACGCGCCAGCTCCTGCGTGTTGAGGACCGCAGCCTCGAGCATCTCCCGCCAGCCGGCCGCGCCCTGCGGGTCGATGCGCTCCAGCGTCGCCACCAGCCGCGACGCGTGCGCGAGCGAGGAGCCGGCCGCGCGGTCGTCGCCGTCCAGGAGCAGGCCCAACTCCTCGGCCACCCGGCCCAGCTCCTCGGCGTGGCCGAGGCGGCGCACCTCGCCCTCGAGCTGCTCCAGCTCGCCGGGCTTCGGCTTGGCGCGCTCGATCTCCTCCGCCACGTGGCGCAGGTAGTCCGCGCGCCGGCGCGCCTCCGCGCGGCGCTCCTCGAGCGAGCGCTGCTCCTCCAGCAGCCGCTGCCACGCGTCGTACGCCTCGCGCACGGCCGCGGCCTCGTCCTGCGCGTCCGCGCAGGCGTCGAGGATGTCGCGCTGCGCCTCCGGCCTCAGCAGCGACTGCGTCTCGTGCTGTCCGTGGAGGTCCACCAGGCGCCGGCCGATCTCCGCCAGGACGCCGACGGTGACGGGGCTCCCGTTCACCCAGGCCCGGCTGCGCCCGGTCACCTGCACCTCGCGCTTGAGGACCAGCTCGCCGTCCTCGGCCTCGACGCCGTGCTCGGCCAGGGCCGCAGCGAGGCCCGGGCAGCCGCCGACGTCGAACGCGCCCTCCACCGAGGCGCGGGTGGCTCCCGTCCGCACCAGGTCGGCGCTGGCGCGCTCCCCGAGGAGCAGGGCGAGCGAATCCACCAGGAGCGACTTGCCCGCCCCCGTCTCGCCGGTCAGGACGTTGAGGCCCGCGCCGAGCTCGACACGGGCATCGGCGATTACCGCGACGTCACGGACGCGCAGTTCGGTCAGCACGGGGAGGTGACGACGTGATGAGGTGCCGGAGTGATGAGGTGATGAGGGCGGGTCACGGGAGCACGGGATGCAGTGATCAGCCTTGCCGGTCGGAGAGGTCGCCCCACTGCAGCTTCTCGCGCAACCGGACGAAGAAGGACTCGGCGTCGGCGCGCGCCAGGAGCACGGGGCGCGTGGCGCGCACCACCGTGACGTCCTGCTGGGCCGCGAGGTGGTCGGCCACCTGGCCGTCGATCGAGACGAGCAGCTCCTCGGGCGCCGGCACGGGATCCAGAACGTGCAGGGTGAGCGTGGCGCTCGCCGAGACGACGAGGGGCCGGACGGCGAGGGTGTGGGGGCAGATGGCCGTGATCACGAGGGCGTCCACGCCCGGCACCACGATCGGGCCGCCCGCCGACATCGAGTACGCGGTGGAGCCCGTCGGCGTGGCGACGATGATGCCGTCGCCCGAGTAGACGCCGACCTCCTGCCCGTCCACCGCCACCGAGATCCGGATGATGCGGGCGATGCCGCCCTTGTGGATCACGACGTCGTTCACGGCGAGGCGTTCCTGCCCTGCGGCGCCCACGCGGGCGGCCAGGGCGAGGCGGGACTCGATGGTGTACTGGCCCTTCACGACGCGGCGCAGGATCTCGACCGCCGCGCCGGAGCCCGCCGCGGCGAGAAAGCCCAGGCGGCCGAGATTGACGCCGAGGATCGGGACGCCGCGCTCGCACGCCAGGCGCGCGCCGCGCAGGAGCGTGCCGTCGCCGCCGAGGCTGATGAGCACGTCCACCTTCGCGCCCTCGAGCGCCGCCTGTGCCCGCGGCGGCGTGCCCAGCTTCGATTCCAGGTAGAGGTTCACGCCGAGCTTCGGCGCCTCGGCCGTCAAGGCGGCGAGGATCTCGTCCATCGCCTTGTAGCGGCGGTTCCCGACCAGCCCGACGTTCATGACGGCAGCGCGGCGGCCTCCGCATGCAGGGCGCGGACTCGGGCGGCGATGCCCTCCGCGGTGAGGCCGGCCCAGGCGAGCTGCACGGGCCGCGGCGCGTGCTCGAACGTGCGGTCGGGGGCGCCGATCGCGGCGACGCGCACGTCCGGCGCCAGCTCCTGCACGATCTCCGCCAGGTAGGCGCCGAACCCGTTGGTCACCACGCCGTCTTCCACGGTCACGAGCGCGCGGTGGTCGCGCACGAGCGACGCCAGCGTGGCGCGGTCCACCGGCTTGAGGAAGCGGCAGCTCACGACCGAGACGTCCACCCCCTCGGCGGCCAGCGTCCCGGCCGCCTCCATCGCCTGGGCGCACATCACGCCGACGGGGAGGATCGCGATCCCGCCCTTCCCGCGCCGCAGCACTTCCCACGAGCCGAACGGCACGGCCGTCACCTCGGCGGCCGGCGGCGGCTCGGCGGGCGCCTTGTCGCGCGGGTAGCGGATCGCGAACGGCCCCTCGCCGTGCGCCAGCGCGGTGCGCAGCAGCCCGATCAGCTCGGCGCCGTCGCGGGGCGCCGTGACGACCATGTTCGGCACGGCGAGCAGGTAGGCGATGTCGTACAGGCCCATGTGCGTCTGGCCGTCGTCGCCCACCATCCCGGCCCGGTCGAGGCAGAAGATGACCGGCAGCCTCTGGATCGCCACGTCGTGGATGATGTTGTCGTAGGCGCGCTGCAGGAACGTCGAGTAGATCGCCACCACCGGCCGCAAGCCCTGCGTGGCGAGGCCCGCCGCGAACGTCGTGGCGTGCCCCTCGGCGATGCCGACGTCGAAGAACCGGTCCGGCCACTTCTTCTGGAAGATGCCCGTGCCGGTGCCCGAGGGCATCGCGGCGGTGATCGCCACCAACTCCGGGTGCTCGCCGCCGAGCTGTGTGATCGCCTCGCCGAACACCCTCGTCCACTGCGGGGGGCCGGAGGCCGACGCCCGCAGCGCGCCGGTCGCCGGATCGTACGGCGCCCGCGCGTGGAACTTCTCGCGGTCCGGCTCCTCGAGCGGGAAGCCCTTCCCCTTCTGGGTCAGCACGTGCAGCAAGCGCGGCCCCTTCAGC
>DATKNX010000308.1:0-6329 GCA_035541085.1 Gemmatimonadales bacterium | reverse complement strand
TCGAAGCGCTGGTGGATGGTCCGGCCGAGCACGATCATGGCCGTCGGCATCCCCAGCAGCGGCAGCAGGCCGAGCGCGGTGAGCCGCCAGTCGATGCGCACCATCAGCGGAATCGCCATGACCGCCCGGCTCACCGTGTCGGTGAGGTACATGATGGCCGGGCCGGCGGCCATCCGCACCGCCGAGAGGTCGTTGGTGGCGCGCGCCATGATGTCGCCGGTGGGCGTGCGGTGGTAGAACGACGGCTGCAGCGTGGCGAGGTGCCGGAACAGGGCGTTCCTGAGGTCGTACTCCATCCAGCGGCTCACCGCGTTCAGGATCTGGCGCATCCCGAACCGCGCGGCGCCCGCGAGCAGCGTCGCGCCCACCAGGCCGCCGGCCGTCACCAGCAGCACGTGCGCCGCGCCGGGCCGGCCCAGCGCGTCCACGCCGCGCTGCAGGAACGCCGGCGCGACGAGCGTGAACACGTTGGCCACCGCCACGAGCAGCAGCCCGAACGCCATCCGCCCGAGGTACGGGCGGTAGTACGGCAGCAGCGCGCGCAGGCTGTTCACCGACGCGGCGCCCCCGCTACGGGTGCAGCCAGCGCGCCAGCCACTCGTGGACCGTGGTCCACCACACGACCTGGTCCTGCAGCTTCAGCACCCAGTGCCCTTCCTCGGGGAAGTACAGGAACCGCGAGGGCACGTTCTGCCGCTGCAGCGCGGTGAAGGCCTGCATCCCCTCGCCCTCCGGGATGCGGAAGTCCAGGCCGCCCTGGACCACGAGCTCCGGCGTCCGCATCGCGGCCGCGAACCGGTCCGGCGACCACTTGTCGTAGTCCGTGCGGTCCACCCACGGCGGCCCGCCGAGGTCGTGCTCCGGGAACCACAGCTCCTCGGTCGCGCCGTAGAACGACGACAGGTTGAAGTCGCCGTCGTGCGCGACGAGCACCTTGAAGCGCGTCGTGTGGCCGTTGATCCAGTTCACCATGTGGCCGCCGAACGAGCCGCCGGCGGCGCCCATGCGCGTCGAGTCCACGTACGGCAGCGCGGCCACCACGTCCACGCCCTTCATGATGTCCACGAATGCCTTGCCGCCCCAGTCGCGCGCGATCTGGTCGATGAACTTCTGGCCGAAGCCCGTGGAGCCGCGCGGATTGGGCATGAAGACCACGTAGCCGGGCGCCGCGAACATCTCGGGGTTCCAGCGCGAGTGGAACTCGTCCAGCCACGCGCCCTGCGGCCCGCCGTGCACCAGCACCAGCAGCGGGTAGCGCCGCGTGGAGTCGAACGCCGGCGGCTTGAGGAGCCAGCCGTGGACGCTGTCGCCCTCCGCGCCGAGCCAGGCGATCTCCTGGGCGGGGGGCAGGTCCAGCGACGACAGCAGCGCCGCGTTGAGGTGCGTCACCTGCACGGGCGCGGCCGGATGGTCGTGGTCGATGCGCCACGTGAAGACCTGCGGCGGCGCGTTGGTGGCGTCGCTGACGTACGCCAGCACGTCGTGCCCGTCGCGGCTGCCGATCGAGAGCTGCGAGGCGTCGCCGCCCGGATGGACGTGGTGCACGTCGCCGCCGAGCGTGACGTGGAAGATCCGGTTCGCCTGGTCGTCCTCCGCGATCACGATCAGGCCCTGCGAGCTCGGCTCCCAGGCGTACTCGCCGACCCAGCGGTCGAAGTCCTTCGGCAGCTCCTTCACGGCGCCGCTCGCGCGGTCCCGGACCATCAGGCGGATGCGGTCCGACTCGTAGCCGGCCTGCGCCTGCGAGAGGAAGGCGAGCCAGCGGCCGTCCGGGGAGTACGCCGGCCCCGACTCCGCGCCCGGCATGTCGGCCGTGAGGTTCACCGGCTCGCCCCCGGTGGCCGCGACGGTGTAGACGTCGGTGTTGGTGGTCCACGCCTGGTCGCGCCCCACCTTCGTGGTGAAGGCCAGCTCCTGGCCGTCGGGGCTCCAGGCGTAGTCGGCCGACCCGCCGAAGGGCGGCACGGGCGTCTCGTAGTCCTTGCCCGCGAGGAGGTCGCGCGGCGTCCCGCCGGCGGCGGGCACCACGAACAGGTGGCTGCGGGTGCCGTCGTCCCACGTCACCCAGTGGCGGTAGAGCAGGTGGTCGTAGATGCGCGCGTGGCTCGGCTTGGCCGCCTCCTCGCCCGCGCGGCGCCGGTTGCAGGCGTCGTCCGCGCACTCGGGATAGACGGACGAGACGAACGCGATCGCGCCGCCCGCGGGCGCCCAGATCGGGCCGTCGGCCCCGGTCGAGAGCCGGGTCAGCTGCCGCCGCGTGCCCCTGGTCACGTCGAAGATCCAGACCTGCGGCGTCCCGCCGCGCGTCGTGACGTAGGCCAGCGCCTTGCCGTCCGCCGACCAGCGGGCGCTCCGCCCGCCGAGGGCGTCGGTGGAGACGCGCCGGGCCGCGCCGCCATCGGACCGGACGAGCCACAGGTCGGTGCGCTTGCGGTACGCGGCCAGGTCCGGCGTCGTGACGTCGTAGGCCACCCAGCGGCCGTCGGGCGAGACGGCCGGCTCGCCCGGCCGGACGACGCTCAGGAAGTCGTGGACGGTCATGGCGCGCGTCTGCTGCGCGCGGGCCGGGTGGGACGCGAGCGCGAGCGCGCAGGCGAGCGGGACGATGCGGCGCATCATGGAATCCTCGTGTGGGATGACGCGGCTACCAGCCGGCCGCGCCGCCGCCGCGGCGCGGATCCGCGAGGCCCTCGAGGCCGCGCGGCGAGACGAGTACGGTGTTGACGTCGCCGATGTGGATGGGACGGTCGCGGAAGGCGTAGCCCATCGCCGCGAGCACGCGGCGCTGGTCGGGCGTGACGCCTCCCGGCTCCCAGTAGATCGAGTCCGGCCGCGCCTGGTGGTGGATGCGCGGGGCGCCCACGGCGTCGGCCAGCGACATGTGCTGGTCCACGACGTTCGAGATCACCTGCGCGACGGCGGTGATGATGCGCGGGCCGCCGGGCGAGCCCGTCACCAGCGCCAGCCGGCCGGCGGGGTCGAGCACCACGGTGGGCGCCATCGCCGACAGCATCCGCTTGCCGGGCTGGATCGCGTTGGCCTCGCCCTGCACGAGCCCGTACAGGTTCGGCGCGCCCGGCTTCGCGGCGAAGTCGTCCATCTCGTCGTTGAGCAGGAAGCCCGCGCCGCCCACGACGAGCGCCGAGCCGAAGTCGTCGTTCAGCGTGTACGTGATCGCGACGGCGTTCCCCTCGGGGTCCACGATCGAGAAGTGCGTGGTGTGCTGGCCCTCGACCACGTCGGGGAGCGTGCTCGTGGGCGTGGCGTGGTTGGGATCGATGCCGCCGTAGAGCGCGGCGGCGTACGCCTTGCTCGTGAGCCGGTCGAGCGGCATCGCGACGAAGTCGGGGTCGCCGAGCCAGCGGTTGCGGTCCTCGAAGGCGCGGCGCATCGCCTCGAGCTGGAGGTGCATGAGCGCCGCGGAGCCGAAGCGCGGCAGCGGTCCCGAGGCCTCCAGCACGTTCAGAATCTCGGCGACGGTGACGCCGCCGCTCGAGGGCGGCGGCATCCCGATGACCGTCCAGCCGCGGTACGAGGTCTCGATCGGGTCGCGCCACTTCGCGCGGTAGGCGGCCAGATCGGCCAGCGTGATGATGCCGCCGCTCGCGCGCATCTGCGCCACGATCTGATCGGCGACGCGGCCCCGGTAGAACGCGTCCGGACCCGAGTCGGCGATCGCCGCCAGCGTGCGGGCCAGGTCGGGCTGCCGCAGGGTGTCGCCGAGCTCCGGCGGCCGCCCGTCCCGGAAGAAGTCCGCCACGGTGGTGGGGAACCGCGCGAGGCGCGCGCGGCTCGCCGTGTCGGCGAAGGACGCGGCCCTCGGCGCGTCGATCACGAAGCCGCCCTGCGCCAGGGCCACGGCAGGCGCGACGAGCTCGGCCCACGGCAGCCGGCCGAAGCGGCGGTGCATCTCGGCGAGGCCGGCCACGGTGCCCGGCACGCCGGCCGCCAGCGCCCCGGTCACGCTCCCGCCCGTGAGGTTGCCGGCGGCGTCCACGTACATGTCGCGCGTCGCCGCGGCGGGCGCCGCCTCGCGGAAGTCGAGGGTGTAGGCGCGGCCGTCGGCCGCGCGGTAGACCAGGAATCCGCCGCCGCCCAGGTTCCCCGCCTGCGGGTGCACGACGGCGAGGGCGAACGCGACCGCGACGGCCGCGTCGATCGCGTTCCCGCCGCGGCGCATCACGTCGCGGCCCACCTCGCTCGCCAGCGGGTGATCGGAGACCACCATCGCGTAGCGGCCGGCCACGACCGGCGCCCTGCCGCGCAGCCGCCAGCTCGCGGGGAACGTGCCCGTCCAGCTTCCCCGCAGGCCGCCCGAGGAAACGCCGCATCCGGCGACCAGCACGGCCAGGACCCAGACTCGCGCGCGCAGCATGGCAGGTACGCTAGCCGTGGCGCCGGGACGGCGCCAGCTTTAGCGGCACCGGCAGCCACGCGCCGGACCGGAGCTTCCCCATGCCCATGACCCGCTTCCCCATCTCCCCGCGCCGCCTGGCACCGCTCGTCGGCGCTCTCGGCGCGCTGGCGGTCGCCACGGCGGCGGCCGCGCAGACGCTCCCGCTGTCCTACGTCTGCTACCGCGCGAGCCGCCCGCCGCGGCTCGACGGCTCGCTGGACGACGCCGCGTGGCGCGCCGCGCCGTGGTCGGCGGACTTCGTGGACATCGAGGGCAGCGCGCGACCGGCGCCGCGGTTCCGCACGCGGATGAAGATGCTCTGGGACGACCGCTACCTGTACGTGGGCGCGCGGCTCGAGGAGCCGGACGTGTGGGCCACCCTCACCCAGCGCGACGCGGTCATCTTCCACGACAACGACTTCGAGATGTTCATCGACCCCGACGGCGACGCGCTGAACTACGTCGAGCTCGAGATCAACGCGCTCAACACCGTCTGGGACCTGTTCCTCGCCAAGCCGTACCGCGACGGCGGCTCGGCCGACGACGCGTTCGACATCGCCGGCCTGGTGACCGGGGTCGAGGTGCAGGGCACGTTGAACCGTCCCGGCGACGCGGATTCGGGGTGGACCGTGACGATCGCGATCCCGTGGGCTTCGCTCGTCCGCGCGAGCGGGACCGCGTCGGCCCCGCGGCCCGGCCAGCGCTGGCGCATCAACTACTCGCGGGTCGAGTGGCAGACGACCGTCGCCGGCGGCGCGTACCGGAAGATCCCCGGCCTCAAGGAGGACAACTGGGTCTGGTCGCCCCAGGGCCTGGTGGACATGCACCAGCCCGAGCACTGGGGCTACGTCGAGTTCTCGGCGACGGCGGCGGACCGCCGCCCGGCGGAGGCGGCGCCCGCGGCCACGCCGCCGCCCGGCGCGCCGGTGCTGAGCGGCTACCTGGCGGACGTGTCGGGCGCGACGATCGCGTACCACTCGCCGCACCCGGAGGCGCAGACCGCGCTCCTGGCGCGCGCGCGCCGCGAGATGCAATCCATCACGTGGCAGACGGACACCGTGCCCGCCGCGCTCGCCGGCGATACGGTGAGTTTCGTCTGGATCGCCGGCCTCGCCGGCAGCAAGGGCGTGCACCCCTTCGCGTTCGCGATCGAGGGGCGCCCCGCGTTCACGTTCACCAGCGTGCGCGACTCCGCGTCGCGGAGCTGGACGGTCGCGGGGGCGGGCGGCGCGAGCCTGAGCTTCCGCACGACCCTCGTGGACCAGTTCGCCGACGTGTTCGGCTACGTGACGCTGCGCCTGCCGCGCTCGGCCGTGACGCCGGGCCGTCCGCTGACGCTGTCGGTCACGGGCGCCGACGCCGAGAGCCAGGACTGGTTCATGACCTTCCGGCACCGGCTCGCCGCGCGGCCGAGGGTCGCGCAGGACCCGGTGCTCGTGCGGCTCGGCGATACCGCCGCGGCGCAGGTCCGCGTGATCCTCGACAACCTGGCCGGCTACCGCCAGGCGACGGTCACGGTGGGGGGCCGGCCGCCGGTGGCCGCGCAGCTCGTCGCCGGCGGGAACGTGGTGCGCGCCGTGGCGGGCCCCGTGCCGCCCGACGGCGCCGCCGCGCGCGTGGAGGTGCGGCTCGACGGCGTGCTCGCGCTCGACACCGCGCTCGCGTTGCACCCCGTCGCGCGGCGCGACGTGTACCTGCTCCCGTACTCGCACAACGACATCGGCTACTCGGACCTGCAGGACCGCGTGCGCGAGAAGCAGTGGCGGAACATCGAGGACGCGCTGGCGCTGATCGACCGCACGCGCGACTACCCGGCCGAGGCGCGGTTCCGCTGGAACGTCGAGGTGCTCTGGCCCGTGGAGAGCTGGCTGGCGCAGGCCTCGTCCGCCGACCGGGCGCGCTTCGTCGCGGCCGTGCGCGGCGGGAGCATCGG
>DATKNX010000307.1:0-2612 GCA_035541085.1 Gemmatimonadales bacterium | reverse complement strand
GATGGCCGTCGCCACGGCCAGCTCGAAGAAGTTGCTGGCACCGATCAGCGCCCCCGGCGCGGCGACGGCGAAGGGCACCCTCGCCCGACGCATCAGTCCGTACGCCAGCGACGCGTTGAGGTAGACCTGGACGGTGATGGGGATGGCGATCAGCAGCACGTGCAGGAGCCGGCCGGTGATGTTGTCGGCCTGGAACGAGAAGATCAGGGCCACGGTCAGTACCAGCGCGCCCAGCGTGACCGGGGCGAGACGCGGCAGCAGCGTCCCCTCGAACCACGCCGCGCCCCGATGCCGGATCAGGGCGGTCCGGAGAGCCGTGCCCGCGGCGAGCGGGATCGCGACGAACAGCGCCACCGACCACAGCAGCACCGGGAAGGGCACAGTGAGGGACGACGTGCCGCTCACCAGCAGCCGCACGATAGGCGCGAACAGCACGAGCATGATAAGGTCGTTGAGCGCCACCTGCACCAGCGTGTACGCGGGGTCGCCCTCGGTGAGGTAGCTCCACACGAACACCATCGCGGTGCACGGCGCCGCGGCGAGGATGATGGCGCCGGCCGCGTACTGGTCGGCCAGGCCGGGGGCGATCCACGCGGCGAACAGGTGCTTGAAGGCCAGCCAGGCGAGCAGCGCCATCGAGAACGGCTTCACCAGCCAGTTGACGGCCAGGGTCACCAGGAGGCCGCGCGGCCGGCGCCCCACGCCGCGGATGGCGCCGAAGTCCACCTTCATCATCATCGGGACGATCATCAGCCAGATGAGCACGCCGATCGCGACGTTGACGTGACTGGCGCGGCCGAACTCCAGCCCTCGCAGCGCGGCGGTGGCGGCGGGGAAGCCCTTGCCGAGGAGGACGCCGCCCGCCATGGCGAGTCCGACCCACACGCTCAGGTAGCGCGCCGCCGGGCCGAGACGGCGCGCTGGTGGAGCGTCGGGCGTGGGGGACGCGCCGGCTCGCGGCGCGGCTACGCTAGCCAGCGGCCGGTCCGCCGATGGCGCGCACCCGGGCCTCGAGCGCCATCCGTTCGAGCTTCTCGAGCGGCAGGGCCAGCATCAGCTCGACGCGGCGGCGGATCACCAGCAGGGCGTCGCGAAACGCGGCCCGGCGCGCGGCCTCGTCCCCGACCACGTCCGCCGGGTCGGGCATGCCCCAGTGCGCCATCACCGGCCGGCCGGGGAAGATCGGGCAGGCCTCCTTGGCCTTGTCGCACACGGTGATGACGAAGTCCCACGGCTCCCGGTCCAGGCCGTCCATCCCGCGCGGCGGGTGGCCCGTCCACGGGAAGCCGTGCTCCTGCAGCGTCTCGATGGCCAGCGGATTGACGCGCGGCGCGGGCCGAGATCCCGCGCTCTCGGCGTGGATGCGGCCGGCGCCCAGGCGGTTGAACAGGGTCTCCGCGATCTGGCTCCGGGCGGAGTTGCCGGTGCACAGCACCAGCACGCGGAACGGCTCCCGCCGCTCGCCGCTCATCCGCAGCACACCGGTTTCCAGCGGCGCCCGCCGGTGGAGCGCCGGAGCGAGCCGACGAAGTCCTCCAGCTCCTCCAGGGCCTCCGCCTGCAGCGCGTAGTGCATCCAGCGGCCGTCGCGGCGCGCGGTCACGAGCCCGGCGTCGCGAAGCACCTTGAGGTGGAAGGACAGCAGCGACTGACCGGTGTCCAGCACGTCGGTCAGCTCGCAGACGCAGTGCTCGCCGCCGCGCAGCCGGTCCAGGATCCGCAGCCGGCTCGGGTCCGACAGGGCCCGCAGCCGGCCGCTCAGGGTCCCCAGATCGGGGGTTGTGTTCGCCGCCATGGGGCGGTAATATATCAAGAGTTGTTGATGCGTCAACCGTTCTGGAGGCGTCCGGTGGCCGACTCACCCGACATCAAGACCGTGGTCCGCGAGAAGTACGGCGAGATCGCCAAGGGCACGTCCACCTGTGGATGCGGGCCGAGCTGCTGCGGCGGGGGCGAAGGCGCCGCCGGCGTGAAGATCGCGGAGCACATCGGGTACACGGCGCAGGACCTCGCCGAGATTCCCTCCGGCGCGAACCTCGGCCTGGGCTGCGGCAACCCCCTGGCGCACGCGGCGGTGCGGCCTGGTGACGTGGTGCTGGACCTCGGCTCGGGCGCCGGCATGGACGCCTTCCTGGCGGCGCACGAGGTCGGCCCGACGGGCCGCGTCATCGGCGTGGACATGACGCCCGAGATGGTCGAGCGGGCGCGCGAGAACGCGGTCAAGGTCGGCGCTGCGAACGTCGAGTTCCGGCTGGGCACGATCGAGCGGCTGCCCGTGGACGACGCGGCGGTGGACGTCATCATCTCGAACTGCGTCATCAACCTGTCGCCCGAGAAGGAAGCGGTGTTCGCCGAGGCGTTCCGGGTCCTCAGGCCGGGCGGCCGGATGGTGGTGAGCGACCTGGTGCTGACGAAGCCGATCCCGGAGGACGTGCGGCACTCGGTCGAGGCCTACGTCGGCTGCGTGGCGGGCGCGGCGATGAAGGACGAGTACCTGTGGATGATGGGGGCCGCGGGATTCCGCGACATCGAGGTCGTCGAGCAGCGGAGCTACGGCGACGCGAGCGTCTTCGGCGGCTACGAGTGGCTGCGCGAGGCCGCGAAGTCGGTGGT
>DATKNX010000306.1:0-15711 GCA_035541085.1 Gemmatimonadales bacterium | reverse complement strand
GGTCCCGCACGCTCGGCGAGCACGAGGTCGAGGTGCTGCAGCGGCTCGGGCGCCTGGCCGAGGCGGCGGACGTGGCGCGGGGGCTGAAGGAGACCCCCTCATGAGCGCGCGGCGCGGCGCGGTGATGGCGGCAATCCTGGTGGGTGCGGCGGCGGCGCGCGCCGGCGCGCAGGACGTCGTGCAGGCGATCAGCCACCCGCTGCAAGTCGGCGGCCAGATGGTCACCACCGGCCAGCTCTATGCCGCCTCGGGCATTGCGGCGCGCTGGCCCGGCGCGTCGTACAGCATCGAGCTCACCCCGCAGCTGACGCTGCTCAACGACGTCTCGGCGGGACTCGACATCCTGGTCTCGTCGCAGGGCAACCAGGTGCGGCAGAGCCTCAACCAGTTCGGGCTCAATCCCTCGTGGCGCTGGATCACGCTGCACCTCGGCGACTTCTCCGACGACTACTCGGAGAACACGCTCCAGGGCACCCGCGTGCGCGGGTTCGGGCTCGACCTCAAGCCGGGGTGGTTCCGCTTCTCCTTCCAGGGCGGGCAGTCCCAGCGGGCGGTGCTCGCGGGCGCCGACGGCGGAGGCGCCACCTTCGCGCAGCACCTCTATGCGGGGATGATCGGGATCGGCCACGAGGAGTCCTCGTTCCTGAGCCTCACGGTCGTGAAGGCGAAGGACGATCCCAACTCGCTCACGCCGGCCGTGACCGATACGATCCTCCTCGACACGATCCCCACCGCCCTGCGCCCGCAGGCGCAGACCCGCCCGGAGGAGAACCTCGTGGTGGGCCTCTCCGGTCAGCTGTCCCTGTTCCAGAACCGGCTGGTGGTGAAGGGCGAAGGGGACGGGGCGGTGCTCACCAGCGACCTGTCGAGCCCGCTGGCGAATCCGGGCGCGGTCAAGCTCGGCCGCCTCATCGGCGACTTCATGCCGTTGCGCCTCTCCACGTCGGGCGACTTCGCCTACAAGGTGGACGGAAGCTGGTCGTTCGGCACGGCGGCGCTGCGCGCCGGCTACCAGTACGTCGGCGCCGGCTACACCTCGCTGGGCCTCGCCTACGTCATCAACGACCGCGAGGCCTACACCGTCGGCGGCAACGTCGGGCTGCTGCAGAACCGCCTGGTGCTGACCGGGCAGCTGCAGCACCAGAACGACAACCTGCTCCACCAGAAGGTGGCGACCACCAACCAGGACGCGGCGCTGCTGTCGGCCGCGGTGCGCCCGACCCAGACCGTGAGCCTCACGCTCAGCGCGATGAGCACCGTGGTCGCCAACGACGCCGCCAGCGACACGTTCGCGGTGAACGACCGCACCGTCGGTGTGAACTCGAGCGTGGCCCTGCAGCAGCGGTTCTTCGGGCTCCCGGCCGTCTACAGCCTGTCCTACGGGGTGCAGCGCACGTCGGACGTCAACGTCGTGACGCCGGTGCCGCGCATCGAGGTGCAGAACGCCTCGGCGGCGATCCAGGTGACGCTGGGCAAGGCGATCACGGTGGCGCCCTCCGTGTCGCTGTCGGCCACGCAGACGCAGGGCGCGGCGACGCAGGAGAACGTGTTCGTCGGCTTCCGCGGCCAGGGCCGCTTCCTCGGCGGGCGGCTGGGCGCGTCGTTCGACGCGTCGCAGACCTTCGCGAACAGCCGCGCGGTGCTGGGGATCACCTCGCAGGTGACGTATGCCCTGCCCTGGGCGAGCCAGGTCACGTTCCAGACCCGCTACAGCCACTACGACGCGCTCGGCGCGACCCCGGCGTTCCGGGAGTCGTTCGCGACGCTGACGGTCTCGCGCAGCCTCTGATGCGGGTCGTTCGCGCGGTCGCCGCCGTCACCCTCGGGGGCGCCCTGGTCTGGGCGTGCAAGGACTTCGTGACCAACCCGTCGGGTGCCTCGGGACGATCGGCGCGGCAGCTGCAGCTCGACAGCGCACAATTCGTCGTGCTCGACGGCGACACGCTGCGCGTCAAGGCGACGGTGCTCGACCAGAACGACAGCGCGTTCGACACGCTGCCGGCGGGCGTCTCGCTGACGTGGTCCAGTTCGGATCGTGCCGTGGCGACCGTGGACAGCGCGGGACTGGTGACCGGGGTTGGCCCCGGGCAGGCACAGATCACGGCCACGGTGAAGACCGAGGCCGGCTCCTTCGGCGCCAGCGCTGCGGCCACGGTGATCCAGCCGCTGGTACGGCTGGTCGCGCTCGCTGGCGGCGGTCAGCAGGACACCATCGGAGCGACGCTCCCGGAGAGCCTGACCGTTCAGGCGCTGGACAGCGCCGGGCGCGGCGTGCCCGCCGTGGCGCTTCAGTTCGCCGTGCGGGGTGGCAGCGTCTCGCCCGCCACCGTAACGACCGGAACCGCGGGCACGGCCAAGGTCGCGTGGACGCTGCCGAGCACCGTCGGCGCCGACTCGGTGATCACGACGAGCGGCTTGCTGCCCGACAGCGCCGCCGTCTTCGTCGCGCACACCAGGCCCGGCGCCGCCACCTCGGTCACGGTGGTCTCGGGGGCCAACCAGAGCGGTACCGTGGGAGCCGCGTTGGCCGCTCCGCTCGTCGTGAAGGTGGCCGACCGGTTGGGCGATGCGATCCAGGGCGACCTCGTCACGTGGACCGTGGCGTCGGGTGGCGGCTCCGTCGCGCCGGAGAGCGCGACCACGAACGCGACGGGCCAGGCGCAGACGGCGTGGACGCTCGGTTCTACCGCGGGTCCGCAGTCGGTGACGGCGACGGCGACGGGCGTCGCCGCGCCGGCCACGTTCACCGCCACCGCGACGGCGTCGGCTCCCGCGTCGATTGCGGCCAGTGCCGGCAACGGGCAGTCGGCCGCCGCCGGAACCGACGTGCCCGTCGCCCCGGCGGTGATCGTCAAGGACGCCTCGGGCAATCCCGTCGCCGGCGTCGCCGTGACCTTCGCCGTCGCGAGCGGGGGCGGGAGCGTGACGGGCGCGAGCCAGACGACGGGCGCCACCGGCGTCGCCACGGTGGGAAGCTGGACGCTCGGACTCGTGGCCGGCGCGAACACCCTCACGGCGACCGCGGCAGGGAACGGCATCAGCGGCAATCCTGTGACATTCACGGCGACGGGCACGGGCTCGGTCTCCGGCCGGTTGTACACCTGGGTCGGCGGCTCCATCAGCGGCGCGACCAACTGGGGCGACGGCGTGAACTGGTCGCCGGATGGCAACCCGGGCCCGTCGGACACCGTGGTGATCCCGTCGACGTCGTTCTCGCCGGCGTTGACCAGCAACGCGTCGGTGGCCGAGGTGCGCATCACGGGCGACAGCCTCACGCTGAACGGGCACACCCTGACCGTGGGCGACTCGCTCTTCATGTCTGGCTCGTCCGCGGGTGTGATCGTGATGCGGAATCCGGCCGACTCGCTGCGCGTCGGGGGCAACGTGACCTGGGGCCACGGCGACGAGACCGGGAAGTTGACAGCGGGCGTGCTGGTCGTGGGCGGGAACTTCACGCAGCCCGCGGGCTCGCTGACCTCCTTCGTGGGCACCGGCAGCTTCAAGACGGTGCTCAGCGGAACGCAGGCGCAGACGGTCTCGCTCTACTACGCGGGCGGCAACCAGTCGCACTTCCAGGATCTGGAAATCGACGGAACGGCGGCGCTTGCGCTGTCGGGCCGCGTCGCGGCCACGGGCAACGTGACGATCGTAGGGCCCCGGGCGGTGACGGAGAACGACACGCTGTACGTGGGCGGCAACCTCAGCGCGGCGCCGGGGAGCGGGCTGACGCTGGCGGGGCTGGAGATCGGCGGCGCGCTGAGCGTCGGCGGCTCGTACAACGTCGGGGTCACGAACTTCATCGGTACCGGCCAGACGGTGCCGGTGCTCGCCTACACGACCGTCGCCGTCACTGGCGGGGCCGCCACCGCGGCCGGCCCGCTGAGCCTGGGCGGCAGCCTGGTCGTGAGCAACGGCGGCGCGCTGAAGCTGGCCGGACGCACGAGCGTGGCGGGTAGCGCGACGGTGACCGCCGGCACGCTGACGGCCGGCGGGAACGTGCTCACCGTGACGGGGTCGCTGGGCGTCGTCGGGACGGGAACGCTGGCGATGACGGACGCCAGGGATTCCGTCATCGTGCACGGCAGCGCGGCCTTCAGCGGCGGCGACGAAACCGGCCAGCTGACCGCCGGCGTGCTGTCGGTGGACGGCGACTTCACCCAGGGGCCCTCGTCCTCCGCCCTGGCGTTCGTGGCGTCGGGGACCCACAAGACGCTGCTCACCGGCATCCAGAACCAGACGCTCTCGTTCTACTACGGGAGCAACTCGCACTTCCGCGACCTCGAGCTGCCCGGGACACACACCGTCACGATGGTCGGGCGCATCCCGGTCGCCGGAAACTTCACGATGGGCGACGGCAGCGTTTCGGGTGGCGACACGCTCGTCGTCGGCGGGAACGTCGCGGCCCCGAGCGGCTCGTGCGAGTTCGGCATGGGCGGCGTGACGGTGTACGGCTCGTTCGTGATGCAGTGCTCCTACGAGACGGGCGTCACGAACTTCGCCGGCTCCAATCAGGTCATCCCCGCCGGCGTGCAGCACTACGACACACTGGCGGTGACGGGGCCGGGAGCGGTCACCGACGGCGCGCCGGCGACGCTGCTGGTGCGGGGCGCGCTCCTGGTGAAGGGCTCGGGCGCACTGACCCTGCGCAACCCGGTCAGCGTCCAGCAGAACGTGCTCGTGAGCGCCGGGGCGCTCACGCTGAACGGACAGACCCTGGTCACGCAGGACAGCCTGACGGTGAACGGCAGCGGCGTGATCGTGATGACGAACGCCGCCGATTCGCTCCTCGTCTCGTCGAGCGTGACCTGGGGCGGAGCGGACGAGACCGGCAAGCTCGCGGCGGGCGTGCTCGCGGTCGGCGCCAACTTCACGCAGCCGCCCGCCTTCTCGGGCAGCTCGTTCGCGACGTCGGGGACGTTCAAGACGCTGCTGCAGCCCTACGCGCTGCACGTGGTGCAGATGTACTACGCCGGAGGGGCGCTCTCGCACTTCCAGACCCTCGAGGTGGGGTACGGCGCGCGCGCCATGTTGATCGGGCGCATCCCGGTCCTCGGCGACTTCCACATGATCAACCAGGACACGGTGATCGGCTCCGACACGCTCGTCGTGGGCGGCAACCTCGCCATGGACTCGGCCCAGACCTACCTGGCGATGGGCGGCGTCGCGCTCGCGGGCGCGCTGCAGGTCCACGGGCTCTACGGTGCCGGCGTCACCAACTTCACCGGCACCAACCAGGTCATCCCGACGGTGCCGGTCGTGTACGACACGCTCGAGGTCACCGGCCCCGGCGCGGTCACGCAGGACACGGTCGCGCCCGTCCTCGCGAGCGGCGCCCTCGTGATCAAGGGGAGCGGAACGCTCACGATGCACGGCATTCTCACGGTCGGGAAGAACGTCACGATCGGCGCCGGGAGCCTGGCGCTCAACGGCCACTTCCTCGTGGCGCAGGACAGTCTGACGGTGACCGGCACGGGCGTCCTCGTGATGACGAATCCGGCGGACTCCCTGACGGTCCGGGGCACCGCGACGTTCGGCGGCGGTGACGAGACCGGCCTGCTCAGCGCCGGGTTCCTGGCGGTCGGCGGAGACTTCATCCAGCCGCCGGCCTTCTCCGCCAACGCCTTCGCCACCTCCGGCACGTTCAAGACGATGCTGTACGGCAGCGGAAGCGCGCAGCGGATCTCCTTCTACTATCCGACGACGTCGCACTTCCAGGACTTGGACGTGAGCGCCACGGCATTCGGCGCGACGCTGGCGAGCGACGTCGTGGTCCAGGGCGTGCTGACCGACACGGCGAGCGGGACGGCATTCGGCCTCACCGGCAACGGGCACGCCCTCACGGTCGGCGGCATCGACGTCACGACCGAGATCTTCGACCACGTGCTGCTGCGGATCACCGGGCCGGCCATCACGGCGCTCGACAACGCGACCTTCCAGGACTACGCGGCGACCGACACCCAGCTGTCGGTGGCGACCAGCGGCACGTTCGCCTTCACCGGCCTGACCTTCACGACGACGCCGACCACCGGCTACTACGTGAGCGCGAGCAACGGCGGCGGCGGCCTCGGGCTGACGATCACAAGCAACCTGGCACCGGCGGCGGCGGCGAGCCACACCCAGCAGGTCAACGGCGCCACGGTCACCTGGCAGTAGCGGTTCGGAGACGCTGGATCTCCACGTGGCGGCGCGAAGCCGTGAGGAGGAGGTACCATCTGGCGGGTGGGCCGGCGTGCCGGCAGCCCTCCGGGCACGGCCCGCGGCGGGGCCGCGCTTGCGTCCTCCCGGCCACGGGGGAAGGCTGCGGAACATCGCCGCCGCCGCATGGTTCCAGCTTCGGATGAAAGGTCGAGAATCCTGCAGGCACGCGAGGTCCCCCGTGGGCACGGCCTGGGTCGCCGCGTTGTTCCTGGCGCTCGTCGCGGCCACACCGGCGCGGGGACAGGTGCGGCAGGCGGACGTCCCCCGGCAGGGCGGACTGGATCTCGCCACAGCGTCGCGCGTGGCGCGCGGCGTGGCGGATGTCACATTCGACGGCGACAGCGTCCGTGCCGGAAGAGGCATCGCCCCGCTGCCAGGGAGCGAGGCGGCATTCGAGCCCCTGGTGACCACGTCGCTGACCGCGCTGCCGCTACAGACCGGAGCCGGATACCTCGTGAACGATCGCGCGGGCCGCACCTGGGTGCTGCACGTGATCGCGGCGGACGGGAGCCGGATCAGCGTGTCGGTCGCGCCAGCGGCCGCCACGTTGCGGAGGCGGACCCCGGCTGCTTCTCGGCCGGGCACGCGACCGCCGCCTTGACGTTCCGGCGGCCAGCGGCCGCTCTCGCATCACCGCCGCGTCACCTCGGCCGCGGCACGACCTCGATGGACGTGATGGGATGCACCTCCCAGGCCGTCGCACGCCAGTTGCGCGGGCGGCCCGGCGCCGTGTTCTCCGCCGCGTTCTCGTGCTCGGCGTCGAACAGCAGCCAGCCGGTCACCCGGACCCAGCGGCCGAGGTATTGCCTGCGCAGCGCGGCCGTAGACCAGTCCACGCCCTTCGCCGCCATCATCGCGCGCCAGCGCGGCGTCACCTCCACGATCACCCGCTCGGGCCCGCCCGCGTTCATCGGGTCCACCACCAGCTCGATGTGCGTGTCGCGGTGGGGGAGGTCGTGTGCCTTGCAGTTCACCGTCTCGATGCCGCCGGGCTTCACGCCCTCGACGTAGCCGACGACCGAGGCGCCGCGCCGCTCGCTCCAGCGCATTCGGTCGTCGGCGGGTTTCACGAGGGCGGCGAGGGTAACGGCCGAATCCACGTCGCCGGCTTCGGGCGCCGCGTACCGGTTCTTGAGCCGGTTCAGCGCCTCGACGGCGGGCGACGTCGCGTCGCCCGTCATCCCGCAGCCGTCGTACGTCTCCTGCGCGCGCCCGGCGGCGGGCGCCAGCGCGATCAGCGCGAGGACGAGGGTCACGCGTCTCATGGGGTACCGGACATTGTACTCCCCGGACGGTCCACCCGGAAGTTGATCGGCAGCCGCACGCGGACCCGGACGGCGCGGCCGTCGAGCCGGCCCGGCCGGAACAGCGCGCCCGCCACCAGGTCCATCGCCGGCTGCGCGAACAGCGCGTGGCTGGCGGAGACCACGCGGATGGATCCCCGCTCCGCCCGGCCGGCCGTGTCGATGACCGCTTCGATCACCGCCTCGCCGCCGATGCCCGCTTCGCGAAAGAGCGGCGGATAGACGAGCGGGGGGCGACTCACGAGCACTGGAGGATCGTCCACGACGCGGTCGGAGTACACCGCGACCCGGCGGGCGGCGGTGTCGGATGCCGGCGCAACGACCGCCGGGCCGAAGCCGAGGAAGCTCGAGGGGTCGAAGGGCGCGGTTCCGGGCGGCGGGATCACGCGCGGGATGACCGCCGAGATGCCGGGCAGAACGGTGCCGATCACCGGCGTTACGATGCCGGCGAGCACCGGGCCCGGCGGGGGCGGGGCGGGAGGCCGGGCGGGCTCCAGCAGCGAAACCGGCACGACGATGTGCGGGTCGAAGGTCTGGGCGGTCGTCCGCATCGTCGCGAGCACCGCGCTCGCGATCGCCAGTGAGTGCACCAGGAGCGAGGCCGCGCCGCTGCCGCGGCCGTCGCTTCGGGGCAGCTCCAGATAGTAGGTGCCCACGCGTCCCTCCAGGTGTCCTGTGGAGGGAAGACTACCGCGCGACCATGACGGCCCGGTTGGACCCGGATTACAGATCGGGGTCGCGATGCTTACCGGTTCGTGGCGAAGCGAGCCCGTCGTGCAGATTGACCGCACTCCAACGAGCGGGCAGCTTTCGGGACCGGGAGGCGTGATGGCCAACGTGGTGTTCTGGGACGTGGACACGCAGTACGACTTCATGCGCGCGGACGGCAAGCTGTACGTGCCCGACTCGGAAGCCATCATCCCGAACCTCAAGCGCCTGACCGATACGGCCCACGCCCGCGGCATCCGCATCGTCGCCAGCGCGGACGACCACGTGCCGGGCCACCGCGAGCTCTCCGCCTCGCCCGATTTCAAGCAGACCTTCCCCGAGCACTGCATGCGGGGCACGAAGGGCCAGGCGAAGATCCCCGAGACCCGGCTTCGCGAGCCGCTGGTGATCGAGCCCGGCCGCGAGGATCCCGCGGCGCTGGCCGACCGCGTGCGCTCGCATCCCGGGGACTTCCTCTTCAACAAGCACTGGTTCGACGTGTTCACCAATGAAAACGTCGAGACGGTACTCGGCATTCTGGCGCCGCGGGCGGTGGTGCTCTACGGCGTGGCCGAAGACGTCTGCAACAAGTTCGCGATCGAGGGTTTGCTGAAACGCTACTCGCAATTACGGCTCTACGCGGTCGGCGACGCGATGAAGCCAATCGACCAGAAGATGGCACAGCGTTTGCTCGATTCGTGGAACCAACAGGGGGTACACATCGTGAAGACCGCGGAGATCGTGGAGGGCGGGCTCTTGGGCAGCCTGCTGGCCGCATGACCACCCCGTTCGGGAAGTTCTTCCTGCCCGGGCCGACCGAAGTCCTGCCCGAGGTCGCCCAGGCCCAGACGCTCCCGATGATCGGGCACCGGGGCGCGAAAACGGAGGCGCTCCTGGAACGGCTCGACGCGCCGCTCCGCGCGGCCTTCCGCACCCAGAACCCGGTCTACATCGCCGCCACGTCGGCCACGGGGCTGATGGAGGCGGCCATCCGCAACGGGGTGCGGCGCAAGGTGCTGTGCCTCATCAACGGCTCGTTCTCGGAGCGCTTCGCGAAGATCGCGGCGGCCTGCGGGAAGGAAGTCGTGAAGGCCGAGGTGCCGCTGGGCCAGGCCTTCGAGGCCGACCAGGTGAAGCAGCTGCTCGAGGGCTCGGGCGCCGACGCGGTGACGGCGGCGCACTCCGAGACCTCGACCGGCGTCCTGAACCCGATCGGCGAGATCGCGCCGGTGGTGCGCGCCGCTCCCGACGTGTTCTTCCTCGTGGACGCGGTCACCTCGCTCGCCGGCTCGCCCGTCGAGACGGACGCCTGGGCGCTCGACTTCGTGCTGACGGGCTCGCAGAAGGCGTTCGCGCTGCCGCCGGGCCTCGCGTTCGGCGTCGCGTCGGCGCGGATGCTCGAGCGGGCGAAGACGCTGCCCGACCGCGGCATCTACCTCGACCTGCTGCCCTACGACAGCGCGATCCGGAAGAAGCAGACGCCGTACACGCCGGCGCTGTCGCTGATGTACGCGCTCGAGGCGCAGCTCAAGCGGATCGCCGCCGAGGGCGGGATCGAGAAGCGCTGGGCTCGGCACAACGCGATGCGCGAACGGGTCGAGAAGTGGGTGGCGAAGGAAGCCGGCGCGAAGCTCGGCCTGTCGTACCTGCCGAAGGAAGGCCGGCGGTCGTGGACCGTGTCCTGCCTCAAGCTGCCCGAGGGTGGCAAGGCGCTGGGCGGCGCGGTGGCGAAGGCGATGGACGCGAAGTTCGGCTACACGATCGGTGCCGGCTACGGCAACCTCAAGGACGCCACGATCCGCATCGGCCACATGGGCGATCACACCGTCGCCGAGGTCGAGAAGCTGCTCGGCGCACTCGAGGAGGTACTGAAGAGTGCCTAACCGCATCGTAGTCGCGGACCGCCTCGGCAAGGCGGGGCTCGAGATGCTGCGGGCCATGGCCGGGTACGAGGTGGTCGAGACGGTGGGCAAGGGGCCGGAGGTGCTGGACGCCGCCTTGGCCGACGCCGTCGCGCTGGTGGTGCGCAGCGAGACCAAGGTGACGGCGGCGATGATCGGCAAGGCGCCGAAGCTCAAGGTCATCGCGCGCGCCGGCATGGGGACGGACACCATCGACGTCGAGGAGGCGTCGCGCCGCAAGATCCCGGTGCTGACGGCGCCCGGGGCCAACTCCAACAGCGTGGCGGAGTACACGTTCGCGCTGCTGCTGGCGCTGGCGCGGAAGGTGGCGCCCGCCGCCGCGTCGCTCGGGGCGGGCAAGTGGGACCGCAAGGCGTTCGAGGGCTCGGAGCTCAGGGGAAAAACGCTGGGCCTGATCGGCGTGGGCCGGATCGGCAGCCGGGTGGCGACGATCGCCAAGGGCTTCGGCATGACCGTCGTCGGCAACGATCCGGGGATCAACGCGGAGACGGCGGAGAACCTGGGCCTGGACCTGATCCCGCTCGACGCGCTGATGCAGCGCGCCGACGTGATCAGCTTGCACGCGAAGCTCAATGCCCAGACGCGGCACCTGATCGACGAGCGGCGGCTCGCGCTGGTCAAGAAGGGGCTGCTGGTCGTGAACACGGCGCGCGGCGCGCTGATCGACGACGCGGCGCTGGCGAAGGCGCTGGCCGACGGGCGGGTCGGCGGCGCGGCCCTGGACGTCTACGATCCCGAGCCGCTGCCCGCGGACTCGGTGCTGCGCACGGCGCCCAACGTGCTCCTGACGCCGCACCTCGCGGCGTCCACCCTGGAGGCGCAGACCCGTGTGGCGACGGAGATCGCCTCGGCGCTGGGCGACGCGCTCTTGAGGAACGACCTCAGCGCGGCCGTGAACCTGGGCCAGTTCCCGAAGTAGATCCTGCGCTGGCGTGGGGTGGGCGGGGGCGGCCGATGCGGCCGCCCCCGCTTGGCGTTCAGCGAAGCCGGAAGGACTGCACGGCGGAGGTCAGCTTGTCGGCCGCCGTGGCGAGCGCCTGAGCCGAAGCGGCGATCTCCTCGGTGGCGGCGCTCTGCTCTTCGGAGGCGGCCGCAATCTGCTCGGCCGAGGCGGCGAAACTCTCGGTGCTGTGCGCCAGCTCCTCGAGCCGGCGCGCGATCTCGGTCACCAGCGTCTCGGACTCGGTCGACGCGCCGCTGATCTCCTGCGTGAACCGGTCGCTGTCGCGCGCGGAGTTGGCGACGCCCATCAGACCCTCGCTCACGGTGCGGGCGGCGCCGCGCGCCGCGGCGCTGGCCGAGCCCACGCGCATCATCGTCTCGTGCGTGGAGGCCACGCGCTTCAGCACTTCCTTGACCGTGCCCTCGGTCGTGACGGCGGCCTGTGCCACCTGGATCGCGAGCTTCCGCACTTCCGTGGCCACCACGCCGAATCCCTTGCCCGCCTCGCCCGCCCGCGCCGCCTCGATCGCGGCGTTCAGCGCCAGCATGTTGGTCTGGGTCGCGATGGCTTTGGTCTGCGCCACGAAGCGCCCGATCTGCGCCGACGCCTCGGTCAGGGCGGCCGATTCCGTGACGCCCTGCTCGACCTCGGCCGCCAGCGACGCGAGGGTCGCGGTGCTGTCGTCGAGGCGCTTGCGGTGATCGTCGGCGAGGGCGAGCAGGGCGCGGTTGCGCTCGGCGGCGTCCCGCGCGCCCGCCGCGAGGCGTCCGGCGATGGCGCGGATACGGGTGGCGTCGCCGGCCGTCGCCTTCACGATGGCGGCCTGCTGCTGGGCGCGCTGCGACAGCTCGTGCGTCGTGCTTGCCATCTCCTGCCCGCTGGCCGACATCTCCTCCGTCGAGGCGCTGATCTCGGCCGCCATCGCCGCCGCCTCGTCGGCGGCGGCGCGGATGGCGCCCACCAGCCGGCGCAAGGACTCGAGCATCGTCCCGAGCGCGGAGCCGAGGTGCAGCACCTCGCTCGTGCCCTCCGCGACGCTCATCTCCCGCGACAGGTCGCCAGCCGCCACGGCCGTCGCCGCGCCGGCCATCCGCTCGACGGGCACGGTCACGCGCCGGTTGAGCCACGCGCCGAGCGACGTGAGCGCCGCCACGCCCACCACCAAGAGGAGCAGCGCCGCGACGAGCAGCAGCCGTCCGAGCTGGTCCACCGACTGGTACGCCACGGCGACGGGCTGCCGGACGACGACCCACCACTCGACCGGCCAGGCGCGCGCCGTGGCGACGCGCTCGCTTCCGCGCCCCTTCGCCTGCAGGGTCGCGTACGCGACGGTGTCGGGGAGCGCCAGCGCGTCGATCTCGGGCATCGTCTTCAGCAGTTCCGACGAATCGCGGCCGATGATCAGGCGGCCGGCGCGGTCCACGACCTCCACGCGCGCCCGCAGCCTGGCATCGGAGGAGGCGACGAGCCGCGCGAGCTTCGCCATCCCGAACTCGCCGCTCAACGCGCCGACCTTGCGCGCGCCGGCCTGCGGCGGGACGGCGGTGGCCATGCGCAGCGTGACGGTGCGGGTGCGCTCGTTCAGCGCCGGCAGGCCCTGGTAGCTCCCGCCCTGGAAGGCGCGTTGCCACCAGTCCTCGCCGGCGTGGCCGAAGCGGGCCGGCGTCCGCGACGCGGCGACCGTGAAGCCGTGCGAGTCGGTGAGCAGCAGGTCCGAGAAGTCGGAGCGGTCCTCGAGGGCGCGCAGGTAGGCCGCCACGGCCGGCGCCGAGCCCAGACTGCGCGTGGCGGCGAAGGCGCGCTCGAGCTGCTCCGGCGTCTGACTGGCGAGGCCGCGCCGCGCGGCCTCGGCGCCCGCGGTGGCCGCGGCGTCCTGGACCGACGGGCCGCTCGCCACCAGCTCCAGCTCCGCGCGGCGCTCGTGAAGGTAGAGGCCGACGAGGGCCGCCGAGCGCTGCGCGATGTCGGAGAGCCGAGCGTCGGCGTCGCGCGCCAGGTAGCTGCGGGCCGCGCGCCACGCCAAGAGCGAAACGACGGCCAGCACGACGATGGCGGCGACGACGCCAGCCGAGACGAGACTCTTCTGCAGGCTGCGGGCGCGAATGCGCGGCGGAGCGGCGGGGCTCTCGGACATGAAGGCCGTCGCTAAGGTAGGGATGGCTCGGGGCCGCCGCAAGTCGCTATCTTACAACACTATGGCCGATCGGGACGCCGTTCCGTACGATCCACAGAGCGTCGAGCGCAAGTGGCAGCAGCGGTGGGAGGAGCGCGGCACCAACCACGCGAACCTCGCCGGCGCGTCGCATCCCTTCTACAACCTCATGATGTTCCCGTACCCCTCCGCCGAGGGGCTGCACGTCGGGAACGTCTTCGCGTTCGTGGGCGCCGACATCCAGGGCCGCTTCCGGCGGCTCAAGGGCGCCGACGTGTTCGAGCCGCTGGGCTTCGACGCCTTCGGCATCCACTCCGAGAACTTCGCGCTCAAGGTCGGCACGCACCCGGCCGAGCTGATCCCGCGCAACATCGAGCGGTTCCGCGGCCAGCTGAAGCGGATCGGCCTCATGGCGGACTGGCGCTACGAGGTGCAGACCACCGATCCGCGCTACTACAAGTGGACGCAGTGGATCTTCCTGCAGCTCTACCGCGCGGGCCTCGCCGTGAAGCGGCGCGCCGCCGTGAACTGGTGCCCGGCGTGCAAGACCGTGCTCGCCAACGAGCAGGTGATCAACGGATTCTGCGAGCGGCACCCCGACGTGAAGGTCGAGCAGCGGATGCTCGACCAGTGGTTCTTCACCATCACGCCGTACGCGCAACGCCTCCTGGACCACCTCGAGACGGCGGACTGGTCGCACTCGACGCGCACCATCCAGGCCAACTGGATCGGGCGCTCCGACGGCGCCGAGCTGGTCTTCGAGACGCCGGGCGGGAAGAGGATCACCGTCTTCACCACGCGCCCCGACACGCTGTTCGGCGCCACGTACCTCGTGCTGGCGCCCGAGCACCCGCTCGTCGAGGGCCTCACCACCGCCGAGCGGCGTGCCGACGTGAACGCGTACCGGCGGCGCGTGGCGGCGATGGACCTCGTCTCGCGCAAGGTGGGCGACAAGACCAAGACCGGCGAGTTCACGGGCTCCTACGCGCGCAATCCGGCCACCGGCGAGTCGGTGCCGATCTGGATCGCGGACTACGTGCTCATGGAGTACGGGACCGGCGCCATCATGGCCGTGCCCGGCCACGACGAGCGGGACTTCGAGTTCGCCACGGCGATGAAGCTGCCGATCGTGCGGGTGGTGGCGGGGCCCGGGCAGGATGCCTCCACGCCGCTCGCGGCGGCCGAGGCGGACATTCCGGACGGGCGCATCGTCAACAGCCCCGGCTACGACGGCATGCCGTGGGCGGAGGCGAAGCGCGCCATCACGGCGGCGCTCGCGGCGAAGAACCTCGGCAAGCCGGTCGTGAACTACCGGCTCCACGACTGGTGCATCTCGCGGCAGCGCTACTGGGGACCGCCGATTCCCATCATCTACTGCGACGGCTGCGGGACGGTGCCGGTGCCGGAGAAGGACCTGCCGGTCGTGCTCCCGGCGCTCGAGGATTTCCGGCCCGACGACTCGGGCGTCTCGCCGCTGGCGCGGCTGGAGTCGTGGTACCGCGTGCCGTGCCCCAAGTGCGGCAAGACGGCGCGGCGCGAGACCGACGTCTCCGACACGTTCCTCGACTCGGCGTGGTACTTCCTCCGCTACCCGTCGGCGGATCGCGACGACGTCGCGTTCGACGCGGGGCTGACGAGGAAGTGGCTGCCGGTCGCCTCCTACATCGGCGGCAACGAGCACGCGGTGCTGCACCTCATGTACTCGCGCTTCGTCACGATGGCGCTGCACGACCTCGGGCTCGTGGACTTCGAGGAGCCGTTTGCGCGCTTCCGGGCGCACGGCACGATCGTCAAGGACGGCGCGAAGATGTCCAAGTCGCGCGGCAACGTGGTGAACCCCGACGCGTACGTGGACAAGTGGGGCGCCGACACGTTCCGCATGTACCTGATGTTCCTCGGGCCGTACCAGGACGGCGGCGATTTCCGCGACGCGGGGATCAGCGGGATCCGACGCTTCCTCGACAAGGTGTGGGGACTCGTCGAGACGCACGGAGGCTCGAACGCCCAGGCGCACGGCCAGGCCGGCGCGTCGGCGGACCTCCTGCGCATGATGCACCGCACCATCCAGCGCGTCACCGAGGACACGGCGTCGCTCGCCTACAACACCGCCATCGCGGCGATGATGGAGTACGTCAACGCGCTCCGCGACGGCGAGCCGGCCGGCTCGCTCGTCGAGCCGCTCGCGATCCTGCTCGCGCCATACGCGCCGCACTTCGCGGAGGAATGCTGGGAGCGGCTCGGCCACACCACGTCGGTGATGGACGCGCCGTGGCCGAACTTCGACCCGGCGCTGGCCGTGGCCGAAGAGGTGGAGCTCGTGGTGCAGGTGAACGGCAAGGTGCGCGCGCGCCTGCGCTCGCCCCGCGGAACGCCCCAGGAGGCTGCGGTGAAGGCGGCGCTGGCCGACCCGTCGGTACTGAAGTTCACGGCCGGGGCTGCGCCGAAGAAGGTGGTGTTCGTGCCGGACAGGCTGGTTAACATCGT
>DATKNX010000305.1:0-10783 GCA_035541085.1 Gemmatimonadales bacterium | reverse complement strand
GTGGAGTCGGGGAAGGACGTGGTGATCCTGCTCGACTCGATCACCCGGCTGGCGCGCGCGCACAACGTCGTGGTGCCGCACTCGGGCAAGATCCTCTCGGGCGGCGTGGACGCGAACGCGCTGCACAAGCCGAAGCGGTTCTTCGGCGCCGCGCGCAACATCGAGGGCGGCGGCTCGCTCACGATCGTGGGCACCGCGTTGATCGAGACGGGCAGCCGGATGGACGAGGTGATCTTCGAGGAGTTCAAGGGCACGGGCAACATGGAGCTGGTGCTCGACCGGAAGATCGCCGAGCGGCGCGTCTGGCCCGCCATCGACGTGAACAAGAGCGCCACGCGCAAGGAAGAGCTGCTGCTGCCGCCGGACGAGCTGAACCGGATGTACCTGCTGCGGAAGTTCCTGGCCGACATGCCGACGGTCGAGGCGATCGAGTTCCTCATCGAGCGGATGAAGCGCACGAAGAACAACAAGGAGTTCTTCGCGACGATGGCCCAGGGCTGACGGGCCGTGTCTCCAGGCGAGGGCGACCGGGCGAGCCCGGACGCGGGCCGGGTGCTGGCCGTCGACTGGGGCGGCAAGCGTTTCGGCCTCGCGCTCTCGGACCCGACCCGCCTGATCGCTCAACCCCTCACCACGCTGATCCGCCGCGCCAAGCAGCGCGCCCCCGTCGCCGACATCGTCGCGCTCGCCCGGCACCACGAGGTCACGCAGGTCGTGGTCGGCCTGCCGCTGGACCTCGACGGCGCCGAAGGCGAGGCCGCGCGCGAGGCCCGGGCGCTCGGCGAGGCCGTGGCGCGGCGCGCCGCCCTCCCGGTGAGCTACTGGGACGAGCGGCTCTCGACCGCGCGGGCGCTGCGCGCGGCGCGCTCGGCCGGCGTCCGGGACCGCGACTCGCGCGAGCGGATCGACCAGATGGCCGCCGTCGCGATCCTGCAGGGCTGGCTGGACGCACAGCCGCACCGACGCGCAGGCGCACAGGGATGAAGCCCCCACCGGCGCGCGGGCGCCCAGACGCCCAGGGGAGGCGTCGCCTCCCCCTCCGGGCGTCGGTGTGTCTGTGCCTCTGTGCGCTTCTGTCTTCCTGCGGTCCCGCGGCCAACGCGCCGCACGCGCGCGTCATCGTGCCGAAGCGGGCGTCGCTCAAGGCCGTCGCCGAGTCGCTCGGTGCGCACGGGATCATTCGCTCCCAGACGCGGTTCCTGCTCACGGCGCGGTTCCTGGGCCTGTTCATCGCCGAGTACCGCGGGCTCGACCGCCATCTGCGGCCGGGCCGCTACGACTTCGCGGTCGGCGACGGCACGCGGACGATCCTCGCCAAGATGATCGCCGGCCGGACCGACGACGACCTCTTCACGGTGCCCGAGGGCTACGACATCCAGCAGATCGCCGCGGCGGCCGCCGAGAAGCTCGGCATGGACAGCGCCGCGTTCGTCGCCGCCACGCGCGACTCGAGCCTGCGTGCGAAGCTGGGCATCCCGCGCACCGACCACACGCTCGAAGGCTACCTGTTCCCGGAGACGTACCGCGTGGTGTTCGGCGCGTCGCCCGAGCAGCTGGTCGCCCAGATGGTGCAGGAGTTCGAGGTGCAGTGGGACACGGCCTGGGACGCACGCGCCCACGAGCTCGGTCTCACGCGCAACCAGGTGCTGACGCTGGCGAGCATCGTCGAGGCCGAGGCGCGGCGGCACTCCGAGCGGCAGGTCATCGCCGGGGTCTACTACAACCGGCTCAAGCGGCGGCACCCGATGAAGCTCGAGGCCGACCCCACGGTCATCTACGCGATGGGGCGCCACGTGAATCGCGTCCTGATCCGCGACCTCAGGATCAAGTCGCCGTACAACACCTACCTGCACGCGGGACTGCCGCCGGGCCCGATCGACTCGCCGGGCCGCCCGAGCATCCTGGCCGCGCTGTGGCCGGCGCGCCACCACTACCTGTTCTTCGTCGCGCGCCCCGACGGCAGCCACATGTTCAGCGAGACGGGCGCCGCGCACGCCGATTCGGTGAAGGTCGCGCGCCGGCTGCGCGCCGCCGCCGAGGCCGCGCGCCGCGACAGCATCATGGCCGCGCGCCAGGAGAGCACGGCCGTGGCCCGGCAGGTGAACGCGGCGCAGAAGGCGGCGCGGCCCGACAGCGCCGTGCCGCCGCGCCGGCCGTGAGCGACTCCGCCCCGCTGGCGGACGCGCTCCGCCTCGTCGTGATCCTCGACGCGGGCGTCGCCGGCGCGCGCGATCTCGCCGCCCTGGGGGCCTCCGCCACGGCCGGCGGCGCCACGATGCTGCAGGTGCGGGCCAAGGAGGCCGGCGCGCGGGCGCTGGCCGAGCTCGTGCGGCGCGTGATGGCCGCCACGACGCTGCCGGTCGTCGTGAACGACCGGCTCGACGTCGCGCTGGCGACGGGCGCGGCCGGCTGCCACCTCGGCCAGGACGACTTTCCCATCGACGCCGCCCGCGCCTTCGTGCCGGCCGGCTTCTGGCTCGGCGGCTCGGCGGGCACCGTGGACGAGGCGCGCCGCGCCGCGTCGGCGGGCGCCCACTACCTCGGCATCGGGCCCGCCGCCGCCACCGCCAGCAAGGCGGACGCCGGCGAGGCCATCGGCGTCGAGGGCTTCCGGCGGGTGAGGGCCGCGGCGCCCGGCGTGCCCGCGGTCGCCATCGGCGGCGTCACCGTGGGGCTCGTGCCGGCGCTCGTCGCCGCCGGCGCGGCCGGCGTCGCGGTGATCCGCGCCGTACTCGACGCCCCCGACCCCGAGGCCGCGACGCGGGCGCTGCGCGCCGCCGTCGGCGGGTGAGCGCCACCCCCGCGCGCCCCGCCGTCGTCGTCGCCCCGCGCGGCGTCGGCCGCCTGCGGGCCGGCCACCCCTGGATCTTCCGCTCCGACGTTCGCGACGCCGACGGCGAGGGCGCCGGCGTCGTGCGCCTGGTGGACGAGCGCGGCAAGGGACTCGGGACCGCCCTCTACTCGCCCGCGTCCGAGATCCGCGCGCGCTGGATCGCTCCCGAGGGTATCGCGGTCGGAGCCGAGTGGTGGCGGGCGATGCTGCGCGCGGCCGTCGCCCGCCGGCGCGGCATCACCGACGGCGCCTGGCGCGTCGTGCACGCCGAGGGCGACGGCCTGCCCTCGCTCATCGTGGACCGCTACGGCGACTGCGCGGTCGCGCAGCTCCTCTCCGCCGGCCTGGAGGCCGTGCGGGACGACGTCGTCGCGGCCATCCGCGAGGAGCTGGCGCCGGCGGGGCTCCTGCTCCGGAACGACGCCGCGGTGCGGGAGCGCGAGCGCCTGCCGCGCGAGGTCACGCTGGCCTTCGGCGCCGTCCCGCAGGAGATCGTGGTCGAGGAGGCGCCCGGCGTCCGCTGGGTCGCCACGCCGTGGTCGGGCCAGAAGACGGGCGGCTTCCTCGACCAGCGCGAGAACCGCCGTGCCGTCGGGGCGCTCGCCGGGGGCCGGTGCCTCGACGCGTTCGCGTACCAGGGCGGCTTCGCGCTGCACCTGGCGCGGGGCGGCGCCCGCGAGGTCGTCGCCGTCGAGATCTCGGGCGAGGCGGCGGACCGGCTCCGCCGCAACGCGGAGCTGAACGGTCTGGGCGGCATCCGCGCCGTGGAGGCCAACGCGTTCGACTGGCTGAAGGAAGCGGCCGCGGCGGGCGAGCGCTACGACGTGGTGGTGCTCGATCCGCCGGCCTTCGCGCGGGACCGGCGCTCGCTGCCGCGGGCGCTCGCCGGCTACAAGGAAGTGAACCTGCGCGCGATGCAGCTCCTCGCGCCCGGCGGCCTGCTGTTCACCGCCTCCTGCTCGCACCACGTGCACCGCGGCGACTTCTTCGGCATGCTCGCCGACGCCGCGACCGACAGCGGCCGCCGGCTCCAGTTGCTCGAGATCCGCGGCGCAGCGGCCGACCACCCCGAGATCGTGACCATCCCGGAGACCGGCTACCTCAAGGGCGCCCTGCTTCGGGCGCTGGACTAGCCGCCACCCGCTCCACGAACGCCGCGATCCCGCCGGTCACTCGGCGGAGATGCCCAGCCGCTCCAGAAACGCGCGCACGTGATTCTCCGTCACGTACCAGCTGCCGAGGGCGGGCCGCGCCGCGCCGTGCCAGTCGGAGCCGCCCGTGACGACGAGGCCCGCGGCGCGCGCCGCCTGCTCCAGCTGCACCGACCCGTGCGGATCCAGCGCGGGGCGCAGCGCCTCGACGCCGGCCAACCCGCAGGCCCGCAGCCGCGCGAAGTGCCGCGCGTCGTCGAGCGCCGGGTGGGCCCACACCGCGCACCCGCCGGCCGCCGCCACGACGCCGATCGCCTCCGCGACCTCGACGCCGCGGCTCGGCACCCAGCACGACGCGCCGTCGCCGATGTACCGGCCGAACGCGTCCGGCACGGATCCCGCCTTGCCCATCCGGACCAGCGCGCGCGCGAGGTGCATGCGCCCGACCGACGCGCACTCCGGCTCGGTGGTCACGTCCTCGACCGTGATGGCCACGCCGGCGCCGCGCAGCCGCTCCACCATGGCCGCCAGCCGCTCGCGCCGCCGCACCCCGGCGCGTGCCGTCAGCGTCGCGAGACCGGGGTCGTCGAGGCGGACGCCGTAGCCCAGGAGGTGCACCTCGCGCCCGTCGAGCTGCGCGGTGATCTCGACCGCGGGGAGGACCGCGCAGCCGGGCTCGCCCGCCGCGGCCGCCGCCGGTGCCACGCCCGCCACGGTGTCGTGGTCCGCGAGCGCGATCATCCCCAGTCCGGCGCGCCGGGCCGCGGCGACGACCGCCGCCGGTGCCAGGGATCCGTCGGAGCAGGTCGAGTGAACGTGCAAGTCCAGGTGCATCGCGCCACCATCCTCGGGGAACCGAAGCTACGGAGCCGCGGAAACGCGAACAAGGGAGTTGACAGCGGTGATTGCGTTCCTCACCTTGCCCGCATGTCAGCGGCCCCCGCCGGGCGCGACCGCACCGCTTCCATCCAGCGCGTCTTTTTCGGCCTGCTCGCCGCCAACCTCGTGGTGGTGGGCGCGAAGATCGCCATCGGCGTGTCGGCGGGCTCGCTGTCGGTCATCAGCGACGCCGTCCACTCGTCCGTGGACGCCCTCAACAACGTGCTGTTCATCATCCTGATGCACTACGCGGGCGCCGAGGCCGACGCGAACCACCCGTACGGCCACGGCAAGTTCGAGGTGCTCGGCGCCCTCGGCATCGTCATCTTCCTCGCCGTCGCGTCGTTCGAGCTCCTGAAGAGCGCCGTGGCCCGCCTGCTCGCGCAGACGCCGCCGCCCCGGCTCTCGGCGCTCGAGCTCGGGCTCCTCGGCGGCACGCTCGTCATCAACCTGGGGGTCGCCTGGCTCGAGGTCACGAAGGGGCGCCAGTTCGCGAGCGACCTCCTGCTGGCCGACGCGGCGCACACCCGGGTGGACGTCGTGATCACGACCGGCGTGATCCTCGGCAGCATCCTCTCGCGGTTCGGCGTGCGGCACGTGGACCCGATCGTCGCGCTCGCCGTGGTGCTGCTGATCGGGCGCGTCGCCTACGAGATCCTGCGGCGCGGCGTGCCGGTGCTCGTGGACCAGGCGGCCCAGGAGCCCGACGCGGTGCGGCGCTCGGCCGAGCTCGTGGACGGGGTCGAGTCCGCGCACGACATCCGCTCCAGGCTCGCGGCGGGCGTGGCCTTCGCCGAGCTGACGATCAAGGTCTCCGGCCGCCTGCCCGTGCAGGAGGCCCACGACATCGCCGACGCGGTGGAGCGCCGCCTGCGCGAGGAGCTCAAGCTCGACCGCGTCGTGGTCCACATCGAGCCGTGCTGAGTCCCGTGGACGAGCGCGCCCGCCGGACGCCGCGCAGCCTGCGCTCCGAGTACGAGGAATTCATCGAGCAGCGCATCGAGGAGTACAAGGACGGCCTGCCGCGCTCCTCCATCCTCGGCATCGGTGACGAGGCGGTCCAGGAGCTGGCCCGCACCGAGCAGTACCAGCTGACCGAGGTGCTGCTGCAGGAGCAGGTGGACTCCATCATCCGGCGCCGGCTCCGCCTGCCGTCGTACCGCCGCTGGCGGGAGCGCCACGTGGCGCTGCGCGCGGCGCAGGCGCAGCCCTCGCACTGGGGCCTCGCGCCCCACGATCCGGTCGTGGCGCTCGCCGAGCGCCTCGCGGACCAGGACCTCGTCGCCGTCGTGGGCGCGGCCGACGGCGCGTGCGCGCTGTTCCTGGCGGCGCGGGGCGCCTCGATCCTCGTGGGCGATCCGGACCTCGCCGCCATCGAGGGGCTGGAGAACCGCGCCATCGCCGAGCAGCTCGGCAGCCGGGTGGAGTGCCTCGTCGTGCCGCTGGAGGCGTGGACGCCGGACCGCGCGATCCGCGGCTGCGTCATCGAGACGCCGGCCGTGGCGTCGCTCTCCGCCACGGACCGCGCGGAGCTCATCCGCCGGCTCAAGGCCGTCACCGTCCCCGGCGGCCACCACGTGGTGATGCCCGCCGTGAACGCGGCCGCGAAGGGCGCGTCCGTCTCGAGCGACGCGTTGCGCTCGCTGTACGCCGACTGGGCCGTCTCGCGCGCGCAAAGCGCAGGCGCCAGGCCCCGCACCCGCAACCTCGGCTTCATCGCCACGCACCCGGGCGCGAGTCAGAGTGAAACGACCGGCCCCGTGTCAAACTGACACGGAATTCCACGGGCTGTTCCATCAAGTACTCGTAAATTACTTATTCACATAGACTTGCAATTGTACCGCCTGCGGCACACATGATGCCATCAGGAAGGGCGAGAAGTCATGTTGCGCACAGGCGCGACGCTCTCTTGGCGGCGGGTGGTCCGTATGACGACAGCAGTCCTGGCGGCCGATGAGCCGATGGGCATCGTGATTCGCGATGGCGGCGAGCCGCGTCGCGCGCCGCGCATCCTGATGTGGTTCTGGGCGAACGAGGAAGAGGCGAACGACGACGAGGAGTGGCGCGAGCGGCAGTAGCGCGTCCGATTCCCTGCGATCGTCGAAGGGCCCGGCCGAGCCGGGCCCTTCTTCATTACCGAGCTATCAGGGCACCTGACGTCCGTCAGTCTGCAGTCTGAGCTCTCAGGCGGTCAGATGCCCAGCTCCGCCCTCGCGTCGGCGGGCAGCCAGCGCCGCGCTCGGCCGATGGGGATGGCGAAGCCGAGCGAGGGAGGCGCGGTCTCGCCGGCCGACGCGAACGCGCCGTAGTGGATCCCGATCACCTCGCCCGCCGCGTCGAAGACCGGGCTTCCCGACGAGCCGGCGTCGGTGGAGCCCGCGAACTGGATCCACTCGGTCGTGGCCTTGGCGATGACCCCCGCGAACATCGTGGTGCGCACGAAGCCGTTGGGATCGAAGGCGAGCTCGGTGCCGCGGGGGAAGCCGATCAGCGCGGCGGCGGCGCCCTGGCGCACGCCGCGCCCGCTCCAGTCGATGGCCCGCACCATCGCGCCGTGATAGCCGCGGATCTTGAGGACCGCGACGTCCTGATCGCGCACGTCGGAGACGGCGACCAGATCCGCCACGAGGGGCGTCCGCGTGTCGGCCATCACCACCTCGATGGAGCGCGGCCGGGCGCCGGAGGGATCCTGCACGACGTGCCCGTTGGTCAGCAGGTAGCCCGAGGCCGTGACCACGAACCCGCTGCCCATCACGGAGTCCGACTGGTAGCGGACGATGACGAGCCCCACCGCGGCCTGGTTCTCCGCCGACACGCGCGAGAAGTCCGCCACGGTGGTGGAGAGCACGGGCGAGCCGGCCCGCGCCTCGGCCTCGTGCAGCTGGCCCTCGAGGCTCTCGACCACGGCGCGCGGGACGCTGGCGCGGTGCGCCGCCCCCAGCTCGCCCCTGAGGCGCGCGATCGTGGAGTCGGCCCGGAGCTGCGCCTCGCTCGCCGAGCGCAACTGCTCGGCGAACGCGCGCTCGGCGCTCGCGAGCCGCGCGTCGGCGGCCGCGCGCTCCCGCGCGCCGCCCCGGTAGAGGAGGACCACGGCCACGGCGAGCGCCGCGACCGCGAGCCCGACCGCCGCGCGGAACGGCGACGACGACTCGCGCACGAGCTGGCGTGCGAGCGAGCGGACGAACACGGCGGCGCGGCCGCGCGCCGCGGCGCCCGCCTCCCCGCGCGCCACCTGCACGATGCCGGCGAGCGTCTTGGGCGGCTGCAGCCGCGGGCGGTACGCCGCCCCCTGCCCCTCCGGCAGGCTCGCCGAGCCGAGGACCCGCACCTCGAGCAGCGGCCCGTGCCAGCCGAGCATCAGGCGGTCGCCCAGCCGCAGCATCGCCGGGCCGCGCACCTGCTGGCCGTTGACGAACGTCCCGTTGCGGCTGCCGAGGTCGGTGACGGTGGCGGCGCCCGCGTCGTCGAAGGCGACCACCGCGTGGCGCTTGGAGACGACGGTGTCGGCCACGGTCCGCAGCGGGACCGTGCACGTCGCCGACCGCCCGATCAGAATCTCCCGGCCGACGCCGGCCAGGTCCTCGCCGCCCGCGACGCGCCGCAGCACGAGCCGCGGGCCGGCCGGCTCCACCGCGCCTTCGGCGCGCGTGCGGGCCGGCTCGCCGGGGAGGCTCACGCGGAGCCCCGGCCCGCGCTGGCCGAGGGTGACCCGGTCGCCGCTCCGCAGCATCTCGGCGGCGGCCAGGCGCCGGCCGTTGAGCCAGGTGCCGTTGGTGCTGCCGAGGTCCTCGAGCCACCACGAGCCGTCGCTCTCGCGCCAGACGCGGGCGTGCACCGCGCTGACGACGTCGTCACCGGAGTCGAAGGGGATTTCGAGGGTGGGGTCGCGGCCGAGGCGGGCGGACCCGCCGTCCACGGGGAAGTCTCGCTCGCGCCGCTCGTCGCGCAGGATCACGCGGCGCAATATGCCGAAAATGCGCGGGGCCGGCAAAGCGCCGGCCCCTGTGCATCTTCGCGATGCCTACTTCTTCTTCTTGGACTTCTTCGCCGTCTTCTTGGCGGCCTTCTTCTTCTTCATCGCCATACAGCCTCCTCGAAATGGTGAAACACTCCGGCGGCCGGATGTGGCCGGCGGTCAAACACCATGGACGCTGCTGTAGGTGGTGGAGGAGCGAATGTCGCAGAGACTGTGGCGCTCGCATCGCGGGGACGCCACGACCGTCGCCACCGGCGCGACTGACGTTTTCGTCTCGGAAGTCTTACGGATTGAATCCAAACAGAATGTCTCCGCGCAAGTGCGCAAAGCCTTGAACGCCAATATATAAGAGTCGCTGCGACGCGCAATAGTCGAATGCGCGATTTGGCACGTTGCCGCGCCGCGGTGTACAATCACCGCGACCCTCGAGACACGCCCGATGATCACGCTGACGGTGGATGGCCGCTCCGTTCGTGCCGGCGACGGCACGACGATTCTCGAAGCCGCGCGCTCGGCCGGCATCGACGTGCCGACGTTGTGCTGGTACCCGAAGCTGCCGGTCGTCGGCTCGTGCCGCATCTGCCTCGTGAGCGTCGCGGGCCAGCCCAAGCTCGCGGCCGCGTGCGCCACGGCGGCGCAGGACGGCATGGTCGTCGAGACGGAGTCGCCGGCCGCGGTCGAGAACCGCCGCAGCGTGCTCGGCCTGCTCCTGCAGCGCTACCCCGCCGACCACCTGCTCTCCGGCGGCAACCACCTGAACGAGTTCGAGCGGCTGGTGCGCCGCTACGACGTGCCGGTCCGGCCGGTGCGGGACCACGAGCTCGCGCTGCGCCGGGGCGACGAGCGGCCCGGCGATCCGATGATCCGCCACGACATGACCACCTGCATCCTGTGCACGCGCTGCGTCCGCGCGTGCGCCGACATCCAGGTGGTGGGCGTGCTCGACGTGGCGCAGCGCGGCGAGCACGCCGAGATCGTGGTGGGCGGCGACGGCGACCCGGACCACGCCGCGTGCACCTGGTGCGGCGAGTGCGTCCGCGTCTGCCCGACGGGCGCGATCCACGAGGTCCTGCCGCGCGAGCGGTTCGCGGCCGAGGAGATCGCCGAGCCGGCCCGCGTGGTGCGCTCGGTGTGCCCCTACTGCGGCGTGGGGTGCCAGGTGGACCTGCAGGTGCGCGACGAGGAGATCGTGCGGGTCACCAGTCCCTGGATCGAGGAGAACACGCCCAACGCCGGCTCGACCTGCGTGAAGGGCCGGTTCGGCTACGACTTCCCGCAGCACCGCGACCGCCTGACCACGCCGCTGATCCGCCGCGGCTGGGAGAAGCGCGGGGGCCGGTGGGTCTGGGAGGGACCGGTGGAGGGCGAGCGGCGCCGCGGCCCGTGGCTCACCATCGAGGCCGAGGGCCGGCGCGGCAAGGCGCGCCCGCCGGAGCGGGCGGTGGGCAAGAGCCTCGAGCAGCTGACGCGGGCGCGCGGCGGGCCCGACGACGTGCGCGACCGCGTGGCGACGCCGGCCGCGTGGTACGAGCCCTTCCGGGAGGCCACCTGGGAGGAGGCCCTGGAGCTGACCGCGCAGGAGCTGGTCCGGATCCACCGCGAGCGAGGCTCCGATGGCCTGGCCGTGTTCTGCTCCGCCAAGTGCACCAACGAGGAGAACTACGTGCTGCAGCGGATCTTCCGCGGCCGCTTCGGCACGAACAACGTGGACCACTGCACCCGCCTGTGCCACTCCTCGTCGGTGGCCGCGATGCAACGCGCGCTGAGCACGTCCGCGGCCTCGGGCTCGATGCGGGAAGTGGAGCACGAGGCCGACGTGATCTTCGTCGCCGGCGCCAACGTGACGGAGGCGCACCCGGTCTTCGGCGCCGCCCTCAAGCGGGCGCAGCGGCGCGGGGCCACGCTGATCGTGGCCGAGCCGCGCGGCATCGAGCTGGCGCGCCG
>DATKNX010000304.1:0-21140 GCA_035541085.1 Gemmatimonadales bacterium | reverse complement strand
GGCGCTGATGGCGAGCTACGCCACCGAGGTGGGCGGGCTGTCGGCGGGCGTCACCTCCAAGCTCGTCCAGTTCCGCGTGGACTGCACCGGCGACTGCAGCCAGGTCCCGACGGCCACCGGCACCACGCAAGCGGTGGACGTCGGCGTGCAGTACGTGATCGGCGGGTGGCGGCCGCTCGTGATCGGCGTGAGCCTCAGGAACCTCGGCTTCGATCTCCAGATCAACAACCAGGCGCAGGCCGATCCGCTGCCCACGCGCCTCTCGGTCGGCGTCAGCGCGATGGTCGTGCGCCCGGCGCCCGGCACCCAGGGGCTCGACGCGCGCGTGCTCGCGGACGTGCAGGGCACCGTGCTCGAGGGCCCGCTTGCGACCGTGACCCTGGTCGGCATCGAGTCGGGCGTGGGGCAGACCCTGCGCCTGCGCTGCGGGTACGCGTTCCTCGATTCGGGCGCCCGGGGCCCCAGCCTCGGCGTGGGCGCGAAGTTCGGCAGCGTCGCCTTCGACCTGGCGCGGACGTTCAACTCCGCCGCCGACGTCGGCGACACCGAGCCGGTGCAGTTCACCTTCCGCGTGATCTTCTAGCTTGCGGCGGTCCTCGCCGATCGCGCTCGGCGCGGCCGCGGCGGCGCTCCTGACCGGCCCGCTGCGCGCGCAATCCGCCGCGACGCCTCCCGCATCGACCGCCGCCTCCGCGGCAGCGTGGCGCCTCGCGGCGGCCGCGGCGCCGCGGACCGCACCGCCGCCGCCCGTCCTGGAGCCGACGGCGGCGGCCACGCCTCCGCCGCGCGTCGTGCCGCCCGCGGCCGCGATGCCGGTGTGGAAGCGGCCCTGGGTGCGGCCCCTCGTCTCCCTCGTCGTCCCGGGCTCCGGCCAGGTGCTGGGAGGCCGGGACCGCGGCATCGTCTTCATCGCCACCGAGGTGTGGTTCGTGGCGCGCGCGCTGGCCTGGGGGCAGCAGGGACGCCAGCTCCGCTCGCAGTTCCAGACGCTCGCCTTCGACGTGGCGCGGCAGCCGTTCACCGCGACGCGCGTGGACGGCGCGTGGGACTACTACGAGACGATGAGCCACTACGTCGAGAGCGGCCCGTTCAACACCTCCACCGTCCCGGGACAGCTCGTGCCGCCCACCGACACGCTGACCTTCAACGGCGCGATGTGGCTCCTGGCGCGGCGCAACTTCTTCGTGAACCCCGATTCCGCGCCGGCACCCACCGACCCGCGCTACCAGGACGCGCTCGCGTTCTACCAGCAGCGCGCCTTCGGCGACGCGTACCGCTGGAGCTGGCGCAACGCGCGGCTCGAGATGGACACCTACGCGCAGACCATCCACGACAGCGACAACGCCTACCGGGCCGCGACGAACTACCTCGGTGCCATCGTGGCGAACCACCTGCTGAGCTTCGTGGACGCCTTCATCATGACCCGCCTGGGCCACGAGGGCGTCCTGCCGCACGTCGAGGTGCTGGAGAACCCGCAGACGATGCTCCTGGTCTGGGATTTCGAATTCTGAGGGCGATCGGGCAGCAGAGCTCGGGTGATCAGATCAGTTCCCAGACGCCGAGTTCCCAGCGTTTGCCGGTTGCCGGACTTGAGGCGTCACGGCGTCTCGCGGATCGCTGCAGCCCGAGTCCGGTTCCGACTCTGTGGACTCGAGTCATGGAGCCACTGGCAACTTGGCGTCTGGCAACTGGTCTGCCCGCTGCCGCCGCTCCGACTGCATTCGCAGGCAGCGCCAGTGATTGACACCCCCCCGGCAGAGCCCTATTTTGTTGTGGTCTCGCAACTTGCGAGCTACGATCGGTGCGGACGCGGCCCACGATTATCTTCTTTTCGCCCGCGGCCCGGCCGCTGCCGCCGCTGGTGTCGGCATGGGTCGCCGGGAGGGGGTTTCCGGCCGTCGCCGTGGGCGATCCGGCGCAGATCGAGGCGATGGCCCTGCGGAGCCTGCCGGCGCTCGTGCTGGTGGACGGCGACGGGGCCGCCGCGGCCGGCCGGGCGCTGTGCGAGCGGCTCAAGGCGGATCCCTACACGGCCATCGTGCCCGTCGCCTTCCTCGCGGACCATCACTCGGCGAGCAGCGTGCACGAGGCCTTCCGGGCCGGGGCCGACGAAGTTCTCACGCCGATCTTCGAGCCGGAGGAGCAGCGGTCGCGGCTCGACGTCCTGCTCACCCGCACCGAGCGGAACGTCAGCGTCCATCCGAGCACGCGGCTCCCGGGCACGAACGAGATCGAGCGCGAGATCAAGCGGTACATGGACGCGGGCGGCCTGTTCGCCGTGTGCTACGCGGACCTGGACCATTTCAAGGAGTACAACGACCGCTACTCGTACTACGACGGGGACCGGGTTATCCTGCTGCTGTCCCGGATCCTCCACGACGTGGTGAAGGGGCTGTGCGGGGCGGACGGGTTCGTCGGGCACATCGGCGGCGACGATTTCATCCTGGTGCTGCCGCTCAAGGACGCGGCGCCGTGCTGCGGCGAGATCATCACGGTCTTCGACCTGCTGATCCCGTTCCAGTACTCCGACCAGGACCGGCGGGCGGGCTACTTTTTCGGGAAGGACCGGCGCGGGCAGCTGCACAAGGTGCCGTTCATGACGCTGTCCATCGGGATCGTCACGAACGAGCGGCGCCGCTTCCAGCACCCGGCGCAGGTGAGCGAGCTGGCCACCGAGATGAAGAGCTACGCGAAGACGCTGCCTGGATCGGTGTTCGTGTTCGACCGGCGGCATGATCCGGGACCGGACGAGGGCAGGTAGACGATGAACGCGACGTGTCCGAGCTGTCAGACGGTGTTCCGGGTGGACCCGGCCAAGGTGCCTGCGGGCGGGGTGCGCGCGCGCTGCTCGGTGTGCCGCACCGTGTTCTCGGTGGGAGCGCCGCCGGCGGGCGCCACCGCCGCGCGCGCCGTGGCGGCCGCACCGGCGCCGGCTGCGCGGGCCGTGGCGTTCGAGCCGGCGCCGAGCGCGGCCCCGGCGTTCGCGCCGCCGCCGCCCGCGCCCCGTGCGCCCGCGCCCGCGGCGATCCCCCGGCCGTCCATGCCGGCGGTGCCGCCGCCCACGCCGATCCAGACCACGCGCCCCATCTCGACGCCGCCGAGGCCGGCGCCCGCCGCGCCGGCTCCGGGCGGATCGCCGTTCGCCGCGCCGAGGCCTGCTGCGCCCGTCGCACCTGCCTCCCCGCGCTACGCACCGCCTCCGCCGCCGCCCGCCGCTCCGTCGCCGCTGCCGGTGACGGCCCCGCGGCCGTCGATCCCGGCGGCGCCGGCTCCGAGCGCGCCGCCCAGGCCCGCGGCTCCCGAGCCAGTGACGCTCGTGACCCCGGCCGTCACGATCCCGACGCCGACGCGCGCCACCGTGCCCGGCACGCCGGGCCGCATTGTCAATCCGTTCCTCGTGCAGGACCCGCAGGTCAAGGCCCGGCGCCTGGCCCGCGCCCTCATCTCCGACATGGTCTCGTATCATCCCGCCAAGCGGGCGCAGGGGCTCAAGGACGGGACGCTGAAGGACATCTTCCGCGAGGAGATCAAGAAGAGCTACGAGGAATTCGTGCTGCAGGTCGGCGAAGACGTGGCGAAGAACAGCAACCACTTCAACGACGCCCTGAACGAGATCCTCGCCGGGGGACAGCGGATCTTCTGATGCACTATCTGGCGCTCGCGGTGGCGGCCTACCTGCTGGGCTCGCTGCCGAGCGCGTACCTCGTGGTTCGCTGGGCCAGGGGCCCCGACCTCCGCACCGTCGAGAGCGGGAGCGTCGGGGCCCTCAATGCGTTCCGCGCCACGGGCCTGGGTTGGGTCGGCGTCGTCGTCCTCGTGCTCGACGTGGCCAAGGGCGTCCTCGCCGTGCTGCTGGCGGGCGACGGCGCGGGCCCCGCGACGCAGTCGCTCGCGGCGACGATGGTCGTCGCCGGCCACAACTGGCCCATCTGGCTGAAGGGGAAGGGCGGCAAGGGCCTCGCCGCGGCCGCCGGCGCCCTCTCGATGCTGACCCCGCTCTCGGTGCCGCTGTGGGGCGTCGTGTGGGCCCTCGGCTACGCGCTGTCGGGCTACATCGCCCTCGGCATCGTGGTCGCGACCGCCGTGCTGCCGCTGCTGCTGGGCGTGCTGGCCGGCTGGGCGTACGCCGCCGCCTCGCTGCCCGTCTGCCTCCTCGTCCTGGCGCGCCACCGCGAGAAGATGCGGCGGCTGCTGCTGGGGACGGAGCCCAAACACTACTGGCGTCGCAGGGCCTAAGCCCTTATCTTGCCACGCGTTACTAACCCCAGGAACGTGCCGGAATGATCGCCACCGCCGTCCGAGATGCGCTCCGCGACTTGGACCAACGCCTCATCGAGCTCAGGGGCTATCTTTGACGTCGACGCCAAGGTAGCCCGCCTCGCCGCCCTGGAAGAGGCGATGTCCCGGCCCGGTTTCTGGGACAACGCCGATTCCGCCCGCAAGACCGTCGAGGAAGTGAAGTCGCTCAAGCGTTGGACGCTGCCGTATCAGGAGGTGCGGCAGCGGCTCGATCACGCGCGCGAGATGGCCGAGCTCCTCGAGCAGGAATCCGACGCCGAGATCGAGAAGGAGCTCGAGGCCGAGTCCGCCGACATGGCGGGGCAGGTCGAGCGGCTGGTGCTGCAGACGATGCTGCAGGGCCCCGAGGACCAGCTCGACGCGCTGCTGACGATCCATCCCGGCGCCGGCGGCACGGAGTCGCAGGACTGGGCCGAGATGCTGATGCGCATGTACCACCGCTGGGCGGAGCGGAAGGGCTTCGCGGTGAACGTGCTGGACCTCCTGGCGGGCGAGGAGGCGGGGATCAAGTCGGTCTCGCTCGAGATCAAGGGCCAGTACGCCTACGGCTTCCTCAAGGCGGAGAAGGGCGTGCACCGGCTGGTCCGCATCTCGCCCTTCGACGCGCAGGCGCGCCGCCACACCTCGTTCGCGTCGGTGTTCGTCTACCCGGAGGTGGACGACACGATCGAGATCGACCTCCGCGACGAGGACATCAAGATGGACGTCTTCCGCGCCTCCGGGGCGGGCGGCCAGCACGTCAACAAGACGTCGTCGGCCGTGCGGCTCACGCACCTGCCGACCGGCATCGTGGTGAGCTGCCAGCAGGAGCGCTCGCAGCACAAGAACAAGGCGACGGCGCTGAAGATGCTGAAGGCGGCGCTGTACCAGCGCGCGCTGGACGAGCAGGAGAAGAAGCGGCAGAAGATCGAGGCGACGAAGACCGACAACTCGTGGGGCAACCAGATCCGCTCCTACGTTTTCCAGCCCTACACGATGGTGAACGACCACCGGACGGAGCTGAAGGTCGGCGACGTGCAGCGGGTGATGGACGGGGACCTCGACCAGTTCATCGAGGCGTACCTGAAGCGGTTCGGGAGGACGGCGCGGTGATTCCGGGACGGCTGAGCCGGACGTGCGCACGGCGCGGAAGTCGCGACCAGGGTCGCGCGCAGCATCGGGAGGCGCGGTGAGCGAGCAGGCGGCGGAGCGGAGCTTCGTGGAGCAGGCGCGGCGCGACAAGCTGCAGGCGCTGCGGGAGCGCGGCGTCGCCCCGTTCGCCTACCGGTTCCCTCGCACGCACACGGCGGCCGCGGCGCTCGCGGCGTTCGCGGACGGGCAGGAGGGGCCGGCCGTGGCGGTCGCCGGCCGGCTGGTGGCGCTGCGCGCCCACGGCAAGACGATGTTCGCGCACCTGGCCGACGGCAGCGGGCGGATCCAGCTCTACTTCCGGCGCGACGACCTCGGCGAGGGGCCGTTCGACGTCCTCGGGCTCCTCGACCTCGGCGACCACCTCGGCGTGACGGGCGCGCTGTTCCGCACGCGCACCGGCGAGGTGACGGTGAAGGTCGAGCGGTTCGAGCTGCTGGCCAAGGCCCTGCGGCCGCTGCCGCTGGGCAAGACGGCCGAGGCCGAGGGCGGCGAGACGGCGCACTTCTCGGAGCTGGCCGACCCCGAGATGCGCTACCGGCAGCGCTACGCCGACCTCGCGGTGCATCCCGAGCGGCGCGCGCTGTTCGAGCGCCGGGCGGCCGTCGTGACGGCGGTGCGCCGCTTCCTCGACGCGCGCGGCTTCCTCGAGGTGGAGACGCCCATCCTGCAGCCGCTCTACGGCGGCGCCTCGGCGCGCCCGTTCGTCACGCGGTACAACGCGCTCGGCACCGACTTCTACCTCCGCATCGCCGACGAGCTGTACCTGAAGCGGCTGATCGTCGGGGGCTGCGAGAAGGTCTACGAGATCGGCAAGGACTTCCGCAACGAGGGGATGGACCGGCTGCACAACCCCGAGTTCACGATGCTCGAGACGTACGAGGCCTACGTGGACTACACGGACGTGCTCCAGATGACGGAGGCGCTCGTGGTGGAGGTGGTGCGGGGCGTGACCGGCGGCCTCGTGGTCGAGGCGCGCGGCGCGCCGGTGGACCTCACGCCGCCCTGGCGGCGCGTCACGTTCCACGACCTGGTGCGCGAGCACGCGGGCGTGGACCTGCGCGCGGCCGACGCGGCGGCGCTCGCGGCCGAGCTGACGCGGCGCGGCATCGAGCCGGAGCGGGCCGCGGGGCGGGGCCGGCTCATCGACCAGCTGTTCAAGCACTCGGTGGAGCCGAAGCTCGAGGCGCCGGTCTTCATCCTCGACTTCCCGATCGAGATGTCGCCGCTGGCCAAGCCCAAGCGCGGCGACCCGGAGCTGGCCGAGCGCTTCGAGCTGTTCGTCGGCGGCTACGAGCTGGCCAACGCGTTCTCGGAGCTGAACGATCCCGACGACCAGCGGCGCCGCTTCGAGGCGCAGGGCGTGCTGCGCGCCGGCGGCGACGAGGAAGCGCAGGCGCTGGACGAGGACTACCTGCGCGCGCTGGAGTACGGCCTGCCGCCCACCGGCGGCCTGGGGCTGGGCATCGACCGGCTGACGATGCTGGTCACGGGCGCGCGCTCGATCCGCGACGTCATCCTCTTCCCGGCGCTGCGGCCCGAATGAGCCGCGTGGAGCTGTGGGTCGCCGGCCGGTACATGCGCAGCCGGCGGGCGTCGCGGTTCGTCTCGCTCATCACGCTCATCGCGATCGCGGGCGTGACGCTCGGCGTCACGGCGCTGATCGTCGTCATCGGGGTGATGAGCGGCCTGCAGAAGGACCTGCGGGAGAAGATCCTCATCGCGAACCCGCACCTCAGGGTGCTGACGTACGGCGAGGGCCTGAGGATCGACGACTGGCAGCGCGTGCTGGGCGTGGTGCGGCAGCAGCCCGAGGTCGTGGCGGCGGCGCCGTTCGTGCTGACGCAGGGCCTGGTGTCGGCGGGCCACGACTACGCCGAGGGCGTGGCGGTGATCGGCCTCGAGCAGGACACGGGCCGCGCCGCGGTCACCGGCCTCGCGCGCAGCTTCACCAGCGGCGACCTGCGCTTCGCGGCCACCGCGCCGAACGTGGACGGCGGCGTCGTGCTCGGGCGGCGGCTCGCCGGCCGGCTCGACGTCTACCCGGGCAGCGTGGTCACGCTCATCTCGCCCGCGGGCTCCTCCTTCAACGCGGCGCTCGGCGCCTTCGTGCCGCGCTACTGGCGCTTCGAGGTCACCGGGATCTTCGAGACCGGCATGTACGAGTACGACAACACGTACGTCGTGATGGCGCGGCCGACGGCGCAGCGCTTCGCGGGACTCGGCGCCGCCGTGACCGGGATCGAGGTCCGCGTGCGGGATCCGTGGCACGCCGCGGACGTCGCCCGCGCGCTCGAGGCGAAACTCGGCTACCCGTACCGCGCGATGGACTGGTCCACCCAGAACGCCTCGCTCTTCTCGGCCCTGAAGCTCGAGAAGCTCGCGATGGCGGTGATCCTGCTGCTGATCGTGCTGGTGGCGGCGTTCAACATCGTCTCGACCCTGACGATGGCCGTCGGCGACCGGACGAAGGAGATCGGCATCCTCCGGGCGATGGGCATGTCGGCGGCGCAGATCCGGCGGATCTTCGTGGCGCAGGGGGTCGTGGTGGGCGTGATCGGCACCGCGGCCGGGACCGTGCTCGGCGTCGGGCTGGCGACGGCCGTCGGCCGCTACCGGCTCATCCCGCTCGACCCGACCGTGTACTTCATCGACCACCTGCCGGTGAGCCTGGCGCTCAGGGACGTCGCGGCGGTCGTGGTGGCGAGCCTCGCGATCGCCACGCTCGCGACGGTCTATCCCTCCAGCCAGGCGGCGAAGCTGGCGCCGGTGGAGGCCATCCGGCACGAATGAGCGCGCTGCTCGAGGTGCGCGGGCTGACCAAGCGGTTCCCGTCCGGCGACGCGGGCTGGCTCGACGTGCTCGCCGGCGTCGACCTCGAGGTCGCGCGCGGCGAGGTGGTGGCGATCGTGGGGGCGAGTGGCTCGGGGAAGAGCACGCTGCTGCACCTGGTGGGGGCGCTGGACGCGCCGACCGCGGGCGAGATCCGCCTCGACGGCGAGCGCTACGCGGCGCTCGACGCCGCGGCGCTCGCCGCGCTCCGGAACCGCCGCCTCGGCTTCGTGTTTCAGTTTCATCACCTGCTGCGGGAGTTCAGCGCGCTCGAGAACGTGATGATGCCGCTCCGGATCGCCGGCTGGACGCCCGCGCGGGCCCGCGCGCGCGGGATGGAGATGCTCGGCGCCGTGGGTCTCGCCGGCCGCTCCACGCACCGGCCGGGCGCGCTCTCGGGCGGCGAGCAGCAGCGCTGCGCGGTGGCGCGCGCCCTGGCGCTGGACCCGGCCCTGGTGCTGGCCGACGAGCCGACGGGCAACCTGGACCACGGCAACGGCGCGCTGGTCTCGGACCTGTTCTTCCAGCTGGCGCGCGGCTACCGGACGGCGGTGGTGATCGTGACGCACAACCGCCAGCTGGCGCAGCGCGCCGACCGCGTGCTGCTCCTGGAGGACGGAAGGCTCGCGCCCGCGCGCGAGGCGGAGGTGCCGGCCTGATGCTGTGCGACAACTGCGGCGAGCGCGAGGCCCAGATCCACCTCACCCAGATCGTGGACAACACGGTCACGACGATGCACCTGTGCGAGCAGTGCGCGGCGGAGAAGGGCGTGGAGACGGGCGCGAGCGTGGCCAAGTTCCCGCTCGGCGACTTCCTCGCCTCGCTGGGGAAGCCCGGCGGCTCCGAGGCCGCGGAGTCCGGCGCCGAGGTGCATTGCCCGGCGTGCGGGGCGACGCTGCAGGACTTCCGCCAGACGGGGCGGCTCGGGTGCGCCGGCTGCTACACGACCTTCGAGCCGCACCTCCGGGACCTGCTGCGGCGCCTCCACGGCAGCTCGCAGCACGCCGGCGAGCGCTACGCCGCGTCGACGCCGGCGGCGGCGAGCGGCGGCGCGGCCGGCGGCGGCGCCGCGGCGCGCGAGGTGGGCGAGCTCAAGGAGCGGCTGCGCCGCGCCATCAGCGAGGAGAACTTCGAGCTGGCGGCCGAGCTCCGGGACCGCCTCAAGGTGCTGGAATGATCGACCTCAAGCTCGTGCCCGACGGCGGCCTCGGGTGGCTCGACGCGAGCGGCCCGATGGCGAACATCGTGCTCTCGACCCGCGTGCGCCTGGCCCGCAACCTCGACGGCATGCCCTTCAACGTGCGCGCGACCGAGGAGCAGCGGCGCCGCGTCCTCGAGGACGTGGACCGCGTGTGGCAGCACCTGCCCGCGGCGCGGGGCGGCGTGCGCTTCCTCGTGGACGACCTCGAGCCGTCCGACCGCGTGCTGCTGCACGAGCGGCACCTGATCAGCAAGGAGCTGGCGACCGCCGCGAGCGAGAAGAGCGGCCGGAGCCACGCCGCCGTCTACCTCGCGGGCTCGCTCGGCCTGATGGTGAACGAGGAGGATCACCTGCGCCTGCAAGTGTTCCACTCGGGATTCGCGCTGAGCCAGGCCTACGCCGATCTGGAGCGCCTGGACAGGGATCTGGGGGCCGCGCTTCCCGTCGCCTTCCACCAGGAGTTTGGCTATCTTACGGCGTGCCCGACGAATGCGGGCACGGGGCTCCGGGCCTCGGTTTTGATCCATCTGCCCGGCCTGGTGCTGACGAAGGAGATCGCGAAGGTCCTCCAGGGCCTCACCCAGGTGGGGCTGACGTTCCGGGGCCTGTACGGCGAGGGCAGCGAGGTCGTCGGCAACTTCTTCCAGTTGTCGAACCAGACGACGCTGGGGAAGGCGGAGGAGGAGCTCTTGGACCACCTGGGCAAGATCGTCCGCCAGGTGGTGACGTACGAGGAGCAGGCGCGGAAGGTGCTGCTGCGGGACGCGCCGACGATCATCGAGGACAAGGTGTGGCGGGCCTACGCGCTGCTCCGCTACGCGCGCAGCCTGTCGTTCGAAGAGACGATGAATCTGTTGTCGGGCGTGCGGCTGGGTGTCGGGCTGCAACTGATCCCGCAGCTCAGTGTATATACGCTGAACAAGTTGCTGATTTTCACGCAACCCGCCCACCTCGCCGCCCTCGACGCACGCGCCCAGCGGGACACGGAGCAGCGCGCCGCGAGGGCGTCGTACGTACGCGCGGTCCTCGAGGAAGAGGCGGCGCGGGCGGGCTGAAACGGCCGGACCGGTACGGAGGCGAGGTTTCGAGCGATGAACGGCTACAACTTCACCGATCGTGTGCGCAAAGTGCTCCAGATGGCCCGCGAGGAGGCGGCCCGTCTGCACCACGAGTACGTGGGCACGGAGCACATCCTGCTCGGGCTGATCCGGGAGGGTGAAGGGGTGGCCGCGGCAGTGCTGGCCAATCTGCAGGTGGACCTCGAGGAGGTGCAGCAGAAGATCGAGGACACCGTGAAGAAGGGGAAGGCGGCGGCGGCCGCGGGCAGCGACCTGCCGTACACGTCGCGCGCGAAGAAGGTGCTCGAGCTGGCGATGAGCGAGGCGCGCGAGCTGAACCACTCCTACGTGGGCACCGAGCACCTCCTGCTCGGCCTGCTGCGGGAGGAGAAGGGCATCGCGGCGCAGGTGCTGACCGACGCGGGCGTGAACCTCGAGCAGGCGCGGGCGGAGGTGCTGCGGCTGCTGGGGAGCGAGATGCCGCCGCAGGGCGGGGCGGGCGCGGCGGCGGCGCCGGCGCCGCAGAAGAGCGAGAAGAAGTCGAAGACGCCGGCGCTGGACCACTTCTGCCGCGACCTCACGCAGCTCGCGGCGGAGGGGCAGCTGGACCCGACCATCGGCCGCCAGAAGGAGATCGAGCGGGTGATGGAGGTGCTGAGCCGGCGCAAGAAGAACAACCCGGTGCTGATCGGCGAGCCGGGCGTGGGCAAGACGGCGATCGTGGAGGGTCTCGCGCAGCTGATCGCGTCGGGCACGTGCCCCGACGCGCTCAAGGACCACCGCGTCCTCGCGCTCGACATGGCCGCGGTCATCGCGGGCACCAAGTACCGCGGGCAGTTCGAGGAGCGGCTCAAGGCGGTGATGAACGAGATCGCCCAGAACCGCAACATCGTGCTGTTCATCGACGAGCTGCACACGCTGGTGGGGGCGGGGGCGGCCGAGGGCGCGATCGACGCGTCCAACATGCTCAAGCCGGCCCTGGCCCGCGGCGAGCTGCAGTGCGTCGGCGCCTCGACCCTGAACGAGTACCGCAAGTACATCGAGAAGGACGGCGCGCTCGAGCGCCGCTTCCAGACGGTGATCGTGGAGCCGCCGACGCTCGAGGAGACGATCGAGATCCTCAAGGGGCTGCGGAAGCGGTACGAGGACCACCACCGCATCCAGATCCCCGACGCGTCGCTCGACGCCGCGGCGCGGCTCTCCGAGCGCTACATCACGGACCGGTTCCTGCCCGACAAGGCGATCGACGTGATCGACGAGGCGGGGGCGCGGGCGCGGATCGGCGCGCAGGTGCCGCCGCCCGAGGTGGCGGAGCTGAAGGCGAAGCTCGAGGGCATCAACAAGGAGAAGGAAGCGGCGGTGCGCGACCAGAACTTCGAGCGCGCGGCGTCGCTCCGCGACCAGGAGCGCGAGCTGCAGGGCGCGATCCTGGCGCGGCAGGAGGCCTGGGAGCGGGAGCGGCAGACGCGGCGGCCGGTGGTGGGCGAGGAGGAGATCGCCTTCATCGTCTCGCGCTGGACCGGCATCCCGGTCACGCGGCTCCAGGAGGCGGAGACCTCGCGGCTGATCCGGATGGAAGAGGAGATGCACAAGTCGGTGGTGGGCCAGGACGAGGCCATCGCGGCCATCTCCCGCGCCATCCGCCGCTCGCGCGCGGGCCTCAAGGACCCGCGGCGGCCCATCGGCTCGTTCATCTTCTCCGGCCCCACCGGGGTCGGGAAGACGGAGCTCGCGCGCTCGCTCGCGCGGTTCCTGTTCGCCGACGCGCAGGCCCTGATCCGGGTGGACATGTCGGAGTACATGGAGAAGTTCAGCGTCTCGCGCCTGATCGGCGCGCCGCCCGGGTACGTGGGTTACGAGGACTCGGGGACGCTCACCAAGGCCGTGCGGCGCAAGCCCTACTCGGTCGTGCTGCTCGACGAGATCGAGAAGGCGCACCCGGACGTGTTCAACATCCTGCTCCAGGTGCTGGACGAGGGGCGGCTGACGGACAACTACGGCCGGGTGATCGACTTCAAGAACACCGTGGTCATCATGACGTCCAACGTGGGGGCCCGCGACATCACCAAGGGCGGCACGCTGGGCTTCGTGCAGAGCACGCCGGGCACGGCGTTCGAGAAGATCGCCGAGAAGGTGAAGGACGAGATCAACAAGACGTTCAACCCGGAGTTCCTGAACCGCCTGGACGACGTGATCGTCTTCCACCCGCTCACCCGGGACCACATCACCCAGATCGTGGGCATCGTGCTGAAGGAGCTGATGGTGCGGCTCGCCGACGAGGAGCTGACGATCCGGCTGACGGAGCCCGCCACGGACTTCCTCGTGAAGCAGGGGTACGACGAGCACTTCGGGGCGCGTCCCCTGAAGCGGGCCATCCAGCGCTACATCGAGGACCCGCTGTCGGAGAAGATCCTGCTGGCCGAGTTCGCGCGCGGCGACGAGATCGAGGTGGACACGGCCCCCGACGGCGACCGCCTCCAGTTCCGCGCGCTGTCCAGCTCCAAGGCCTAGCGCCGCCCGCCTGATGCGAGGCGCGCTTGCCGCCGCCCTGGTGACGGCCGCCGCAGCCCTGGTGGTGTGGCCGGGCGCGGCGGCCGCCCAGCAGCCGGCCGCCGCGCCGCCCTCGGGCGGCATGCCGGTGCCCGTGCCCGGCGGCCGCGTGGACTCCATCGCCATCGAAGGCAACCACCGCGTCACGCGCGCCACCATCGTCACCGCGGCCGCGATCCCCCTCAAGACCCCGATCGGCTTCCGCGACGTCCAGCGGGCCCTGCACAACCTCTTCGACACCGGCGAGTTCGACTCGCTGAGCATCGCGCGCGAGGTGGGCCCGGACAGCGCCGAGATCCTCGTGATCCACGTCGCCGAGCGGCCGATCCTCTCGCGCGTGACCGTGCGCGGCCCCGACCAGCTGTCGCAGCACTCGGTGCGCGACCTGGTCGAGATGCCGGCCGGCCGGCCCCTCAACCCCGGCTGGGTGGAGCGCGCGCGGCAGCGCATCGACTCGATGTACGAGGCCGAGGGCTACTACCTCGCGACGGTGAAGCCGGAGATCATCCCGGTGGACAGCCAGCACGTGCGGGTGGTGCTGGACATCGACGAGGGGCGGCGCATCGCCATCTCGGCCGTCCGCGTGGAGGGCGTGCACGCCTTCCCGGCCGCCGAGGTCGTCGCGCAGATGAAGACGCGCCCCGAGGGCTTCTGGTGGTTCCGCAAGGGCGAGTACGACAAGGACGAGGTCCGGCGCGACGTCGAGGAGCGGCTGCCCGCCTTCTACGGGAGCCACGGGTACGTCGACTTCCGGGTGACGCACGACACCCTGCTGGTGGAGCACGACAACGGCAAGGCGACGCTCGTGGTCACGGTGGACGAGGGCCGCCCCTACCTGGTCGGGACGGTGAAGGTGTCGGGCAACCACCGCTTCTCGACCGAGGAGGTGCTGGCGCTGAACCCGTTCGCGCCGCAGCGCGCGAGCGGGATCCGCTGCCTGCTGAAGAGCTGCGGCGGGCCGGTCTACTTCGACCAGGAGCGCTGGGACGACGCCACCACCAAGCTCAAGACCCAGTACTCGAACCAGGGCTACATCTACGCCGACATCGAGCCGCAGGTCGAGCGCGTGGAGCCCGCCGACTCGACCGGCACCCCGGTGGTGAACCTCACCTGGAACATCAACGAGGGGCGGCCGGCCCTCGTCAACAAGATCGAGATCGAGGGCAACGACGTCACGCACGAGCGCGTCATTCGCGAGGCGCTCGTCATCCTCCCCGGCGACGTGTTCGCCCAGGACCGCGTGATCAAGTCGTACCAGAACATCTCCAACCTGGGCTTCTTCCAGCAGCCGCTGCCGTTCCCCGACACCAAGCCCGTCAACCCGAGCGATCCGTACAGCGACATCGACCTGATCTTCAAGGTCACGGAGAAGCGCACCGGGAACGTGAACTTCGGCGCGTCGATGGGGCAGGGCACCGGGCTCGGCGGCTTCCTCGGCCTCGACGAGCCGAACCTGTTCGGCGAGGGGAAGAAGGGCCACATCCAGTGGCAGTTCGGCGCGAACATCAACGAGCTGGACCTGAGCTACAGCGACCCGTCGATCGGCGGCAGCCTGGTGTCGGGCACCGTGGGCCTGCACGACACGCGCACGCGCTACACCATCGCCGACCTGGGCCAGATCACCTCGCGCGGCTTCCAGATCCAGATCGGCCTGCCGGTCTTCCACGACCGGTACAGCCGGCTCTTCCCGGCGTACGCGCTCGACTTCGAGTCGTACTCGGGCAACTCGGCCCTGCTGGCCGGGTCGCTGCGGTGCGTGAGCTGCATGCGCTCGACGCTGGGCCTCACGTTCGTCCGCGACACGCGGGTGGACCTGCCGTTCGCGACGGGCGGCTCGATGCACTCGATCGCCTTCTCCACCAACGGCGGCATCCTGGGGGGCTCGGCCACGTTCCAGAAGCTGGACCTCGAGGGCCACTGGTACGCGCCGGCGGGCACGATCGGCGGGAGCGGCGGGCCGGCGGGCGGCGGCGTGCACCTGGTGCTCGGGCTCAGCTCGAAGGCCGGGTTCGTGTTCGGGAACGCGGGGCCGTTCTTCGACCAGCTGTACACGATGGGCGGCACGCAGTACGGGATCCCGCTGCGGGGCTACGACGAGTTCTCGATCACGCCGGGCGGGTTCAACCCCAACGCGTCCACGGGCGGGGTGCCCCGCTCGGCCTTCGGGCGCTCGTACTTCGCCGCGACCGCGGAGTTCGGGATGCGGTTCAGCCAGTCCATCTACGGCTCGTTCTTCTACGACGTGGGCAACGTGTGGGCGACGCCGCAGGCGTTCAACCCCACGCGGTTGTTCCGCGGCGCCGGCTTCGGCGTGGCCGTCATCACGCCGCTGGGGCCGCTGGGCCTGGACCTCGGCTACGGGTTCGACAAGGTGAACACGCTGGGCCAGCCGGCGCCCGGGTGGAAACTGCACTTCAAGATCGGCAACTTCTTCCAGTGATCGAACGCAGTCTCATGCACGTGCCAAGGAGTTCGCACATGGTTCGTCTGACCGGGGCGGCGATCGCCGCCGCGCTGCTGACGGGGGTGCTCGCGGCGCCGGCCGTGGCGCAGGACCAGCCCCTGAAGCTGGCGTACATCAACTCGCAGGTGATCCTGCAGTCCACGCCGGGCCGCGCGCAGGCCGAGTCCACGTTCCAGCACGAGCTGGCGGGGATGCAGCAGCAGGTGAACGCGCTGCAGGCGCAGTTCGACTCGGCCGTCAGCGACTTCAACCGCACCTCGCTGGTGCTGAGCCCCGCCGCGAAGCAGCAGCGGCAGAACGACCTGCAGCAGATGCAGCAGCGGATGCAGCAGCAGGTGCAGGACCTGCGCGACCGCGCGACCCAGCGCGAGAACGAGCTGATGGCGCCGATCACGCAGCGGGTGAACGCGGTGATCGAGGGGATCCGCGCCGAGTTCAACTACTCGATGATCTTCGACGCCGCGGCGCAGTCGGGCGCCCTGGTGACGGCCGACCGCTCGCTCGACATCTCGCAGCTCGTGATCCAGCGGCTGCAGGCCGCGGGCGGGGGGCCGGCGGCGCCGCCGGCCGTCCAGCCGTCGGGCAACCCGCCGCTGCCCTCGCAGGCGCCGGCGGACACGACGCATCCGGCACCCGCGCGTCCGCCGCGCGGCTCGCATCCTCCCCGGCAGTAGGCCGGGGCGCTCCGGGGGGGCCGGGACGTGAGTGACGGCCTCACGGCGGCGGAGATCGCCGCCCTCGTGGGCGGGACCCTGGTGGGCGACGGCGCCGCGCGCCTGGTGGCCGTGGCGCCGCTCGACCGCGCGGGCCCGGACGACCTCGCGTTTCTTGCCGCGGGCCGGTACCTCCCGTACTTTCACGCCTCGCGCGCCGGGGCCGTGCTCCTCACCGCGGAGCACCGCGACGCCCGGCCCGGGCCCGCGACGCGCATCCTGGTGGACGATCCCCACCGCGCCGTGCTGGCGGTGGTGCAGCGGCTCTACCCGGCCCGGGAGCGGACGCCGGCGGTCCACCCCAGCGCCGTCGTCGGCCGCGGGGCGGTGCTCGGGAAGGACGTCGCGATCGGGCCCGGCGTCGTCGTCGGCGCGGGCGCCCGGCTCGGCGACCGGGTCGAGCTGATGGCGGGCGTGGCGCTCGGCGACGGCGTCGTGGTCGGCGACGACGCGCTGCTCTATCCGCACGTGGTGTGCTACGCCGGCACCGAGGTGGGCGCGCGCGTGATCCTGCACGCCGGCGTGGTGCTCGGCTCGGACGGCTTCGGCTACGTGCCCTCGCGCGCGGGGCACCAGAAGATCCCGCACGTGGGGCGGTGCATCATCGGCGACGACGTGGAGATCGGCGCCAACTCCACGATCGACCGCGGGAGCGTGGACGACACGGTCGTCGGCCCCGGCACCAAGATCGACAACCTGGTGCAGGTGGGGCACAACTGCCGGATCGGCGCCCGCTGCCTGCTGATGGCGCAGGTGGGCCTCGCCGGCTCGACGCACGTCGAGGACGACGTCATCCTGGCGGGGCAGGTGGGGCTGGCCGGCCACCTCACGGTGGGCCGGGGCGCGCGGATCGCCGCGCAGAGCGGCGTGATGGGCGATGTCCCGGCGGGCGCCACCTGGTTCGGGTACCCGGCGCGGGACCGGCGCGAGGCGCTCCGCGCCATCGCGACGAGCTACCGGCTGTCGGACGCCGTGCACGACCTGGAGGACCTGGTCAAGCGTGGGAAACCCGCAAAGGGCTAGCCTGCCGCGCCGCACGCTGCGGCGCGCCGTCACGCTCGAAGGGGTGGGGCTTCACACCGGCGCGCGGACCCGCGTCACGTTCGGCGGGGGCGAGCCGGGTGCCGGCATCCTGTTCCGCCGCGCCGACCTCCCCGGCGCCCCGACGATCCCGGCCCGGCTGACGAGCGTGTCGGGCGCCGAGCGCCGCACGACGCTCGCCGAGAACGGCGCCGAAGTGCACACCGTCGAGCACCTGCTCGCGGCGTTGCACGCGTTCGGCGTGGACGACGCGGTGGTCGAGCTCACCGGGCCCGAGCCGCCCATCCTCGACGGCTCGTTCGCCCCCTTCGTGGACGCGGTGCGCCGGGCCGAGCCCGCCGAGCACGGCGGCGAGGCGATCCAGTACACCGTCAACGATCCCTTCACGGTGCACGAGGGCGACGCCAGCTACCTGGTGGGGCCCGCCCCGACGCTCCGGATCACGGCCACGATCGACTTCCCGCACCCGCTCATCGGCCGCCAGATGGGCACGTGGGACATCGGCGCCGAGTCGTTCGCCGAGGACCTCGCGCCGGCGCGCACCTTCGGCTTCGTCGAGGAAGTGGAGAAGCTGCGGGCGAAGGGCCTGATCGCGGGCGCCTCGACGGCCAACGCCGTGGTGCTCGACGCGAAGGGCCTGGTCGAGGGTACGCTGCGCTGGCCCGACGAGTTCCTGCGGCACAAGGCCGCCGACCTCGTGGGCGACCTCGCCCTGGTGGGCGGGCGCATCCACGCCTACGTCGTCGCCGACAAGCCGAGCCACCGCGGCAACGTGGCGCTCGGCAACGCCATCCGCCGCCGCGCCGCGAGCACCGGCCATCCGCCCCTCGACATCCGCGACATCCTCCAGATCCTCCCGCACCGCTACCCGATGCTGCTGGTGGACCGGGTGATCGAGATGGAGGAAGGCAAGCGGATCGTCGGGATCAAGAACGTGACCATCAACGAGCCCTTCTTCCAGGGCCACTTCCCCGACCACCCCGTCATGCCGGGCGTCCTGATGATCGAGGCGATGGCGCAGGTGGGCGGCGTGATGCTGATGGGCTACATCAAGAAGGCCGGCCAGGGCGAGGACAAGGTCGTCTACTTCATGAGCCTGGACAACGTGAAGTTCCGCCGCCCGGTCGTGCCGGGCGACCAGATCCGCTTCGAGCTCGAGCTGATCCAGCACAAGGAGCGGGCGAGCCGGATGCGCGGCGTGGGCTACGTGGACGGCCACGTGGTCGTGGAGGCCGAGATGATGGCCCGGATCGTGGACCGGTGAGGCGGCCGTGAGCGACGCCAGGATCCATCCCACCGCGATCGTCGCGCCCGACGCCGAGCTCGGCGCGGACGTCGAGATCGGCCCGTTCGCGATCGTCGGGCCCCAGGTCACCCTCGGGGAGGGGTGCCGCATCGCGGCGCGCGCCACCCTGGAGCAGAACGTGAAGCTGGCGGCCGGGTGCCGCGTGGGCAGCGGCAGCATCGTGGGCGGGCAGCCGCAGGACCTCAAGTACGCCGGCGAAGAGACCTGGGTCGAGGTCGGCGAGGGCACGGTCATCCGGGAGTACTGCACGATCAACCGCGGGACGACGCAGTCGCGTGTCACGCGGCTCGGCAAGCACTGCTTGGTGATGACGTACGTGCACATGGCGCACGACTGCCACGTCGGCGACCGCGTGATCCTCACCAACGGGGTGCAGCTCGCCGGCCACGTCACCGTGGACGAGTGCGCCATCATCAGCGGCCTCACGCCGGTGCACCAGTTCGTGAAGATCGGCGCGTACGCGTTCGTCGGCGGGATGTCGCGGGTGACGAAGGACGTGCCGCCCTACTGCAAGGCCGTGGGCAACCCGATGAAGCTGTACGGCCTGAACGCGGTCGGCCTGCAGCGCCACGGGTTCACGCCGGAGACGGTCGCGGAGCTGAAGAAGGCCTACCGCCTGTTCTTCCGCGCGGGGCTCAACATCAGCCAGGCCCTCGAGCGCGCCCGGGCCGAGCTGACCATGCTGCCCGAGGTCGAGACCTTCGTCCAGTTCATCGAGGCGAGCGCGCGCGGGGTGCTGGTGTGAGCGGCGCGCCGCTCCCCGTCGGCGTGATCGGCGTGGGGAGCCTCGGTTTCCACCATGCCCGGCTGTACGGCACCCTCCCCGGCGCGAAGCTGGTGGGCGTCTTCGACACGCGCACCGAGCGCGCGGCCGAGGTCGCCGCGCAGTTCAAGACCCGCGCGTACGCCTCGCTCGACGCGCTGCTCGCCGACGCCGAGGCGGTGTCGGTGGTGGTGCCGACGCCGGCGCACCACGAAGTCGGGCTGGCGGCGCTGGGGCGCAAGCGGCACGTGCTGATGGAGAAGCCCATCGCCGCGACGCAGGAAGCGGCGCGGGCGCTGGTGGACGCGGCGGAGACGGCCGGCGTGGTGCTCCAGACCGGGCACGTGGAGCGGTTCAACCGCGCCATCCGGGCGGCCGGGCCCTACCTCGCGTCGCCGAGGTTCATCGAGTCGGACCGGGTGGCGCCGTTCGCGGCCCGCGGCTCCGACGTGGCGGTGATCCTCGACCTGATGATCCACGACCTCGACCTCGTGCTCGCGCTGGTCGGGGAGCCGGTGGTGGACGTGCGGGCGTCGGGCATCGGCGTCGTCACGCCGAGCGTGGACATCGCGACCGCGCGCATCGAGTTCGCGTCGGGGGCCGTCGCCAACCTCACGGCGAGCCGCCTGGCGCGCGACCGCGTGCGCAAGCTCCGGATCTTCCAGCCGTCGGGGTACTTCTCGCTCGACCTCGCGGCCGGCAAGGGCGAGTTCCTGCGGCTGAAGCCCGACGCGCAGCGCCAGCTGGCGGCGGGCGTCACCGATCTCGTCAAGCTCGTCGAGCGCGTCTCGCTGAGCGCGCCCGACGCCGAGCCGCTGGGGCTCGAGCTCGCCAACTTCGTGCAGGCGGCGCGCGGCGAAGGCGCGCCGGCCGTGACGGGCCGCGACGGGCTCTCGGCGCTCGCGCTGGCGTTCCGCGTGATGGAAGCCGTCGGCAGCCCGGCGGCGCTCCAGCGCGCGTGAGCGCCGGCACCGTCTTCGTCTCGGCGGGCGAGCCTTCGGGCGACCAGCATGCCGCGGCGCTCGTGGCCGCGCTGCGGCGCGCCGAGCCGGCGCTGGCGGTGGAGGGCGTGGGCGGGCCGCACCTCGAGGCTGCGGGCGCCCGGCTCATCGCGCGCATCGAGGACCTCACCGTGATGGGATTCGTCGAGGTGGCGCGCAAGGTGCCGGCGCACTGGCGGCTGCTGCGCCGCATCCGGCGGCGGCTGCGCGAGGGCGACGTGCGGCTCGTGGTGCTCGTGGACTACCCGGGCTTCCACCTCCGGGTGGCGGCGGAGGCGCACCGGGCCGGCGTGCCGGTCCTCTACTACATCGCGCCGCAGCTGTGGGCGTGGGGCGAGAAGCGCGTCAAGCCGATGGCGCGCGACGTGACGCGGCTCGCCGTGATCCTGCCGTTCGAGGAGGCGTTCTTCGCCGAGCGCGGGGTCAAGGCCTCGTTCGTCGGGCACCCGCTGATGGACCGCCCGGCGCTGCCGCCTGGCGCGGCCCTGAAGGCCGGGCTGGGCCTCGACCCCGCGCGGCCGGTGCTGGGGCTGTTCCCGGGGAGCCGGGCCCAGGAGATCGTGCGGCTCTGGCCGCCCTTCCGCGCGGCGGCGGAACTCGTGCGGCGCGAGCGGCCCGACGTGCAGGTCGTGGCCGCGGCCACGGAGCGCGGCGCCTATCCCGACGCGGGCGACGTCCGGCTCGTGCGCGGCCGGCCGCGGGAGTGCTTCGCCGCCGCCGACGCGGCGCTGTGCAAGTCGGGCACCTCGACGCTCGAGGCGGCCATGGGCGACACGCCGCTGGT
>DATKNX010000303.1:0-4413 GCA_035541085.1 Gemmatimonadales bacterium | reverse complement strand
CATCTCGGTGTTCGCGGGCACGTAGGGCTTGAACGGTTGCGTCATTGGGGCTCCCGACGGTCTAGTAGGGGAGGAACGACGTGGACGGCTGGAGGCGCCGCACCCAGGCCGCCAGCAGCGCCGCGGCCCGGTCGAGGTCGTCCAGCGAGACCATTTCGTTGGGGCTGTGCATGTAGCGGCACGGCACCGACACCACGGCCGTCGCGATGCCGCGGCGCGACGTGTAGATGGCGTCGGCGTCGGTCGAGGTGCCGCGCGGCGCCGCCTCGATGCCGTAGGGGATCTGCTCGGCCTCGGCCGCGGCGACGAGCTGGGCGAACACCACCGGGCTGACGGCCGAGCCCCGCGAGAGCACCGGCCCGCCGCCGAGCTTGAAGTCGCCGACTTCCTTCTTCTCGACGCCCGGCGAGTCGGTCGCGTGCGTGACGTCCACGACCACGGCCGCGTCGGGCTCGAGCCCGAAGGCGCTGGTGCGCGCCCCGCCGCCGGTGTACGCGATCTCCTCCTGCGTGGTGCCGACCGCGACCACGCAGGCGGCCGGCGGCTGCGCCGCCAGGCGGCGCAGGGCCTCCAGGACCACGAAGGATCCGACCCGGTTGTCGATGCTGCGCGAGACCCAGCGCTGGTTCGGCAGCTCGACGAGGCTCCCGCTCAGCACGCCGGCGTCGCCCACGCGGATGCGCTCGAGCGCCTCGGCCTTGTTCCTGGCGCCGATGTCGATCCACAGGTCGGTGATCTTCGACGCCTTGTCGCGCTCGTCCGGCTTGATCAGGTGGATCGCCTTCTTGCCGACCACCCCGGCCACGGGGCCGGCCCGGCCCTCGAGCTGCACGCGCTGGCCGACGAGTACCTGCGGGTCCCATCCGCCGATCGGGGCGAAGGAGAGGAACCCGTCGTCGTCCACGTGCACGACCATCACGCCGATCTCGTCGAGGTGGCCGGTCAGCATCGCACGCGGCTTGCCGCGCGGGTTCAGCGTCGCGAAGCAGTTGCCCGCGACGTCGGACTGGACCTGGGCGAACGTGCCGGCTTCCTCGCGCCACAGCTGCGCGGGCCGTGCCTCGAAGCCGGAGGGGCCCGGCGCGTCCAGCAGCCGCTTGAAGAACCCGAGTGACCGATCGTCCATCATGGGTGTCCCGCATCCGCCGTGTGGTGGCGGCCCAACGTACGCCGCGCCCGGGCCGGAGGCAAGGCGGCGAGGGAGTCGGAGATGGCCCGAAAATGCTCCAGGACCGCGGCGGAATCGCGGCCGGCGGCGAACGCGGGCACCATGCCGGCGAGCACCGGGCGGACGGCGAGCGCGCGGTGCCCGTCCGGCGACACCGTGAACTCGGCCCACAGCCCGCGGTCCGTCCAGGGGCGGTGCTGGGCGAAGACGAAGTTGCCGAGCGAGTAGAGGATCGGCTTCCCGGCCTCCCAGCCGAGGCCCTGCGGCACGTGCGGGTGCGCGCCGAACACCGCGTCGGCCCCCGCGCGGACGATGCCCTTGGCGACGGCCACCACGTCGGCGGGCGGCACGCTCCGGTACTCGAGCCCCGCGTGGAGCAGCACGAGCACGAGGTCGGCGCCGGCGGCGCGCGCCTCCGCGATGGCGCCCCGCAGCGCCGTCGTGTCGGCCCACGCGACGCAGCACGCGGCCGGGTGGCCGCGCACCGTGAGGTCGGGGTAGTTGAAGATGGCGGTCACGGAGAAGACGGCGACCGTCCAGCCCCGCCGCCGGATCACGGCCGGGCGCAGCGCGTCGGCCGGCGTGGCGCCCGTGCCGGCGTGCAGCACGCCGGCACTGTCGAGGTGGGCGAGCGACTCCAGCAGCGGCGCGTGGCCGAAGTCCCAAGCGTGGTTGTTCGCCGTGGAGACCGCCGTGAACCCGGCGTCCGCCAGCAGGCGCGCCGCGGCGGCGGGCGCCGCGAACACGGGGCTCAGGGCCGTGTCGGCGAAAGCGCCGCGATCGTAGACGAGGCTTTCGAGGTTGCCCAGCGCGATGTCGGCCGCGCGCAGGCTGTCCCGCACCGCGGCGAAGACCTCGGCGCCGCGCCCCGGCACCACGTAGGTGCGCGCGACGATGCGGGCGAGGTTGATGTCGCCGACGACCACGATGCGGAGCGGCTCGCGCGGTGCCTGGGCCGCTCCGGGATTCGGCGCCAGCGCCAGCGCGAGCAACGCGGCGCGGCAGGGGCGTCCGGCGGTCACGCCGTGTAGTATAGGGACGTGGCCCGCCCAGCGCCCGGAACACGCCGCCCGCTCACCGCGCCCGACGGCTCGGTGTGGGAAGCCGCCCTGGTCCCGTCGGGCCGCCCGTCGCCCTACCTCGCGCCCCGCCTCGCCCGCCCCGTGGTCGAGTTCCGCTGCGTCACCGCGCCCGACCGGGCCCGCCGCTACGCGCCGCTCGACGCGGCCGCCCTCGACGGCCTCGCGCCGGAGGCGCTGGCCGCGCTCTGGCGCCGGGCCCGCCCGTACTGATACAGCGTTAGGTATTGACCACTCTTCGCCTAATATTATGATGTAGTATGCGGTCGGTAGAGAAGCATTCTCAGGTAGCGATCGATGCGGTGGACCGCCGGCTCCTCGCGCTGCTGCAGCGGGACGGGCGCACGCCGGTGGCCCAGCTCGCCAAGGCGGTGGGCCTCTCCGCGCCGCCCGTGCACGAGCGGCTGCGGCGGCTCGAGGCGGCGGGCGTCATCGCCCGCTACACGGCAGTGCTCGACGCGACGCGGCTGGGGTTCGGGATGAGCGTGTACGTGTCGGTCACGCTCGCGCTGCACCGCGAGGGCGCCGTGCGCCGGTTCCGCGAGGCGGTCCGGGCGGTCCCCGAGATCCTCGAGTGCCACCACACGACCGGGACCGCCGATTTCCTGCTGCGCGTCGTGGTCCGCGACGCGGCCGCCTACGAGCACCTGGTGCTGAACGTCCTCACGCGGCTGCCGGGCGTCGAGCGGCTCAACTCGTCGGTCGTCCTTTCCACCATGAAGTCCGAAACCGCGCTTCCGCTGGAGTAGCCCATGAGCAAGCGTCCCTTCCTTCCGGCCGACGGGTTGCTGCCCGATCCGTACGGCGCGCACGAGATGCCGATCTACCAGACGAGCACGTTCACCTTCGAGCGGGCGAGCGAGGCGGCGGCGCGCTTCGCGGGCGAGGCGCCGGGCTACGTGTACACCCGGATCGGCAACCCGACCGTCGCGCGCTGGGAAGCGAAGGTCGCGGCGCTCGAGAGCGAGGGCACGGGGCGGCAGGCGGGCGCGGTGGCGTTCGGGTCGGGCATGGGCGCGGTGAGCGCGGCGGTCCTCGCGTGCGTGGACGCCGGCGACCACGTGGTGGCGGTGCGGCCGCTGTACGGCGGCACGACGGAGCTGTTCCTGGAGGTGCTGCCGCGCTACGGCGTGAGCGTGACGCAGGTGTGCGCGCACGAGCTGCCGAAGGGCCTCGAGGCGGCGGCCCGGAAGCCGCGCACGCGGCTGGTGGTGGTCGAGACGCCGGCCAATCCGACGCTCGACATCGTGGACCTGGCGCACGCGGCCGCCGTGGCGAAGGGCGCGGGCGCGCGGCTGATGGTGGACAACACGTTCGCCACGCCGGTCCTGCAGCGGCCGCTCGGCTTCGGGGCGGACCTGGTGGTGCACTCCTCGACCAAGTACCTCGGCGGGCACGGCACGGTCGTCGGGGGCGTCGTGGTCGGCGCGGACCGCGAGCTGCTGGCGGGCCGCCTGATGCAGATGAAGAAGGTGCTGGGCGCCTCGCCCAGCCCGTTCGACACGTGGCTGCTGCTGCAGGGCGTGAAGACGCTGCGGCTCCGGGTCGAGCGCGAGTCGCACACGGCGCGCCGGCTGGCGGCCGAACTGGCGCAGCACAGGGCGGTCGAGTGGGTGCGGTATCCGGGGCTGGTGGACGATCCCGGCCACGAGGTCGCGAGCCGCCAGATGCTGGGCTTCGGCGCGATGATCGCGTTCGGGATCCGCGGCGGGGTGGACGCCGGGCGCCGCTTCCTCGACGCCCTGACGGTCTGCAAGCGGGCGGTGAGCCTGGGGTGCACCGACACGCTGGTCGAGCACCCGGCCTCGATGACGCACGCGCACCTGGCGAAGGAGGAGCTGGCGGCGGCGGGCATCACCGACGGATTGATCAGGATCTCGGTCGGGCTGGAGAGCCCGGAGGAGCTGGAGCGCGACGTGCTGGGTGCGCTGGACCGGGCTAGTCGCCCTCGGCGGGGATCAGCCGCGCCGTCGCGGTCCCCAGCAGCCGCGTCGCGGCGAGCACCATCACTACGCTCGCCACGATCGTGAGCGGGCTCCAGACGACGTAGGCGGCCTGCAGGAAGAGGTACCACAGGATCCCGCTCCCGACGTCGAGCGGGCCGGCCATCACGACGATGGCCACGACGAGCGGCGCGGCGCTCGCGAGCACGATCAGCACGCTCGC
>DATKNX010000302.1:0-2806 GCA_035541085.1 Gemmatimonadales bacterium | reverse complement strand
GCTCGCCGCCGCCGGCCTCGGTGTCCCGGCGGCCTCCCGTGCCCAGGCGCCGGGCGACAGCGCGCTCCTCGCGCGCTACGGCCCCACGGCGCAGCGCATCATCGCGGCGGCGACGCGCGACACCGCGGCGTGGCTGCGGATCGCGGAGCTCACGGACCGGTTCGGCTCGCGCATCAGCGGCTCCCAGAGCCTGGAGCGCGCGCTCGACTGGGTGCTCGAGCAGGCGCGGCGCGACGGGCTGGAGGCGGTGCGCGGCGAGCCCGCGATGGTGCCGCACTGGGTGCGGGGCGAGGAATCGCTCGAGCTGGTCGAGCCGCGGGCCGCCAGGCTGCCGGTGCTCGGGCTGGGGCGCAGCATCGGCACGCCCCCCGAGGGCATCACGGCGCCCGTGCTCGTCGTGAGCGACTCGAACGAGCTGGCGGCGCGCGCGGCGGAGGCGAAGGGCAAGATCGTCCTCTTCGACGCCCCGTACGTGAGCTACGGCGAGACCGTCACCTACCGCGTCCGCGGGGCGGTGCTGGCCTCGCGCGTCGGTGCGGTGGCCGCGCTGCTTCGCTCGGTCTCGCCCTTCGAGATGCGCCAGCCGCACACCGGCGTCACGCAGTACGACTCCACGGCCAGGCCGATCCCGTTCGCCGCGATCGCGATCGAGGACGCGATGATGCTGCACCGCATGCAGCTCCGGGGACAGCCCGTGGTGGTGACGCTGAAGATGCAGGCGCGGATGCTCCCCGACGTGCCCTCGCGCAACGCGGTCGCCGAGCTCAAGGGCTCCGAGCGGCCGGACGAGGTGGTGATCGTGAGCGGCCACCTCGATTCGTGGGACGTGGGGACGGGCGCGATGGACGACGCCGGCGGGTTCGTCGCCGCCTGGGAGGCGTTGCTCGTCATGAAGGAGCTGGGCCTCAGGCCGCGGCGCACGATCCGGCTGGTGGGGTGGACGAACGAGGAGTACGGCACGCGGGGCGGCCTCGCCTACCGTGACGCGCACGCCGCCGAGCTGGGGTCGCACGACGTGGCGATCGAGTCCGACGGCGGCGTCTTCCGGCCCTCCGGCTTCGGCTTCACGGGATCGGACTCGGCGTTCGCGATCGTGCGCGCCGTCGGCCGGTTGCTGGCCTCGATCGGCGCCGACACCGTCACGGCGGGGGGCGGCGGCACGGACATCGAGCCCATCATGGCCCGCGGCGTGCCCGGCATGTCGCTGAACGACGACGGGCGGCGGTACTTCTGGTACCACCACAGCGAATCGGACACGGTGGACAAGCTGGACGCGCGCGACGTGGCCAAGTGCGTGGCCGCGATGGCGGTGATGGCCTACGTGCTGGCCGATCTGCCGGAGCAGCTGCCGCGCTAGCGGCTCACGACTTCCCGCAGCGCCTGCTCGTCGATCTCGTGCCCCCCGGGGAAGCTGACCACCCGGTGGGGAATCCCGGCCGCCCGGAGCGCCGCGCTCTGCTCGGCGAGCTTCGCCCCGCCGGCCCAGTCGTCGCTCTCTCCCGCCACCAGCGCCAGGTCGAGCGCGCGCAGCCTCGGGGCGTCGGCCGCCGGGTCCACGTCGGGCGGCAGCAAGCCGGCCCACAGCACGAGGCGGTCCACCTTCGCCTCGTGACGCACCGCCCAGCGGCACGCGGTGGCGGTGCCCTGCGAGAAGCCCAGGAGCACGAGCCGCGGTTGCGCGCCGCGGATCCGCGCGGTCACCGCCTCGCGCACCGCGTCGAGATAGCGGAGATAGTCCTCGATCTCGTTGAGCCGGTCTTCGCGCGTCATCCACGACGCGCCCACCTTCTGGTGCTCGGTGATCGCATCCACGTAGAAGCGCGACAGCGCCTCCGGCGCGACGACGAGCCGCCGGCCGTCGTCGAGCGGGGCGAGGCGGTGGAGGAACCGCTCCGCGAGCTGGCCGTAGCCGTGGAGCGCGAACCAGACCTCGCCCGGATCGCTCTCGTTGCCGAGGGTGAAATACCGGGCGGTCCGGAGGGTTTGGAGGTGGTACTCGGTGGCCATGGGGCGTAAGATAGACCGTGAGACAATGAAACGGGGAGGCGATGAAGTGATGACGTGATGGGGTGATCGAGTGATGAGGGCCGGCTGCGGACTTCGGTCCGCGGTCTGCAGCCCGCAGTCTGCAGACCGCCCTCACCACCGCGTCACACCATCACCTTCATCACCTCGTCGCCTCCCCGTTGGAGGAAACCTCCTTGAGCGCGATAGCAGACGCCATTCTCGGCATCGACACGTTGTGGGGCGGGGACGTGATGAATCCGTCGGGCACCGGCCGGTTCATCGCCGACTCCTGGTGCTCGGACGAGCCGCTGCCGCCCGCGTACACCCATCCCACCGCGGCGCGGCTGCGCGCGACGGGCGGCGTGACCGCCAAGCAGCCCGACCTCGCGGCGATCGACGCGTACCTGAAGGCGGTGGACGTGCACGCCGCCATCGCCGCGATGGCGGAGGAGGCGAAGGGCGAGAAGGGCCGGGTGCGCCGGGCTTACCTCAAGGGGCTCGCGCTGGCGTTCGACGTGATGTGGGACCTCGCGATGGAGATGATCGGGCGCGGGCCGAAGGTGCCGTACGAGCGCTGCGTCGTGGCCTCCACGGGCCGCAAGCCGGAGCCCTCCGATCCGTCGGCCAAGCGGGCGCGGGTGGCGGTGCTGCTCGCGCGGGCGGGCTACCCCACGGGATCCGACGACGCCCTGCTCGCGGCCGTGGACGCGTGGCGCCGGGAGCGCGCCGTGCCCAAGCCCGCGATCCCGTCGCTCGCCGCCGCCTACATCGCGCGGTACGACGCGCTGACGGTGAAGAA
>DATKNX010000301.1:0-6065 GCA_035541085.1 Gemmatimonadales bacterium | reverse complement strand
AGGTGCCGGACCGCCTGCGCGGCCGCCTCACGCTCGCCGAGGCGGAGCGGCCGGTGGTGTTCGTGACGCACATGGAGCACCACTCGAACCACACGTCGTGGTACGAAACGCTGGCCGACGTGGTGGTCGTTCCGCCCGACGCGCGGGGCGTCGTGGACCTCGACGCGCTCGACGAGCTGCTGCATCGCCACCGCGAGCGCCCGATCAAGATCGGCGCGTTCAGCGCCTGCTCCAACGTCACCGGCATCACGACGCCGTACCACGAGATGGCGAAGCTGATGCACCGTGCGGGCGGCGTGGCGTTCGTGGACTGGGCGGCCTCCGCGCCGTACGTGGCGCTGGACATGCACCCGGCCGACGCGGAGGCGCGGCTCGACGCGGTGCTCTTCTCGCCGCACAAGTTCCTCGGCGGCCCCGGCTCGGCGGGCGTGCTCATCTTCAACCGCGACCTCTACCACAACCGGGTGCCCGACGACGCGGGCGGCGGCACGGTGGCGTGGACGAACCCGTGGGGAAAGTACGCGTTCCTCGACGATCCCGAGGTGCGGGAGGACGCCGGGACGCCCGGCTTCCTGCAGGCGATCAAGGCCGCGCTGGCGGTGGAGCTGAAGGGGGCCATGGGCGTCGAGCGCATGGCGCGGCGCGAGGCGGCGATCGTGCCGGCCGTGCTGGACGGCCTGGAGGCGATCCCCGGCGTGCACGTGCTGGCGCGCGGCGTGCGCGAGCGGCTCCCGATCGTCTCGTTCTTCGTCGAGGACGTGCACTACAACCTGATGGTGCGGCTCCTGAACGACCGCTTCGGCGTGCAGGCGCGGGGCGGCTGCTCGTGCGCGGGCACCTACGGGCACTACCTGCTGAACGTGGATCCCACGCGGTCGAAGCACATCACCGACCGCATCGACGCGGGCGACTTCTCGGAGAAGCCCGGCTGGGTGCGGCTCTCGTTCCATCCCACCACCACGGCGGCGGAGGTCGAGCACTGCATCGGGGCCGTGGCGGAGATCGTGGCGCACGCGGGCGGGTGGGCGGCCGACTACGAGTACTCGCCCACCACGAACGAGTTCGCGCACAAGCGTGGGGACGCCGCCGCCCACGAGCGCGTGAGCCGGTGGTTCGCGCTGGAGCCCGGCGCGCCGCAGGCGTAGGTTCCCCGGCGTGAACGCGCGCCGGATCGTCGTCCCCGTCGGCCAGACGCTTCGCAGCTACTGGGGCACCGCCGTGCTGCTCGCGGCGGCGTGCGCCGCCGCGCTCGCCGCCCTGGCGCCGGCCGCCGCGGTGGTGGGGCCGGGCGCCGGCCTGCCGACGCGCCTCGGGCTGCCGGCGGCGGGCGGCGGCGACTTCGGCTTCGCGTGGGGCGAGTTCGCCCGCAGCGCCGACGCCATCCGCGCGCATGCCCTCGCGAACCTCTCGCACGTGCTGGTCGGCGTCGCGGCCGGCGTCGTCGCGGTGGCGTGGCTCACGGCGCTCTCGCTCGGGGCGGCGCGCGCCACGGCCCGCGCCGGCGAGACGGCGGTCCGGCGCGCCGTGGGCGCCCGCCGCCTCGACCTCCTCGTGTCCGTGCTGCTCGAGGGCGGCGCGATCGCCCTCGCGGCGCTCGTCGTCGGTGGGGCCACGGGCCTCGCGGCCACCCGCATCACGCTGGGCGCCTGGCCGGGGACCGCGGGGCCGGCCGCGACGGGCCCCGGCGTGGCAGCGCTGCTCCTGACCCTGAGCGGCATCGTGCTCGGCGCGCTGCTCTCGCTCGTCGCGGCGCGGCCCGGCGCGCGCCTCGTGAATGCGGAGGAGGCGCCGCTCGCGCTCGCGGTGCCGGCCCTGCAGCTCGGCGCGAGCCTCACGGTGCTGGTGGCCGGCTCGCTGCTCGCGCGCGGCGCCGCGTCGGCGGCGCCCGCGGCAGACCCGGTGGCGCGGAGCGGCGAGGTCGTCGAGATCACGACGCGCGAGGCGACGCCGGCCGAGCGCGCCGCCGCCTACGCCACGCTGCTCGACGAGTTGGGTCGCGACTCGTCGATCGTGATCGCGAGTCTCGGCAGCCGGGGCGCCGTGACCGGCGTGGGGCCGGTTGACGTGACCGGCTCCGACTGCGGCCAGTGCAAATGGAGCACCCTGTGGGTGCCGTACCACTCCTTCTTCGCCGCCTACCACCTCGTGAGCGCGGACAGCTTCCGCGCGCTCGGCATCCCGGTGCTGGCCGGCCGCGCGTTCACGAGCGCCGACCGCTGGGGCGGCGCGCGCGTGGCGGTCGTGAGCGAGTCGCTGGCGCGGCTCCACTTCCAGCCGTCGGGCGCCGTCGGGCGGAAGCTGTTCCTCGGCCACGACCAGGACGGCGTGTACACGGTCGTGGGCGTGGTCGCGGACCGGCGGCCGGTGGGGATGGGCGGCGCGGACGAGCCGCTCGAGGCCGTCTACCTCAGCGTCCTCCAGCATCCGGCCCCCGCCGTCGAGCTGCTGGTGCGGCCCGCGCGGCCCGGCGCCGCCGATGGCGCGGTGGAGCGGGCCCTCGGCCGGGCCCTGGGCCCGCACCTCGCGTCCGCCACGCGGCTGAACGAGGCGCGCGTCCTGGACGGCGCGGCGGCGCCGCTCCGCTGGTTCGCCGCCGTGCTCGGCGCCGAGGGGTGGACGCTGCTCTCCGTCGCGGCCGTGGGCACGTTCGCCGTGATGTGGCTGTGGGTCGCCGCGATGCTGCGGGATCTCGGCCTGAGGCGCGCGGTCGGCGCCCGCCGCCGCGACGTGCTGCGCCTCGTGCTCGCGCGCGCGGCGCTCGTCGCGCTCGCGGGCGTCGCGTTCGGCCTGTGGATCGGCATGATGGTCTGGGATTCCCTGCGCGCGGCGGTCCCGACCCTGCCGGCGTGGGACCCGGGTGCCGTCGCGCGCTACGCGCTGCTCCTGGCGGCGGCGACGCTGCTCGGCGCCCTGCTCCCCGTGTGGCGCGCCTCGCGCGCCGCGCCCGCGAGCCTGCTCGCCGCCTCCTGAACATGCGCCGGCCGCCTCGCGCCCGGCGCGGGCACGCGGTACATTTTCGCCTTCCTCCACCATCACAGGAGTCCGTCGAGATGACCATTCGTGCAGGTAAGGCCGTCCTCTGCGGCGCGGCGGCGCTTTCGCTTGCCGCGTGCTCGACCGTCCGCAGCGCCATGGGCGGCGCCATGGGCGGCGTGAACACCGGAGTCTCGACCGCGGCGGGCAACGCCGTCGCCGGTCATTTCGCCGGCCCGGCCGTTCCGGGCGCGCCGGCGGGCGGGGCGGGCGGCGCCGGGATGTCCGGCCCGCAGTCGGCCCAGATGATGACCTACTACGCCAACTGGATGTTCACCCTCGGCTTCAACTCGGGCGGCTACTGGCTGCCCAATTCCGACCTGCAGCCGGGGCAGTCGGTGACGTTCGAGTTCTCCTCGAACGGCAACACCCAGCGCATGGAGCGCGCGTACCTCAAGAAGATGGACGACGGGAAGCAGTGGTACCGCGTCATGTGGTGGGACACCCAGAAGCCCGACACCGTGATCTTCGAGGCGATGTTCAGCGCCGACCGGTCGCAGGTGCTGCGGATGCGCGGCAAGACCAGCGGCCAGGCGGCGGGCGAGATCCCCGTGGAGCAGAACACGGGCTTCGCCTGGCGCGAGCCGACCTACCTCACCCAGGAGAGCCTCACCGCCGCCACGGTCGGGACCGAGTCCGTGACGACGCCGGCCGGCACGTTCAGCGCCAAGCACATCAAGTACACGATGATGGGCGGCGGGAACTACGAGTGGTGGACGGCCGACAACGTCCCGGGTGGCGTGGTGAAGTACGTGGTCAGCTACGGCGGCAACTCCTACAACCAGACGCTGGTCGCGATGGCCAGCAACGCGACGACGATGCTGGGCAGCTTCTAGATCGCACGCGCGACGATGCCCGACGGGCGGCCGCAGCTGGGCCGCCCGTCGTGTTTGCGGGGACTGCGCTTGGACAGGGTGGCCGGGCGGCGCCGCGCGCGGCACCGCCCGGCGCCTCCCCTCGCCGGCCTTGCGCCACTCAACTTTGCATCGTAAAGTACTTCGCATCTTCGTGGAGGTGGCCGCATGACGCTGCTCGACCTGGCCGGTGCCCTGGCCCTGCTGGTGTCGCTGATCGTGGTCCTGGTGATGGGGGTTCGTCTGCTGTGGCGGGCGGCGCGGGGGCGCTGGAGCGACGCCGCGCGGCAGGCGCGCTGGCTCGGGGGCTACGTCGGTGCCTACGCCGTCGTCCTGGTGGCGGTCGCGCTGACGATGCCGCGGGACTCGCGCGTGCCGGGCGAGCGCGAGTGCTTCGACGACTGGTGTGCGGCCGGCGTGGCCGCCCAGCCGGCGACCGGGAGCGACGCGCCGTGCGCGGCGGCGCCGGATTCGCGCGTGTGGGTCGCGACCATCGAAGTGTCGAGCGACGCGAAGCGCGTGCGCCAGCGGGCACTCGACGCGCAAGCGGTGCTGGAGGACGCCGGCGGCCGCGAGTACGGCGCCTGCGCGCCGCCCTTGGGACGCCACGCCCTGGCCGATCAGATCGGACCCGGCGAGGCCTTCACGGTGATGGAGCCGTTCCGGATCCCGGCCGGTGCCGTGCCGGCGGGCGTGGTGATCAGCCACGGAGCGTTTCCCGGCGTTCTCCTGATCGGCGACGACCAGAGCCTGTTCCATCGAAGGACGCTGCTCGCGGTGAGCGTGCGCGACCGCTAGCCGAGCGGCGCCCGGCGCGCTCCCGCGGCACGCGCGGACCGGCGCGGCCGGCACGCCGGTACTGACGTCCGTCGCGCCGCAGTAATATTCTTGCGCGTGGCCGACATCCCGCTGGACCTCCGAGACGCCCTGGCGGCGCGCTACGAGCTGCGCCGCGTCCTCGGGCGCGGCGGCATGGCCACGGTCTACCTCGCCGACGACCGCAAGCACCGCCGGCAGGTGGCGCTCAAGGTGCTCCGCCCCGACCTCGCCGCCTCGCTCGGCGCCGAGCGGTTCCTGCAGGAGATCCAGATTGCGGCGCGCCTCACGCACCCCAACATCCTCGCGCTGCACGATTCCGGCGAGGCGTCGGGCACGCTCTTCTACGTGATGCCGTTCATCGACGGGCCCTCGCTGCGCGGGCGGCTCGAGGCCGACCGCCGGCTGGACCTGCCCGACGCGCTCGCGGTGGCCGGCCCGGTGGCGGAGGCGCTGAGCTACGCGCACGGCATGGGCGTGTTCCACCGCGACATCAAGCCCGAGAACATCCTCTTCCTCGGCCACCATCCCATCGTCGCCGACTTCGGCATCGCCAAGGCGATCAGCACGGCGGGCCAGACGAACCTGACGCGCACCGGCTTCCCGCTCGGCACGCCGGGCTACATGAGCCCGGAGCAGGCGGCGGGCCTGACGGATCTCGACGAGCGCACCGACGTGTACAGCCTGGCGGTCGTGGTCTACGAGATGCTGGTGGGCGAGGTGCCGGGCCGCTGGCCCACCGAGGACGCCGTGCGGAGCGGGCGGTTCCTCGAGGCGCCGGCGGCGCACCGCTCGCGGCTCGCGCAGGTGGGCAGCGCGGTCGAGGGTGCGCTGGTGCGCGGAATGGCGATCCGGCACGAGCAGCGGACCGCGACGCCGGAGGCGCTGATGGCGGAGATCACGGGCGCGGCCGCGCCGCGGCGCCGCTATTCCGACGGCGAGGTACGGGAGATCGTCAGGCGCGCCTCCGAGATCGAGGCGTCGAATCCGACGGCGGGCGGCGCGATGACGGTGGGCGGCGTCGAGGCGCTCGCGGCGGAGGTCGGCATCCCGGCCGAGGCGGTGCGCGAGGCGGCGCGGTCGCTGCGCGCGGGCGCGCCCGTCTCGCCGTCGCTGGCCGAGCTGACGCGCAAGAACCCGTGGATCGGCGGGCCGACGCGGCTGTCGTACGAGCGGACCGTGGAAGGCGAGGTGCCCGACTCCGAATTCCCGACGATGGTGGAGGAGATCCGCCTCGTGCTGCGCCATCCGGGGCAGGTGAGCCAGCTGGGTCGCTCCTTCTCGTGGACCAGCGCGCGGGGGCCCAGCTCGACGCGCGGGGTCGAGGTGGCGGTCTCGGTTCGCGCCGGCCGGACGCGGATC
>DATKNX010000300.1:0-2173 GCA_035541085.1 Gemmatimonadales bacterium | reverse complement strand
GGCGAGGGCCTCGTCTGGCTGCACGGCTACGGCAACGTGTTCGAGGTCGTGCTGAAGGCGGGCGAGATGATCGACGTGGAGCCCGGCGGCTGGGTCTACAAGGACCCGACGGTGCAGATGGAGACCGAGACGCAGCGCCTGACGACGGGGCTCCTCGGCAGCAGCGGGATGCTGTTCTGGAACCGCTTCCACGGCCCCGGCCGGCTCGCGATCCAGTCGATGTACGTGCACCTGCCGACGGAGGCGTAGCGGGGAGACGCGTCGAGGCGCCCCGCCACTTCGAGGCGGCGGGGCGCACCGACGCCGTCGCCGCGCCGCGTGGTCACGCGCGGCGTCGGCCGTCTAGATCGGCTTTTTCCCCATCGCCCACACCGCCCGGTGGCTCCCGCGCTTGCCGCGGACTTCAATCGTCTTCAGCTCCTCGATCGCGAAGTGCTCCGCCAGTAACGCCCTGATCTCGGCCTCGCTCGAGAAGTACAGCTCCGTCCCCAGCCCCGTCTTCCGGTACTTCCCTCGGCCGCCGAACTGCGGGTCCTGCTCGCTGAAGCACACCGATAGATACGTGCCGCCCGGCGCGAGCAGCCCCGCCACGTTCCGCACGTAGCTCGGACGGTCCTCCGGGAAGATGTGGTGCAGCAGCTCCCAGTCGTACGCGAAGTCGAACGCGCCCTCCGGGAACGGCAGCTCGGCCACGACGTCCGCCGCCACGAACCGGCACGCCAGGCCCGCCTTCGCGGCCGCGCGCCGCCCCATCTCGACCGCGGCCTCCGCGATGTCCACGCCCGTCACGTCGAAGCCGAGCCGCGCCAGCCCCATCACGTTGTTGCCCGCGCCGCACCCCAGCTCGATCACGCGCCTCGGCCGCGGCACCCGGCCCGCCACCGCGCTGACCAGGATCTCCGGCGCCGTCTCGTTGTTCCACGGGATGTCGGCCGGCGGCACGTCCCGGTAGATCCGCTCCATCTGGTCCTTGATCGCGCCCACGGCCGCCTCGCTCGAATCCCCACCCCAACATCGGCCGCGGCGCGGCACTCGGCAACGATCCCGCCGCGCGCCGCCGCCCTGAATCGCCGAGCGAATCTCTACCGATTTCGCTTGCCCGCCGCCGCGCGCGCGGTGCAGCATTTGCACCGAACGGCGCGTCGTACACCGAGGCTGCGATGCGAGCTGCGAAGCCCCCCGTGAGGATCGCGCGACGCCTGGCCGGCGCCGCCGCGGCCGCATTGGCCGCCTCGGGCCTCGCGTGCCGCGACCGCGCCACCCCCACCTCCATCCCGGGCACGGTGCCGCCGGCCGCCGCGGTCACCGAGTTGAGGCTCCCGACGCCCGACGGCAGCTACAACGTCCTCCATCCCAGCGTGCGCTGCAGGGACTTCGCGTGCTTCATGGTCGCGTGCCAGCACACGCTCCGCGACGACGACCGCGGCACGCGCTCGCCCATCGTCGAGAACACCATCGGCTACAAGTCCGCCGGCACCGACCTGCTGCGCTGGACGCCGATCCGCAACCCGATCATGACGGCCGACGAGATCGACAGCACCACCGACCTCTCCGATCCCGAGCTGCTCGACCTCGGCTCGAAGCTCGTCGCCTACCAGCGCCTCGTGCCGCTCGGCTACGACGTGCTCTACATGAAGGAAAGCACCGACACCCTCGCGTGGACGGCGCCGAAGGAGGTCCTCCGCACCCTGGCCAACGCGGCCATCTCGCCCACCGTCCTCCGCAACGGCGACGCCTACGACCTCTGGGTGGTGGACGCGCGGCCCCAGGGCTGCCTCAACCCCAGCTCGGTCACGGTCCGCCGCCGCTCCGCGTCCTACGCGGACTTTTCCGGCGCCGCCGTGGACACGACCGACCTCGACGCGCTCAGCGTCAGCGGGATGGTGCCCTGGCACATCGAGATGATCGAGGGGCCGAAGGACCGGCCCGACAGCCTCATCCTGCTCGTGGCGATGCACCCCGTCGGCGCCGACTGCTCGCGCTCCAGCCTCTACATCGGCACGACCTCCGACGGCCTGCACTTCCACGTCAACGGGGAGCCGATCCGCGCCGGCGGCGGCGCCGACACCATCTTCTCGATGGTGTACCGCTCCTCGGGCGTCTACTTCGAGCGCGACCGGACGATCACCATCCTGCTCTCGGGGATGAAGTTCAACGCGTCGCCCGAGTCCCG
>DATKNX010000299.1:0-9761 GCA_035541085.1 Gemmatimonadales bacterium | reverse complement strand
TGCACCGACGCCCGGGTCAACATCGTCACCAAGGACCTGTTCCGGAAATACCGGACGGCGGGCGACTACGCGGCGGCCGACCCCGCGGTGTTCGAGGGCGAGATCCGCAGCACGGGCTTCTTCCGCAACAAGACCAAGAGCGTCATCGGGATGGCGCAGGGCCTGGTGGAGCGCTTCGACGGCCGGGTGCCGGATACGATGGAGGCGCTGATCACCTTGCCCGGCGTCGGCCGCAAGACCGCGAACGTGGTCCTCGGCAACGCGTTCGGGAAGGACGAGGGCGTCGTGGTGGATACGCATGTGGCGCGCATCGCCAAGCTGCTCGGTCTCACGCGCCAGACGGATCCCGAGAAGATCGAGCAGGACCTGATGCAGGTGGTGCCGCGGCGGCGCTGGACGCTGTTTCCGCACCTGCTGATCCATCACGGCCGCGCCGTGTGCGTCGCGCGCCGGCCGCGCTGCGGCGAGTGCCCGGTGGCCGAGCTGTGCCCGTCGGCGGAAGTGTAGCGTGGCGCCCGAGCCCGGTCACGTGCTGCTCGAGAAGCTGCGGGACCGCGACGCGGTGGTGCGGCGGCGCGCCGCTTACGACATCGGCACGTCCCGGCTGAAGGAGGGCGTGCGCGATCTCGGCGAACTGCTCGCCACCGACCCTTCCGCGCCGGTGCGGCGCGCGGCGGCCGAGGCGCTCGGCAGGATCGGCGACCCGCTCGCGCGCGGGCCGCTCGAGCGCGCGCTCGGGAGCGAGCGCGAGGACAGCGTCCGCGCCGCCATCGCCGCCGCGCTCGCGCGGCTCGGCGCCTCCACCGGCGACTACCCCGGCATCCTGCCCGTGTCCGAAGAGTGAGCCACCCCGCCGCCATCCGGGATCACCCGGCGCGCGTGGCCCGGGAGTGCCCGCGCTGAACCGCCTCGCCGGCGAGCCGTCCGCCTACCTCGCCTCCGCCGCACACCAGCCGGTCCACTGGCACCCCTGGGGCGACGCCGCCTTCGCGCGCGCCCGCGAGGAGCACAAGCCCGTCCTGCTCGACGTGGGCGCCGTGTGGTGCCACTGGTGCCACGTGATGGACCGCGAGTCGTACGAGGACGAGCGGCTCGCCGCGTTCCTCAACGAGAACTTCGTGTGCGTCAAGGTGGACCGCGACGAGCGGCCCGACGTGGACGCCCGCTACCAGCGCGCCGTGCAGGCCCTGACCGGCCAGGGCGGCTGGCCGCTCACCGCGCTCCTGACGCCGTCGGGCGACGTCTTCTACGGCGGCACCTACTTCCCGCCCGACGACCGGATGGGGCGGCCGCCCTTCCGCGCCGTCCTGGAGCGCGTCCTCGAGGTGTTCCGCGGGCAGGGCGAGCGCGTGGAGGGCAGCGGCCGCGAGGTCCGCCGGCACGTCGCGCGCCTGCTGCTCGAGGGCGGGCACGCCGACCTCTCGCCGGCGCTCCTCGAGCGCGGCGCCGCGCAGATGGAGCGCCTGTTCGACCCGAGTCACGGCGGCTTCGGCCACCAGCCCAAGTTCCCGCACCCCGCCGCGATCGATTTCCTGCTGGCCCGCTGGTGGGACACCGGCCGCGACCGCTGGCGCGAGATAGTCGAGCGCACGCTGACCGGCATGGCCGAAGGCGGCGTGTACGATCAGCTCGGCGGCGGGTTCCACCGCTACTCGGTGGACGAGCGCTGGATCGTGCCGCACTTCGAGAAGATGTCGTACGACAACTCGGAGCTGCTCAAGGCGTACCTCCACGCCTATGCGGCCCTGGGCACGCCGCTATTCCGCGAAACCGCCGAGGGCATCGTCCGCTGGTGCTTCGAGGTGCTCGCCGACCGCGAGAAGGGCGGGTTCGGCGCCTCGCAGGACGCGGACGTCGGGCTCGACGACGACGGCGACTTCTTCACGTGGACCGCCGACGAGGCGCGGGCGGCGCTCGAGCCCGCCGAATGGGAGGCGGCGCGGCGCCGCTGGGACATCTACCCCGAAGGCGAGATGCGCCACGACCCTGCGAAGAACGTGCTCTGGGTGGCGCGCGGCATTCCGGCCATCGCGGGCGAGATGGAAACGATGCAGTCCGAGGTCGCTCGACTCCTCGAGAGCGCCGCCGCCAAGCTCCGCGCCGCGCGCGCGCGACGCACGGCGCCGGCCGTGGACCGCGCGCTGTACGTGAGCTGGAACGCGATGCTCGCCGAGGCGTTCCTCGAAGCGGCCGCCATCCTCGGCCGCGACGACTGCGCCGAGTTCGCCCTGCGCGCCCTCGAGCGGCTGTGGGCGGATGCGGCGGACGCGGGCGGCGGCCTCAGGCACCGCGCCGGCGGCGGCTCAGCTCCCCTGCTGCTCGACGACCAGGCGCAGGCGATCTCCGCGGCGATCGCCGCCTACGAGCACACGGGCGCGAGCCGCTGGCTCGACCGCGCGCGCTCTCTCGCCGACTTCGTCCTCGCGCACTTCGCCGACCCGGACGGCGGCTTCCTCGATATGCCGCCCGGCGCGTCCCAGGGACTCCTCAGCGAGCCGGCGAAGCCCATCCAGGATTCGCCCACGCCGGCCGCCAACGCGGTCACGGCCTCGGCGTTGCTGCGGCTCGCCGCCATCACCGAGGAGACGCGCTACGCCGCCGCCGCCGAGCGAACGCTCGCGGCCTTCGCCGGAGCGGCCGCGGACGCCGGCCTCTTCGTCGCCGCTTGGCTGCAGGCAGTCGACCTGTGCCTCTCCGGTGCGTGCCGGATAGTAGTTGCTGATACTACTACTGCCACGCCATCCCTGGCGGCCGTCGCCCGCGCCCAGTACCGGCCTCGGAAGGTGGTCGCCCACGCGGCCACGTCGCCGGCTCCGAGCCTCACCGGCCCCGTCGCTCTCGTCTGCATCGGCACCACCTGCGCTCTGCCCGCGCAGAACGCGGACTCCCTGCGCCGGACGCTGGAGACTTTCGGCCGTCCGGGGTAGGATTACCGGATGCTCGAGGCCGTTCGCCAGAAACTGTCCGACGAGGTCCAGCGGCTCAATCACGAGCTGTCGGTCACCTTGCCCGAAACGCTCAAGCGCGCCCTCCAGATGGGCGACCTGCGCGAGAACGGGGACTACCACGCCGCCCTCGAGCGGCAGGGGTTCATCCAGGCCCGCCTGAGCCACCTCAGGTCGCGGCTCGCGAAGCTCTCGCAGATCGATCTCACCAAGATCCCGACGGACAAGGTCGGGCTCGGCTCGCGCGTGGTAGTCGAGGACCAGGCCACGCGCGAGAAGGCCACCTACGAGCTGGTGGTGCCCGACGCGATGGAGTTCGACGGCGACGGCGACGCGAACCAGATCTCGGTCGCCTCGCCCCTCGGCCGCGGGCTGCTCGAGCGCAAGGTGGGCGAGGTCGCCGTCATCCAGCTCCCGAACGGCCCGCGCAAGTTGAAGATCCTGGAGCTGACCACGTTCCATCAGCAGCTCGCCGAGGGCAAGGCGGCGGGAGAGGCAGAGTGAAGAAGCAAGCGGTGTTCGACACGGCGCGCGGCAAGATCGTCGCCGAGCTGTTCCCCAAGGAGGCGCCGGGCACGGTCGCCAACTTCGAGAAGCTCGCCAACAGCGGCTTCTACGACGGCACGCGCTTTCACCGGGTGATCGCCGACTTCGTCGCACAGGGCGGCGACCCGCTGTCGAAGGATCCGAAGAACCCGCGCGTCGGCACCGGCGGCCCCGGCTACACCATCAAGTGCGAGACGAAGGGCAACCCGCACAAGCACGTGAAGGGTGCGATCTCGATGGCGCACGCCGGGAAGGACACGGGCGGGTCGCAGTTCTTCATCGCGCACGGGACGCTCGGCCACCTCGACGGCGTGCACACCGTCTTCGGCCAGGTGGAGACGGGCCTGGACGTCGTCCTGGCGATCAAGCAGGGCGACGTGGTGAACAGCATCCGCGTGACGGACGCGTGAACGTCCAGCTGGCGCTGGTCTGCGACCACGCCATCATCGACCAGCACGGCAAGCTCTCCGTCCTGGGCATCTTCGATCGCATCTGGGTCGAGCGCTTTCCCGCGATCCATCCGCGGCTGCACCTCGTGCTGCGGCTCAAGGGCCGCCGAACGGAAATCGGCGACCACACGGTCTTGATCCAGCTCGTGGACACGCAGGGGCAGGAGATCCTGCGCGGCGAAGGGAACGTGGCCATCGGCGAGCCCCCCGCGGGCATCCTCGACATCGAGGCCGCGGCCGTCCTGGCTTTCGACGTCCCACTCGAGCACCCCGGCGTCTACACCTTCGAGATCGCCGTGGACGGCGCACGCGCGGCCTCGGTGCCTGTGACCATCGCGCAGATGCAGGCGCCCGCGCATCCGGCGCCGCCGCCCAACCCGTTGCCGCCGGCACCGCCGGCCATCAACTAGACAGCATACCGACAGCGTAGCAGCAGAATGGCCGTCCCGCCTCGTTTTTCGGCTGGGGTGGCATCGACGTCCTCCGGCGCTGCGATGGCGCCGGCCCCGAATCTCCGCGCATCTTCGAACATGCTCCTGGACGCTTGCGCACGCACGGTCGCCGCCACTCGCGCCCTCGCCCTCGCGACGTTGCTGGCGCTTGCCGCCGGCTGCCATGCGGCCGCGAGGCGAGCGACTTCGCCTCCGCCGGCGCCCGCCGCGCCGGCTCTCTACGATCCCTCCAGCGATCTCGGCGCCCTCTTCGCGGCTGTCGAGCGCTCTGCGCTCTTCCCGGATTCGAAGACCTTCGTGGACGCGATGCCGCTGATCGCGCCCGCCGCTCTCGCGGCGGAGTACGCGCGCTCGCACGACGAGCCGGGCTTCGACCTCGGCACGTTCGTCGCGCGCAACTTCATCCTGCCGGTCGAGCTGCCGCCCGTTGTCCGCACCGGCGTCGGCGAGGGCATGGAGGAGCACGTCCGGTCGCTCTGGCCGGTCCTCACGCGCGAGGCCACGCCGGAGAGCGTCGCCCTGTCGACGCTGATTCCGCTGCCCCGGCCGTACGTGGTGCCGGGCGGGCGCTTCCGCGAGGTCTACTACTGGGATTCCTACTTCACGATGCTGGGCCTCGTGGCGAGCGGCCGCCTCGACCTCGTGCGCGACATGCTCGACGACTTCGCCTACGAGGTCCGCGCCTTCGGGCACGTTCCCAACGGCAATCGCACGTACTACCTGAGCCGCAGCCAGCCGCCGTTCCTGGCGGCGATGGTCGCGCTCCTGGCCGATGCCACCGACACGAGCCAGGCGCTGCCCTATCTCGACGCGCTCGAAACCGAGCACGCGTTCTGGATGGACGGCGAGACGGGAGTGACATCCGCCGCTGCGGTGCGCCGCGTGGTGCGGCTGCCCCGCGGCGCGGTGCTCAATCGCTACTGGGACGACCGCGACGACCCGCGGCCGGAGTCGTTCCGCCAGGACGTCGCCTTGGCCGAGCGCGTCCCGGCCGATCGCCGCGCGGGCCTGATGCGGAACGTGCGCGCGACGGCCGAGAGCGGGTGGGACTTCTCCAGCCGCTGGCTGCGCGATCCCCGCGACCTCGCGACGCTCGAGACGACGGACCTCGCGCCGCTCGACCTCAACTGCCTGCTCTACCGGGAGGAGCGGCTGATCGCCGCGCTCCGGGCCTGGCGCGGCCGGCCCGGCGATGCGGCCGTCGCGCGCCGGTTCGCCGAAGCCGCCGAGCGCCGCCGCCGCGCGCTCGTCGCCGTCGCGTGGGACTCCGCCTCCGGCTGGTTCTACGACGTGCGCTGGCGCACGGGCGAGCGCGTCAGCGACCGGCCCACGCTGGCGGCCGTGGCGCCGCTCTGGGCCGGCCTCGCCGATTCGGCCCAGGCGCGGGCGGTGGCCGCGCGGCTCAGCCGCGACTTCCTGCGTCCGGGCGGCCTCGTGACGTCGCTCGTTCCGAGCGGCCAGCAGTGGGATGCCCCCAACGGCTGGGCTCCCCTGGAGTGGATGGCGGTCGCGGGACTGCGCCGCTACGGCCAAGACGCGCTGGCCGACACGATCTCGGCGCGGTGGCTCGCCCTGAACCGGCGCGTCTTCCGCGCCACCGGCCGCATGATGGAGAAGTACGACGTCGCGGACCCCGCGCGGCCGGCGGGCGGCGGCGAGTACCCGGCGCAGGACGGTTTCGGCTGGACGAACGGCGTCGCCCTGGCACTCCTGGCCCGGGAGCGGCGCGGAATGCCCGCCCGCTGACCGTGCCGTGGCATCGTACCCCGTGTAACTTCCTTACCGTTCACCGACGACCGGACCCCAATCACCTCATCACTTCATCACCTCATCACCTCATCACCTCCTCGTACGGATTCCTCATGAACCGCGCCGAAGCTCTCGCCCTGATGCACGAGTACACCCCCTCCGACGCCCTCCGGAAGCACATGTACGCCGTGGAGGCCGCGATGCGGGCCTACGCCCGCAAGGCCGGCGAGGACGAGGAGACGTGGGGCGTCGTGGGCCTGCTGCACGACTTCGACTACGAGCGCTATCCCAACGCGAACCGCAGCCCCACCGAGGAGCATCCGTCGGAGGGCGCGAAGATCCTCGCGGCGAAGGGCTATCCGGAGCCGCTGCGACGGGCCATCCTCGCTCACGCATCCTATACCGGGGTGCCGCGCGACACGCCGCTCGCGCAGACGCTGTTCGCCGTGGACGAGCTGTGCGGCTTCCTGGTGGCCTGCGCCCTCGTGCGGCCGAGCCGGAGCCTGGCCGATCTCGAGGTGCCCTCGGTGAAGAAGAAGCTCAAGGACAAGGCCTTCGCGCGGAACGTGAATCGCGACGAAATCCAGCAGGGCGCCCAGGAGCTGGGCGTGCCGCTCGAAGATCACATCCAGTTCGTGATCGGGGCTCTGCGGCCGATCGAGCGCGACCTCGGGCTGGGCGCGGCGTCGTAGCGTGTCCCCAACGCACCCGTTGTCCTCTGCGTAATACACACCAGGAGCCCGACGCGGTGCTGGCGGTGCAGGCGGCCGCCGGCGATCGGGACGCGTTCGGCGCGCTCGTCGAGCGCCATCAGGCGGCGGTGCGCCGGCTGACGCGCGCGGTGACGGGCGACGCGCACGACGCCGACGACGCCGCGCAGGATGCGTTTCTCTCGGCGCTCGACCGCCTCGAGACGTACGACGCCGCGCGGCCGTTCGGCCCGTGGCTGATGCGCATCGCCGCGAACGCGTCGATCGACCTGGTGCGGCGGCGGAACGTCCGCCGCGCGGACGCGCTCGACGAGCGCACGCCCTCGCGCGCGACGTCGCCCGCGACGCACGCGGAGGGGGCCGAGATCCGGGCCAGGCTGGCGGTCGCGCTGGCTCAGCTTCCGGAGCGCCAGCGGGTGGCGGTCACGCTCTTCGACGTGGAGGGGTACTCCCACGCGGAGATCGCGGCGGTGCTCGAGATCCCGGAGGGCACCGTGCGGTCGGACGTGTTTCACGCGCGCCGTGCGCTGCGGGCGGCACTGGCGGTCTACGACCCGGCGCGGCGCTTGGAGGAACGATGAACGACGATCTGAAGCTCCTGCTCGCGCCCGCGGACGACGGGCGGGCGTTCACGGAGGCCGTGCTGCTGCGCGCCGCCGGCGCGCTGCACCGGCGCCGGGCGGCGGGCGCCGCCGGCACCGTCGCGTGGACGTGGCTCGAGGCCTGGGCGCGGCCGTGGGTCGTCGCGGCGATCATCCTCCTGGCGCTCGCGCTGGCGCTTCCGGTGGGCCGGGCCGCGGTCGGCGGCTCGTCCTCCACGCCGACGCTGGCGTCGGACCTGATGGGCACGAGCCCGGGCACGTCGTACGTGCTCGCGGAAACCCTGGGCAACTAGGACGGCGCGATGGCGGACAAGTCGAAGGCGTGGGCCGTGGGTCTGCTGGTCGCCGTGGCCGTCGTGGGTCTGGTGGCCGGGGCCGCGCTCGAGGCCTGGATCGGCGTCGGCCGCGGACGCTGCGCCGACCGCAGCACCTACTCGGGCTACCTGACGCGCGAGCTGCGCCTCTCCGCCGCCCAGCACGACTCCGTCGTGGCCGTCCTGCACCGCCACCAGCCCAAGATGCGGTCCATCATCCAGGTCGTGCGCCCACAGCTCGATTCGGAGCGCGCCCTGGTGGCCGAAGAGATCCGTCCCATCCTCACTCCCGCGCAGCGGGAGTCGTACCAGCGGCTGCTGGATCGCGACCGGGCCGAACGCGCCCGGGCCGACAGCACGGCGGCCGCGCAAGCCAAGAAGCCATGATGACGCTCACTCGATCGCTCTCCGCGCTGGCCCTCGGCACCCTGCTCGCCGGCGCCGCCGTCGCCCAGCAGCCTACGACTCCGACACCGCCGCCGAAGCCGGTAGCGACTCCGGCCGCGCCCGCCGCACCGATGGTGGCACCGGACACCACGCAGATGATGCCTGCGCAGCGCGTCACCCTCGCCCAGGCGCTGCAGCGCGGCCGCGAGTACAACCCCTCCCAGGTCCAGGCGCAACAGAACCTGCGCGTGGCCAACATGGGCGTGACCCAAGCCTGGGGCACGTACCTGCCGACCATCAGCGGTAGCGCGAGCTCCGCGACGGGCTCGGGCCAGAAGTTCAACTCCGCCACCGGCACGGTCGTCAACGGAACGGCGAACTCGTCCTCGTTCGGGCTCAGCGCCAGCCTCAACCTGTTCACGGGGTTCCAGCGCGGCGCCAACATGCGCGCGGCGAACGCCACTCGCGATCTGAACCAGGCGGCGCTGCTGCAGCAGGACTACGCGACCGACCTCAATACCAAGCAGGCGTTCTTCGCCGCGCTCTCGACCCAGGAGCTGGTGGGGGTGGCCCAGGCCAACCTGGCCCAGAACGACCAGCAGCTTCGCTTGACGACCGAGAAACTCCGGCTCGGCGCCACGACGCGCTCCGACTCGCTGACGGCAAGCGTGGCCTATGGGACCGCCGAAGTGCAACTCATCCAGGCCAAGGCCAACGCCCTCACGGCCCAGGCCACGCTGGCGCGGGCGATCGGCCTCCAGGGTATGGTCGCGGCGATCCCCGACACCACTCTTGAAGTCCGCCTCGCGTCCCTCGACACCGCCGCGCTGCGGCAGGAAGCCGAGGCGACGGCGCCGGCCGTGGTGCAGGCGCAGGCGTCGGTCGCCGAGACCCGAGCCTCGCTGAGCGCGCAGCGCGCCCAGTACTGGCCGACGCTCAGCCTGGGGGCGAGCCAGCGGTGGTCGGGCTCGGTACTCTTTCCTTGGGACGCCACGCCGGCGGGCGCAAGCCAGACCTACACCGGCACCTGGTCCGTCGGCGTCTCTCTGAGCTACCCGATCTTCAACGGGTTCGTGCGCGAGGCCAGCATCGTCACGGCCGACGCCAACGCGATCGCGGCCCAGGCCAGGCTGCGAGACGCCCGCCTCCTGCTGGACGCGAACCTCACACAGGATGTGACGGCGCTCGACGCCGCGGCCGCGCAGATCGACGTGTCGCGCACGTCGGTGGCCGCTGCGCAGGAGAGCCTCAGGATGCAGCAGGAGCGCTACCGGCTCGGCGCCTCGACGATCGTGGACCTCCTGACCGCCGAAACCGCCCTCAACCAGGCCGAGGTCACGCTGGTCGAGGCGCGCTACAACTACCTCATCGCGCGGGCGACATTGGAGGCCCTGGTGGGCCACACACTGTAGGCTGAAGACAGGGTGCAGGGGGTAGGGTGAAGGGTGTAGGGGCGCGAAGCCGCTTCCTACGCCCTACCCCCCACACCCTCCACCCTTCCGTTGTAGATTCTCCGGCCCATGTTCCCGGCCCTCGCGCTCCTGGCACTGCTCCAGGCACCCTCCGACTCCGGCCCCCTCTTCAGCGGCCGGAGCCACCAGTTGCAC
>DATKNX010000298.1:0-7266 GCA_035541085.1 Gemmatimonadales bacterium | reverse complement strand
CCACCGAAGACGAGGGCGCTGCCGAGGTCCGGCTGGAGGGCCACGAGCGCGGCGGGCGCGGCCGCGATCAGGCACGGCACCATCAGCTCGCGCAGGGTGCGCGGCGGGTCCCGCTGGCCCGCCATCCAGCGCGCCAGCATCAGGATCGTCGCGAGCTTGACGAACTCGACCGGCTGGCCGAGCCGCTTGCCACCGATGGTGATCCACGAGTGGGAAGACGCCGCGGTGCCGCCGCCGGTGCCGATCGCCAGCGTGACGAGCAGGACGGCGATGCCGGCCACGTAGCACGCCGGCGCCGCCCACTCCAGCAGCCGCGGCGAGACCCGCATGACCAGGATCGCCGCGACGACCCCGAGGGCGAGCCAGACCAGCTGGCGCTCCCAGATGTGCTCCACCGAGGTCGGCACGTCGGTCTGGCCGGCCGAGTACAGGATCAGGATGCCGTACGCGGTGAGCGCCAGCACGACGGCCGCCAGGCGCCGGTCCACCTTGCCCAGCATCAGCGCGGCACCCCGGCGCTCCGGCGCGCCGTGTCGGGTGGGACCGGGGCGGCCGGAGCCGGCTGCCCTCCCGGCACGGGCGCCCGCGGCCTCGCGGGGAGCGGCGTGGCGCCGGCGGCCGTGTCTTCCTGGATCTCGAGCGGCACCGATTCCGACGCGCGCCCCCGGGCCGTGGTGTCGGGCCCCAGCACGTAGCGCTCGGCGATCCGCGCCACGTACGGCGCCACCACGGTGCCGTGCTGCGTGATGTCCTCGAACACGCCGCCCACGACGATCAGCGGGCGGTCCGCCGGCGCGAAGCCGATGAACCACCCGTCGTTCAGGCCCTTCCCGTTCGTCTCCTGGGCCGTGCCGGTCTTCCCCGCCAGCTGGAGCTGGGTCATCCGCACCGAGCGCGCCGTGCCCTGCTCCACCACGGCGAGCAGCGCCTTCCGGATCCCGAGGAAGACGCTGTCGGGCAGCGGCACGCGGGTCACGTCGCGGTGCGAGGTCGCGAAGATGTGCGGCCGGACGACACGCCCGCCGTTGGCGAGCGTGGAGTAGAACCGCACCATGTTGATGAGGGTCTGCGCGTCCTCCCCCTGGCCGATGGCGAGGTTCAAGGCGACGGCCTGCGTCCAGCCGCCCCGCCCGTACACCCGGTCGTAGTAGTTCGAGTCCGGGAACGCCGGCCGGATTTCGCCCGGCAGGTCGATGCCCGTGCGGTCGCCGAACCCCAGGCCGGCGCCCCCGGAGACGATGGACGCGACGCTGAGCTTCAGGCCGAGCTGGTAGAAATAGGTGTCGCAGGAGTTGGCGATGGCCTGGACCAGGTTCAGCGACCCGTGGCCCTTCGGATCCCAGCAGTGGAAGAAGCGCGTCCCGAACTGGAAGCCGCCCCGGCAGGGCTGCGGCATCCGGGAATCGAAGTCGACGAGACCGTCCTCCAGCGCGAGCAGCGTCGTGGCCAGCTTGAACGTCGAGCCGGGCGGATAGCGCGCCGCGATGACTCGATCGAGCAGCGGGTGTCCAGGATCGCCGTTGAGCGTATCCCACAGCTCGGGGGAGATGCCGCCGACGAACGCGTTGGGATCGTAGGCGGGGCTGGAATACAGCGCGAGGATGTCGCCCGTGAACGGGTCCATCGCCACCATGGCGCCGTGGCGCCCCGGCGGGAAGATGGACGCGACGAAGCGCTGCAGGCCGAGGTCGATGGTCGTGTGGAGCGCGCGTCCCGGCACCGGCGGCAGGGCGGCCGCCGCGCCCTCGTCGCGCACGACGCGGCCCAGCGCGTCCACCTCGACGAAGCGCACGCCGTCGGAGCCGGCGAGCGTGGACTCGTACTGGCGCTCCAGGCCGTCCTTCCCCACGACCGTGCCCGGCCGGCGGCCCTTGTAGGGGCCCGCGAGGTCGGCCTCCGTGACCTCGCCGACGTACCCGACGAGGTGAGCCACGAAGAAGCTGTCGGGGTACTCGCGCTTGGGCTCCGTCTGGATCACGAGGCCGGGCAGCTCGGTGCTGTGCTCCTCGAGCCGCGCGACGAGCGGGAACGGCGCGTCCTTGACGAGCACCGTGGGCTCGTAGGGGGCGGCGCGGAAGCGGCCGACCACCCGTTCGGTCGCGGCGGAATCGAGGACGATGATGGGCGCCAGGCGCCCGAGCCGGGCACGCAGCGAGTCCTCGCTCTCCGCCAGCAGCGACACCGAGTAGCCGGGCACGTTCTCCGCGATGACGGCGCCGTGCCGGTCGAGGATCAGGCCGCGCGGCGCGGGCAGCGGGATCGGGCGCAGGCGGTTCGACTCCGACTTCATCCGGTAGCGGTCGTGCTGGAGGACCTGCAGCCGGAAGAAGGCGCCCGTCAGGAGCACGAACACGACGGCGAGCGCGTTGCGGGCGGCGACGCCGCGGCGCGCGAGGACGAACGGATGGAACGCCGAGCGCTCGCTCACAGGGTCGGCGCCGAGCGGAGCCAGGGCCGGAAGAGGAACAGCGCGACCACCGCGGCCGCGGCGGTGCTGAGGGCGGCGACCGGGGAGAAGACGAGCAGCTGCGTGCCGACGGCGGCGCCGCGCAGGGCGTTGCTGGCCGCCAGCTCGAGCAGGTCGCGCAGCCAGCTGGCCGCGAACACGAACACGGCGGTCACGAGCAGGTTGTCGGCGAAGACCAGCGCCTTGAGCCAGCCCGCGGCGTAGCCCACGATGGTGAGCGCGAAGGCCGCGGCACCGAAGGTCGTCGGGGCGACGGCGTCGGTCAGGAGGCCCACGACGAGGCCCGCGAGGGCGGCGGCGCCGGGCCGCGAACGGATGGCGAAGAACAGCAGGGCCACGAAGACGAAGTCCGGCGCGAAGCGTCCCGGGAACAGCGCGGGCCTCAGCCACAGGTGGGCCAGCAGCAGCAGCGCGAGCACGGCGGCGAGCCTCAGGCGCGGCGCGGCGACGCTCACGGCTCCTCCCCCCCGGGCCCGCTGTCCGCCGGCGCCGCCAGCGTGTCGAACGCCGCCTCCAGCGAGTCGGCCGCCAGGCTCTGCGAGAGCACCAGCACGTGGGTCACCTGCGCCGGGTGCGCCGCCGGGCGCAGCAGGTAGGTGCGCTCCCAGCCCTCCGACTCGCGCAGCATGCCGAGCACCGTGCCGATGGGGATGCCGCGCGGGAAGACGCCGCCGAGGCCCGACGTCACGACGGGCGTGCCCGTGGGCAGCGAGTCGCGGTACGGCACGCCCCGGAGCTCCATCACCTCGCCCACCGATTCGCCGCGCCGGGCGGCCACGACGCCGAAGATCTTGCCGCCCTCCACCATCGCGCTGACCCGGAAGTCGGGGTGGGTCCAGGCCATCACCACGCTGGTGCGCGGGTCGGCGGCGATCGTCATGCCCACCAGCCCGCTCGGCGCCACGACCGGCTCGAGCGGCCGGATGCCGGCGGCGCGCCCCGCGCCGAGCAGCATCGTCAGCCCGTCGCCGAGGCCGGTCTGGTGCAGCACCTCGGCGGTCACGAAGCCCGTGCGCAGGCGCGCGCGCAGGTGCAGCAGCGCCCGGAGCCGCACGTTCTCGGCCTCGAGCTCGGGCACGAGGGCGGCGTCGAGGGCGAGCGAGTCGCGCTGCCCCCGGAGCAGGATGGTGTTCTGGCGCTGCTCGCGCGACGCGGCGGCCCGCGACTCGAGCGCCTCGGCGGGCAGCAGCACCGTGCGCCGGAGCGCGGCGGAGACGGGCATCCTGAGGCTTTCGGGCAGGGCGAGCACGACGAGGGCGAAGACCAGACAGGCGATGAACGCGAGCGTGTCGGCCCGCGACCCGTAGCGTTCAGCCCCGATCGGCATCGCCGCTCAGGTGGTCAGGACGGTGCGGTACTTCTCGGGGTCGTCGAGGATGCGTCCGGTGCCGCGCACGACGCAGGTGAGTGGATCCTCGTCCACGTGGATGGGCAGCCCGGTCTCGTGCGAGAGCAGGACGTCGAGCCCGCGGATCAGGGAACCCCCGCCCGTCATCACGATCCCGCGGTCCACGATGTCGCTCGCGAGCTCCGGCGGCGTGATCTCGAGCGCACGCCGCACCGCGTCCACGATCTGCTGCACGGGCTCCTGCAGCGCCGCGCGGATCTCGTCCGAGCGCACCGTGACCGTCTTGGGGATGCCGGACACGAGGTCCCGGCCCTTCACTTCCATCTCCTGCTCGTCGCCCACCGGCGCGGCGCTGCCGATCTCGATCTTGATCCGCTCCGCCGTGGGCTCGCCGATCAGCACGTTGTGGTTCTTGCGCATGTGCTGCACGACCGCGACGTCCATCTCGTCGCCGCCCGTCCGGATCGAGGCGTCGCACACGATCCCCGACAGCGCGATCACCGCGATCTCCGTCGTGCCGCCGCCGATGTCGATCACCATGTTGCCGGTCGGCGTCTCGATCGGGAGCCCGACGCCGATGGCCGCCGCCATCGGCTCGGCGACCATGTACACTTCCTTCGCCCCCGCCGACTGCGCGCTGTCCCGGACCGCGCGCTTCTCGACCTCCGTGATCCCGCTCGGCACGCACACGATTACCTTCGGCTTCACGCGGAAGACGTGCTTGTTGATGATCGTGGAGAGGAAGTAGCGCAGCATCTTCTCGGTCACGTCGAAGTCGGCGATCACGCCGTCCTTCATCGGCCGCACGGCCTGCACGCCGTCGGGCGTGCGCCCCAGCATGCGCTTCGCCTCGAGGCCGATGCCCTTGATGCGCCCGCTCGTCTTCTCGAGCGCCACGACGGAGGGCTCGTTCAGCACGATACCCTCGCCACGCACGTAGATGAGCGTGTTCGCCGTGCCGAGGTCGACCGCAATCTCGTTGGCTGGCAGCCACGACCCCGGATTCCAGGACATCAATCGCATGCCGGCAAGTGACTCGATGGAGGGTGACGTGAGGCCACGTAACTCGTTGAACGGCCGTTAACATAGCCCCCGCGCACGACGGGGGCAACACTCGGCTTGACACTCCTCGCGGCGCAAAGGTAACGTGCGCCCATGCCACAGGCCGTTCGGGAGCGCATCGCCGTCGTGGACGGCGAGGTCTGTGACGCCTGCGGCCTGTGCATGCCCCTGTGCCCCCCGGAGGCGATCCACATGACCCGCCGGGGGCTCGTGGTGGACCCGGTGGCCTGCACCGGGTGTGAGAAGTGCATCGCGCCCTGCCCCGTCGGGGCCCTCGCGATGGCCGATGCGTGACATCTTCGAGGAGGCGGGCCGTGGCGCCGCGCCATAGCTGGACCGTCGTGTCCCTGGTGGGTGCCCTGGCCCTGGGCGGGCCGGGTCACGCCCGGGCACAGGAGTGGACCACTGAGTCCACGGATGTGCCCTGGCCGTGTGAGATCCTGGTTGCGCCCGAGCACCAGGACGGCTGCCTGGCCGCGCAGCAGGCGCTGACCGACTCCGACTTGGCAATGCTGCAGCGCTACGCCACCGAGCGTGCGCCGGCGGCGCTGACCTTCCTCGGATCGGCCGACTATGCCCCGCCACTCGAGTGGGCGACGCGGCCGCCGCGCGTCCGCGCGCTCCTCGAGGCGCGATTCCGGCTCGAAGTGCTGCGGTTCCTGGTCTTCCGTGACGGCGTCGCCACGGACAGCGACCTGCACTCCGTGGCACCGATCGATTCCAAGTTCCGCCCCGACGACCGGGGCCGCGGCCTGCTGATGATGGCGACCAACTACTCCAACGTGAACAACGCGCCGGCGATCCTGCTGTACAGTCCCGTGCGCGACGAGCGGCGCCTCATCCCGCTCGTGATCGTGCCTGGCCGCACCTTGCCCTACGGCTGGATGCAGGGATGGACGTTCGTGCCCGGCGACCTCGTCGAGGTCCGGCAGCACGGGTTCCGGCCACGCCTGACGGTGGCTCGGTAGCGGTGACTCCGCGCGGGCCCATCACCCCGTGACGCCGGTCGACGTCCTGGTCGTGGGCGGCGGCCCGGCGGGCTGCGTGGCCGCGTGGGAGGCCGCCGCCGCGGGCGCGGGCCGCGTGCTGCTGGTGGAGCGGGACCGCGCCATCGGCGCCCCGGTCCGCTGCGCCGAGGGCGTGGGCAGCGCCGGGCTCCGGGAGTTCCTCGAGCCCGACGGCGCCGCCTGGGTCTCCCGCCGCATCACCCGCGTGATCCTCATCGCCCCCGACGACACCGAGGTCCGCCTCGCCGAGGGGGACGTGGGCTACGTGCTCGACCGCACGCGCTTCGAGCCGGAACTGGCCGACCGCGCCTCGCGCGCCGGCGCGGCGATCCGCATCTCGACCGAGGCGGTGGCCCTCGAGCGCGCCGACGGCGCGTCTGGCGGCTGGCGGGTGCGGCTCAGGGGGCCGGGCGCCGAGGAGACGGTCACCGCGCGCGTCGTGATCGGCGCCGACGGCGTCGAGACGATGGTCGGCCGCTGGGCGGGTCTCGACACGCGCGTGGCGGCGCGCGACATGGAGTCGTGCGCGCAGTACGTGGTCGCGAACATCGAGTTCGACCCCGACGCCATCTACCTGCACTTCGGCCCGAGCGTCGCGCCCGGCGGCTACGCGTGGATCTTCCCCAAGGGACCGGGCGTCGCGAACGTGGGCCTCGGCGTGGTTACGCTGCGGGGCGACGGGCGGACGGTGCGCCGCTACCTCGACGACTACGTCGCCCGCCACTTCCCCCACGGCACCGTCACGGGCCTCACCGTGGGCGGCGTGATCAGCGGCGCGACGGTCAAGCGGACGGCGACGGACGGCCTGCTGCTCGCGGGCGACGCGGCGCACATGATCAACCCGCTGTCGGGCGGGGGGATCATCAACGCGATGAAGGCCGGGCGGCTGGCGGGCCGGCACGCGGCGCGCGCCCTCGCCGAGGACGACGTGTCGGCGCGCAACCTCCAGCCGTACCACGACGAGTGGATGCGGCTGCTGGGCGACGCGCACCTCAAGTACTACAAGCTCAAGGAGACGATCAACAAGTTCGACGACGACTTCTTCAACCGCCTGGCCCGCACCGTCAACGGCATCGCGCCCGAGAAGCGGACGCTGGGCCGGGTGATGGCCTCGGCCCTCGTCCACCACCCGACCCTGATCCCGATCGCGGCCCAGCTGTTCGTGCAGGAGTTCTGCTAGCCGCCTGCTGCCCCTTCCTCAGTGGGTCAGCTTCTTGTACCTGATGCGGTGGGGCTGGTCGGCGGCGGCGCCCTTGCGGCGGTGGAAGTCCGCCGCGTAGCCCTGGTAGTCGCCCTCGTACCAGTACACCTCGCCCTCGCCCTCGAACGCGAGGATGTGCGTCGCGATCCGGTCGAGGAACCACCGGTCGTGGCTCACCACC
>DATKNX010000297.1:0-14491 GCA_035541085.1 Gemmatimonadales bacterium | reverse complement strand
CGACCGCACGCGCGACTACCCGGCCGAGGCGCGGTTCCGCTGGAACGTCGAGGTGCTCTGGCCCGTGGAGAGCTGGCTGGCGCAGGCCTCGTCCGCCGACCGGGCGCGCTTCGTCGCGGCCGTGCGCGGCGGGAGCATCGGCCTCAACGCCTTCTACGCCGGCGTGCTCTCGGGCCTCGCGACCGCGCCGGAGATGAGCCACTTCTTCGACTACGCGCGGCGGCTCCGGGACGAGGACAGCCTGCCCATCACCACGGCGCTGCTCTCCGACATTCCCGGGCAGTCGTGGGGCATCGTGACGGCGCTGGCCCGGAGCGGCTTCCACCGGTTCGCGATGGCACCGAACAACGGGGACCGGATCGGCTTCGTGCTGCAGGACTGGGGCGACCGGCCGTTCGCGTGGGTCTCCCCGTCGGGGCAGGACACGGTGCTGACGTGGGTGGCGGGCGCGAGCTACTCGCTGTTCCACGAGGCCCGGATCCGAGTGTCCGGCGAGCAGAAGCTGTTCGCCTTGATGCGGCGCCTCGACGAGGCCGGGTATCCCTACGTGCCGGTGCAGCTGCCCTACACGGTGGACGGCGACAACGGGCCGACGGATCCCGACCTGCCGGACTACGTGCGCGAGTGGAACGCGCGCTACGTGACGCCGCGCCTGGTGATCGCGACGCACGCGCAGCTGTTCGACGCCCTCGAGGCGCCCTACGCGGGCCGTCTCCCGGTCGCGGCCGGCGACTTCACGGGCTACTGGGAGGACGGCGCCGCCTCGACGGCGCGCGAGACGGCGCTGGCGCGCGCCGCCTCGAGCCGGCTGGTGCAGGCGGAGGCGCTGTGCGCGATGCGCGGGGCCGGCGCCTGCCGGCCGGCGGAGGCCGCCGCCGCGTGGCGGGACGTGGTGATGTGGGACGAGCACACCTGGGGCGCCGCGGCGAGCATCGACACGCCCGACGCGCCGGACGTGGTGGCGCAGTGGCGGTACAAGCAGGCCTTCGCGCTCGGCGCCGACAGTCTCTCGCGCGACCTGCTGGCGCACGGGCTGGCCATGCGCGGCGAGGTCGGGGTGGGCGCCTTCGACGTGTACAACACGACCTCGTGGCCGCGGACGGACCTGGTGCTCGTGCCGGCGGACCTGAGCCGCGCGGGGGACCGCGTGACGGGGCCGGACGGCCGTCTCGTTCCGTCGCAGCGGCTCACCACCGGGGAGCTGGCGGTGCTGGTGCGCGGCCTCGCGCCCTTGAGCGGGCGCCGCTACCGCGTGCGCCCGGGCCGCGCGAGCGCCTGGGGCGACGCGCGGGTCGAGGGCGAGACCGTGCGCAACGCGCTCGTCGCCGCGGCGCTCGACTCGGCGGGCGGCGGCGTGGCGGGCCTGGTGTGGAACGCGGCCGACGCGGACCTGGTGGATCCCTCGCACGGCCTGCGCCTCGCCGACTACCGCTACGTCGCGGGGCGCGACTCGGCCGCGGCCGCCGGCCCGACCCGCGTCACCGTGCGCGCGGGCGAGCGCGGCCCGCTCGTCGCCTCGGTGGTGTCGGAAGCGGAGGCGCCGGGCGCCCGGTCGGTCGTGCGCGAGGTGCGGGTCGTGAGCGGGCTCGACCGCGTGGACGTGACCGTGACGATCGACAAGACGAAGGTGCGCACGCCGGAAGGCGTCCACCTCGCGTTCCCGCTGCGCGTGCGCGGCGGCCGGCTCCGCTGGGACGTGGCGTCGGGCGTCGTGCGGCCGGACTCGGACCAGCTCCGCGGCGCGGCGAAGAACTTCGTCGAGGCGCAGAGCTGGGTGGACGTCTCGAACGACAGTCTCGGCGTCACGGTGGCGACGCCCGACGCGCCGATGGTGGAGATCGGCGGAATCAACGCGGAGTCGCCCTGGATGCGCGCGATCCCGCGCTCGCAGACTTTCTACTCGTACGTGATGAACAACTACTGGCACACCAACTACAAGGCCGACCAGGAAGGGCCGGCGACGTTCCGCTACGCGCTCGAGGCGCACCGCGGCTTCCGCGCCGCCGCGGCGGCGCGCTTCGGCGCGGAAGCCCGCGAGCCGCTGCTCGTCACCGCCGCGGCGGGCGGCGCGCCGTCGGCCGTCCCACTCCTCGTGGTGGCGCCCGCGGACGTGCTGGTCACGTCGCTCGAGCCCGGGCCCGACGCGGGCTCGTGGCTCGTCGCGCTCCTCAATCCGTCCGACGGACCGCGCGTCGTGAAGCTGCGTTGGAAGGGCGGGCGCCGCGCGGCGTGGAGCCGGAGCGACGCGTCCGGCCGGGTGCTGGCGCCGCTCGCCGCGCCGCCGACGCTGCCGGCCCGCGGCACCCTGGTGCTGCGCGTGGACGCGCGTTGACGGGATCGCCGTCGCTCTGGCGTGGGACGGCGCGGGTGCGTAACCTATCGGCACACCGACACAGGGGCGCGTCCCCGGCGATGGAGGCGGGCACGTAGTGCCGACGCGAAAGAAAGGCTCGGCGGGAGTCCGGCCGCGGCAGCCGAAGGCGGCCGCCGCACCCGGCGAGGTCCTGGACGCTCTGCGCCAGGCGCCCGAACTGTGGCAGTCGCTGTTCGAGAACTCCCCCGACACGGTCCTGATCGTGGACCGGGACCGCCGCGTCTCCTACATCAACCGCATTCCGGCGGGCGTCGCGCGGGACCGGGTCGTGGGCTCCAGCGTGCTCGACCACGTGCCGGCCGAGCGCCGGGCCGCCGCGGCGCAGCTCCTGGACCGCGTGTTCGCCACCGCGGCGCCGGCGAGCCGGGAGTTCCTCGCCCCGGGGCCCGGCAACCGGCCCTCGCTCTACGAGGTGCGCGTCCTGCCGGTCGTCCGGAAGGGGCGCGTGGGCGGGGCGCTCGTGACGGCCACCGACGTCACGGAGCGGCGCTGGGCGGAGACGCTGCGCAAGGCGACGCAGCGCATCTCGGAGGCCGTCCTCACCACCCGCGACCTCCAGGAGCTGTTCGCGGTCATCCACGGCATCGTGAGCGAGCTGATGCCCGCGAGCAGCTTCTACATCGCGCTGTACGACGCCGACCGCGACCTCGTGACCTTCCCGTACTACGTGGACGAAGCGGACCCCGAGGTGCCCCAGCCCAAGAAGCCGGGGAAGGGGCTGACCGAGTACGTGCTGCGGACCGGGCGCGGCCTGCTCGTGACCCCGGAGGTCCAGGTGGAGCTCGAGCGGCGCGGCGAGGTGGAACTGATCGGGCCGCCGTCGCTCGACTGGCTGGGCGTGCCGCTGCAGACCGGCGGCAAGACCATCGGCGTGCTGGTCGTCCAGAGCTACGCCGAGGGCGTGCGCTACGGCGAGGTGGAGCTGAACATCCTCCGCTTCGTGTCCACGCAGGTCGCGCTCGCCATCGAGCGCAAGCGCGCGGCCGACGCGCTGCGCGACAGCGAGTCGCGCCTCCGGGCGCTCGAGGGCGCGACCACCGAGGCCATCGCGCTGCACGAGAACGGGCGGATCGTGGAGGTCAACGACGCGTTCCTCCGCACGTTCGGTTACGACGAGTCGGCCGAGGTCATCGGCCGGTCCGTGCTCGACTTCGGCACGATCAACGGCCGCCGCCGGGTGATGGAGGCGATCCGCGAGGGGCGCGTGACGGCGTACGAGGCCGAGGGCCTGCGCAAGGACGGCACCACGTTCCTCGGCGAGCTCTCGGCCCGGATGGCGCAGTACCGCGGCCGGCCGATCCGGATGGTGGCCATCCGCGACATCACGCTGCGCAAGCGCGCGGAGGAGGCGCTCGCGAGCAGCGAGCGGTTCTTCCGCGCCGTGATCAGCAGCGTGCCGATCGTCCTGTTCGCGTGGGATGGCCGGGGTGTCTTCGTGCTGTCGGAGGGCAAGGGGCTCGACGGGCTCGGGCTCAAGCCCGCGGAGGTCGTGGGCCGGACGGTGTTCGACGTGTACCGCAACTACCCGGAGATCCTCGCGGACGCGCGCCGGGCCCTGGCCGGCGAGGCGTTCAGCGCGAGGACGGCGATCGGCGAGGCGCACTTCGACGTGTGGTACTCGCCCGTGCGCGACGAGGGCGGCGCCGTCACGACCGTGATCGGCGTGGCGGCCGACGTGACGGACCGGGCGGCGCTCGAGCTGCAGCTCCGCCAGGCGCAGAAGATGGAGGCCGTCGGCCGGCTGGCCGGCGGCATCGCGCACGACTTCAACAACCTGCTCACGGCCATCCTGAGCTACGTGGACTTCCTGCTGGTCTCGCTGGGCGCCGAGCACCCCGGCCGCGACGACGCGGAGGAGATCCGCCGCGCCGCGCTGAAGGCCGCCGACCTCACGCGGCAGCTGCTGGCCTTCAGCCGGCGCCAGGTGCTGCAGCCCAAGCTGCTCGACCTCAACGCGATCGTCGCCGACATGGAGAAGCTGATGCGGCGGCTCATCGGCGAGGACGTGGTGCTGGTGACGCGGCTCGCGCCCGGCCTCGGCGGCGTGCGCGCCGACCCGAGCCAGCTGGAGCAGGTGATCGTGAACCTCGCCGTCAACGCGCGCGACGCGATGCCGCAGGGCGGTACGCTGACGCTCGAAACCGGCGAGGCGGACGCCGAGGGCGTGCGGGCGCACGGGCACGCCGCGGTGGAGCCCGGCCGGTACGTCATGCTGCGCATCCACGACACCGGCCACGGCATGGACGCCGGCACGCGGGCTCGGCTGTTCGAGCCCTTCTTCACCACTAAGGAGCAGGGCCGCGGCACCGGGCTGGGCCTCGCGACGGTCTACGGCATCGTGAAGCAGAGCGGTGGCTACATCTGGGTGGAGAGCGAGCCCGGCCGCGGCACCACGTTCACGGTGCACCTGCCGCGCGCCGAGGCGGCGCCGGCCGCGGGCACAGAGCCGGGGCGCCCCGCTCGCGTTTGACCCGTCCCCGGCGCCGCGTAGATTCACCGCCGGCCCATGGCGCCCTCCGCCCCGCACGATCCCCGTCTCACCGAGCAACGGAATCCCGACACCGTTGACATCGACGTCGCCGATGCGGCGCGCATCGTCGAGCTGCTGAACCGCCAGGACCGCCTCGTGCCGGAGGCGGTGTGGGCGGTGCGCGAGCCCATCGCGCGCGCCATCGAGCGGGTCGAGCGCGCCTTCCGCGCCGGCGGCCGCCTGATCTACGTCGGCGCCGGCACCAGCGGCCGGCTTGGCGTGCTCGACGCGTCGGAGTGCCCGCCGACGTTCGGCTCGCCGCCCGAGCTGGTGCAGGGCGTGATCGCGGGCGGCGCCGCCGCGATCCTGCGCGGGGCCGAGGGCGCGGAGGACGACTTCGACGCCGGCGGCGAGGCGATGGACGCCAAGGACGTCGCCGCCGCCGACGTGGTGTTCGGGATCGCCGCCAGCGGCACGACGCCCTACGTGCGCGGCGCGCTCGCCCGCGCGGCGGCGCGCGGCGCCGGCACGATCCTGCTCTCCTGCACGGACCCGCCGCGCGACCTGCTGGCGAACGTGGACATCGCGATCCTGCCCAAGGTGGGCCCCGAGGCGCTCACGGGCTCGACGCGGATGAAGGCGGGCACGGCGACGAAGCTCGTGCTCAACACCGTCACCACGGGCGCCATGATCCGCATGGGGCGCGCGTACGGGAACCTGATGGTGGACCTCGTCGCCCTCTCGGACAAGCTGCGCGACCGGGCCGAGCGCATCGTGATGGAGGTGTGCGAGGTCGGCCGCGAGGCGGCCCGCCGCGCCCTCGGCGAGGCGGAGGGCCGCGTCAAGACCGCGATCGTGATGCTCAGGCGCGGCGTGGACCGCGCCGGCGCCGAGCGGCTGCTCGAGGCGGCGGGCGGCCGGGTGCGCGGGGCCGTGGGCGAGCCGCCGCCGCCCGTCCGTGGAGCCGCCGGTGACTGAGGCCGGCGCCGTGCTCGCGGTCGGCCTGATGTCGGGGACCTCCCTCGACGGCGTGAGCGCGGCGCTGGTCAGGATCGCCGAGCCGGCCGCCGGGGCGTACGCGCTGCAGCTGGTGGCCTTCGTCACCGTGCCGTTCAGCGACGCGCAGCGCGAGCGCGTGGGAAACACGATCACGGGCGGGAGCGCCCGCGAGCTGGCGCTGCTCGACGCCGACCTGGGAGCCTGGTTCGCCGACGCCGCCCTGGCCGTGCTGGCGAGGGGTGGCGTGTCCCCCGGCGAGCTGGGGTTCGTCGCGTCGCACGGCCAGACCATCTGGCACGAGCCGCAGCGCGCGAGCCTCCAGCTCGGCGACGCGGCGGTGATCGCCGAGCGGCTCGGCGTGCCGGTCGTCTCGGATTTCCGCTCGCGCGACGTCGCGGCCGGCGGACACGGCGCGCCGCTCGTCCCGCGCGCCGACCGGCTGCTGTTCGCGAGGCCCGACGGCCCGCGCGCGCTCCTCAACCTCGGCGGGATCGCGAACTTCACCGTCGTCCCCCCGCGGGGCTCGGCCGCGCCGGTCGTGGCGCTCGACACGGGGCCGGGCGTGATGGTGATCGACGAGTGCGTGCGCCGCCTCTACCCGGGGCGCCGCTTCGACGAGGACGGCGCCATCGCGCGTACCGGGCGGCCGGTGGCGGCCGTGGTGGACGCGTGCCTGGAGCATCCGTTCTTCGCGGCGCCGCCTCCGCGCTCGACCGGCCGCGAGACGTTCGGCGTCGCGTACGCGCACCGCCTCATCACCCACTGCCGGGAGCTGGGCGCCTCGCCCGCCGACACCATCGCGACGGCCGTGGCGGTCACGGCCCGCGCCATCGGCGCCGCAGCCGGGCGCTTCATCCCGGCGGAGCTGCGCCCGCTCGACGTCGTCCGCTCGGGCGGCGGCGCGCACAACCCCGAGCTGGTGCGGCAGATCGCGGCGGCGTGGCCGGGTCCCGCGCACCGCGCCTTCGACGAGCTCTTCTTCGACGGCGACGCGAAGGAGGCGGCGGCGTTCGCGTTCCTCGGCTTCCTCGCGCGGACGGGCAGGACGGGCAACGAGCCGGCGGCCACCGGGGCGCGTGGCCCGCGGATCCTCGGGCGCGTCACGCCGGCATGAAGCCGCTCGCGGCCCTGGTGCTGCCCGCCGTGCGCTGGGACGCCGACCGCGGCTTCGCGCCCGCGCTCCCGGCGGTCGAGCAGGCGCTCGCGCTCGGCGTCGGCGGCTTCATCGTCTTCGGCGGGGAGCGCGAGGCGGTCGCGCGCCTCGCGGCCGACGTCGCCTCCGCTGCGCCGCATCCGCTGCTGGTGGCCTCGGACTTCGAGCGCGGGGCGGGGCAGCAGGTCGCCGGACTCACGGCGCTGCCGCCGGCCCTCGCCGTCGCCTCGCTGGGTGACGAGGCGCTCGCCGAAGCCGCGACCATCACCGCGGCCGAGGCGCGGGACGTCGGCGTCTCGTGGGCGCTCGCCCCGGTGGTGGACCTCGACGTCGAGCCCTCCAACCCCATCGTGCAGACGCGCGCCCTCGGCGACGATCCGGAGGCCGTCGGCCGAGGCGCCGCCGCGTGGATCTCGGCCTGCCAGTCGGGTGGCGTGCTGGCCTGCGCCAAGCACTTTCCCGGCCACGGCCGTACGACGGCGGACTCGCACGCCGAGCTGCCGGTGGTGGGCGCGCCGCGCGAGGTGCTCGAGGCGGACCTGGCGCCGTACCGCTGGGCGGTGCGGGCGGGCGTCGCCGGCGTGATGAGCGCGCACGTGGCCTATCCCGCGCTCGATCCCACCGGACGCGCGGCCACGCACTCGCGCCCCATCCTCGACCACGTCCTGCGGCACGAGCTCGCGTTCGACGGCCTGGTCGTCACCGACGCGCTGATCATGGAGGGCGCGCTCCACGGCGCGGGGGAGCAGGCGGGCGCCGTGCTGGCGCTGCAGGCCGGTTGCGACCTGCTGCTCTACCCGCACGACGTGCCCGGCGTGGTCGCCGCCCTGGAGCGCGCGGCGGCGTCGGGAGCGCTCTCGCGGGGCCGGCTCGACGCCTCGCTCGGCCGCCGGCTCGCCGCGGTGGGCCGGACCGCGGGGCCCCGCCGCCTCGACGCGGCGCAGCTCGCGCGCCACGCGGAGCGGGCGCACGCCCTGGCGTCGGCGGCGGTGCGGCGGGTGCGCGGCGAGCGCGCCGCTCCGCCGCGCGCCGTGGACCTCGCGATCGTGGACGACGACGCGGGCGGGACCTATCCGGTGCCCCCGCGCACGGCGTTCGCCGAGGCGCTCGCCCGCCGCGGCGTGCCGGTCGAGCCGGGCGCCGAGCGGATCGTGGCGCTGTTCGCCGACGTGAAGGGCGGCAAGGGCCGCGCGACGCTCGCGGCGGCCACGCGGCGCAACCTCGCCGCGGCCCTGATGGCCCCCGCCACGGTCGTGCTGTTCGGCCACCCGCGCCTCCTCGCCGAGATCCCCGGCACCGGGCCGGTGTGGTGCGCGTGGTCGGGCGACCTGCCGATGCAGCGCGCGGCGGCCGAGCGCCTCCTGGCCGGCTAGTGCATCCTCTCGACTGGATCGTCGTCGCCGCGTATCTCGGCGGCACGCTCGCGCTCGGCATGGTGCTGGCGCGGCGCGGCTCGAAGAGCCTCGCCGAGTTCTTCGTCGGCGGCCGCGCCATCCCGTGGTGGCTCGCCGGCGCGTCCATGGCCGCCACGACGTTCAACGTGGACACGCCGCTCTACGTCACGGGCGTGGTGGCGCGGCGCGGCGTCGCCGGCAACTGGGAGTGGTGGAGCTTCGCCTTCACCCACGTCCTGATGGCCGTGGTGCTCGCGCGGCTGTGGCGGCGCGCGACGATCATGACCGACGCCGAACTGATCGAGCTGCGCTACGGCGGGAAGCCCGCCGCCATCCTGCGCGGCACGCGCGCCCTGCTGTTCGCCATCCCCATCAACTGCCTCGGCATCGGCTACGGGATGCTCGCGATGCGCAAGGTGCTCGTCGCCATCGGGGCGATGAGCGGGCTCCCGCTGCCGGGCGACCCGCAGCTCTGGGCGGTGGTCGCGATCGTGCTGGTGGTGCTCGTTTACGCGGCGGCGGCCGGCCTGTGGGGCGTGGTGGCGACCGACTTCCTGCAGCTCTGCCTCGCGCTCGTCGGCGCGATGCTGGTCGCGGGCTTCGCGCTCGCCGAGGTCGGCGGCCTCGGCGCCCTGCGCGAGCGGCTGGTGCAGCTGGGGCACGGCGACGCGCTCCGCCTGCTCCCCCGGCCCGGTGACGTGGCGCTGCCCTTCGGCACCTTCCTGGGCTACATCGGGATCCAGTGGTGGGCGTACCGCGGCGCCGACGGCGGCGGGATGTTCGTGCAGCGCCTCTCGTCGGTCCGCGACGAGCGCGCGGCCGAGCGGGCGGCCGGCCTCTTCAACGTGATCAACTACGTGGTGCGCACGTGGCCATGGGTGGTCGTCGCGCTGGCCGCGCTGGTCGTGCTGCCCGGCCTGGCCGATCCCGAGACGGCGTACCCGCTCATGATGCTGCACTACCTGCCGGTCGGCGTGCTGGGGCTCGTGTTCGCCTCGCTCGTCGCCGCGTTCATGTCGGCCGTCTCCACCCAGATCAACTGGGGCGCCTCCTACATCGTGCGCGACGTGTACCAGCGCTTCGTCGAGCGGGACGCGGGCGAGCGACGCCTCGTGCTGGTGGGGCGGGCCGCCACGCTGCTCATCACGCTCCTCTCGGCCGCGGCGAGCTTCGCGATGCACGACGTGGGCCGGATCTTCCGTTTCCTCATCCTGATCGGCAACGGCTCCGGCACGGTCCTGCTGCTGCGCTGGTTCTGGTGGCGGGTCAACGCGTGGGCGGAGTGGGCCGCCCTGCTCGTGGCCCCGCTCATCGCGCTGCTGGCGACGTTCGTGCCCGGGCTCGACGCGCTGAGCTTCGGCGCCAAGCTCGCGCTCACGGCCTTCGGCGCGCTGGCCGTGTGGGTGCCCGTGATGCTCGCCACCGCCCCGGAAGCCCCGGCGGTACTCGAGAAGTTCTACGCGCGCGCCCGGCCCGGCGGCCCCGGCTGGGCCTCGGTCCGCGCGAGGGTCGGCGCGGCCCCGGCCTCGAACCTCGGGCGCGACTTCGCCGAGGCGGGTGCGATGCTCGCGATGGTGCTGGGCGCGATGCTGGCCATCGGCGGGGTGGTGGTCGGCTCGACGGCGTGGGCGCTGGGCGCCGGCGCGGCGCTGGTGGCGGGATGGATCGTGCGCCGCAAGATCAAACGGGGAGGCGATGAGGTGATGAAGGTGATGGGGTGATGAAGTGAGGAGGTGATGCACACTCACCTCCTCACCTCATCACGTCATCACCCTCCGGTCAGAATATCAGTCCCAGCCCCGCCCCCACCCGCACGCCCGGCCGGGTGGAGCCGACGATGTCCTGCACGGACCCGTCGATGTTGATGCCGAGGAAGCTCAGCCCGAGGCCGCCGCCGAACGCGGTCGCCCCGGCGAAGTCCGACGAGGCGCCGCCGCGGAAGGCCAGGATGCCCAGCAGGCGGAACTCTCCGCCGACCGACAGGAGCTGGCTGGGCTGCTGGTCGAGTCCCTGCTTCAGGCGGATCTGCAGGTCGCCCGCCAGCGTGAAGGGCCCGCTCCGCAGGGCCGCGCCCACCCGGGCCAGTTTCGAGAAATCCGAGTTGGCCAGCACGGCGTTCTTGAGCGCCTGGGCCTGCGGGTTCGCGGCGATCGCCGCCGCCGTCTTGAGCGTGAACGACGTGTCGGTCGGCGACGGATTGACCTGGCCGTCCGCCGTCTCCGAGTCCGAGCGCATCGTGTAGCCGTAGTACAGCCGGCTCTCGTCCCACTTCATGCTGCCGAGCGCGTTCACGAGCACGGCGGACAGCGTGATGCCCTTGCCCGCGAGCTGCAGCGTGCCGCCGAGGTCCACGCCCCAGCCCGTGCCGGCCCGCCCGCCGCACATGCCGCTCTTGAACGGGCTGAAGCTGCCGCAGTTGGTCTCGTAGTTGGTGTAGACGGCCTCGCCCGCCTCGGTCGCGGTGAACAGCGGATTGAACGCCACCTGGCTGCCGAGGTCGGCGGCCCGCCCGATGAAGTTGCCGATGACGTACTTGTAGGTTGCCCCCACGGCCAGGTGGCCGAGCGGGGAGGGAATCGGCAGCGCGAAGCTGCCGGCGATGGTGGTCGCCGCCCAGGCCATGCCGTTGGAGCCCTTGGCGCTGAACAGCGACGAGGTGCCGAACGGGGCGTTGCCGAACAGTGCGAGCTGGACGGCGTTCTTCCCGACGCCGACGCTCATCTGCCCCGCCTCGCTCACGAGCAGGCCGACGGGCCCGATCGAGAGCCCGAACGGCGCGACGCCGAGGAGCGAGCGGATCGTGAGCGTCGAGTCCTTGATCTTGTCGAGCAGCGTCTGCTTGTCGCTGGTCGTCAGGTACGTGTTCGCGTACTTCTTCACGTCCGACAGGCCGTACGCGTTGCTGCCGAACTCCACGTTCAAGTGCGGGAAGTCGATGGTGAACCCGGGGCGCCCCACGGCCGCGAGCATGGCTGGGTTCCACGCCACCGCCTCGTAACCGCGCGCGAGCGCGGTGTACGCGCCGCCCATGCCGAGGGCGCGGGTCGAGGGATCGGCGAGCTGCGCCTGCAGCAGTGCCGGCACGAGGAGGCCGGCCAGGACGAGCGAAGTCCGTTTCATGGCGGTCCTCCTACTTGTGGGAGACGGCGACGCGGATCGTCGCCGTCAGGCTGGTGATGCCGATCGCGTCGGCGCCGGTCGTGGTGATGGTGCCGCCGCTCTGGTTGCTCAGCACGCCGCGCACCTGGATGTACAGCTGGCCCTGACTCGAGCCCAGGGCCTGGAGCATCGCGACCTGGGCCGGCGACAGGTAGACGCTGTCGGTCTGGCTCGACTGCGCACCGGTGAGACCGATCGGGAGCGCGATGGTGCCCGAGGTCAGGCTCCCCGCCGCGTTCAGGACGTTCGCGGCGTTGCCGACGAAGACCGTGTCCTGCACGGTGAGCGCCAGCGTCTTGGTCATCGTCACGGTGACGAGATCGCACGAGAGGGCCGGGTTGCTCGGCGCCGAGCAGCGCGCGGGATCGGTGACCAGATTCTTCGTGACCGTGCCCAGCACCCCGCTCAGGCCCTGCGAGAGCGGCCCGCCCGGGAAGCTGTCTGGATTGGAGGCGCCGTTCAGGATAGCGCCCGACGGCACGGGGATCGTCTGGAAGCTCAGCGGCACGTACCAGTCCGCGTCCCAGCGCGGAGCGAACGGCGGCTCCTTGCAGGCCGTGAACAGGATGGCCGCACTCGCGCCCAGGAGCGCGAACGCACGACGGAATCGCATGGACTTACTCCCGCGAAGAAGAGGAAGAGAGCAGGGGGGTCGCGCGCTTGATGGGGAGGCCCAGCACGATGCGGCCGTTCGACTCCTTCAGGCCGCCGAACTCGATGCCGATGACCTGCCCATGCCGGTTGAGGACGGGACTCCCGCTCGCGCCCGTGGTGCTGTAGGCGTCGAGCTGCAGCAGCGAGTCGGGGAGGATCTTGCCGATGGTGCCCGGTGCGAGCGTGGGCTGGACGATCGGGTGCTCGGCGGTGCCGCCCATCGGCGCATCGAGGCCTCCGGGGTAGCCCAGCAGCGCGATCGGGTCGCCGACGCTGTCGCTCGAGGGGTCGACCTTGAGGCCGCTCACGACGGGGAACGAGCCCGAGTCCGTGATCTGGACCGTGGCCACGTCGGCGTCGGTGGACGTGCGCTCGAGGATCGCGCGATACACGTCCTTGCTGCCCGCGAACTGCACCGCGATCCGGACCGGCATCCGGCCCGCGTGGTCGATCACCACGTGCTTGTTCGTGAGGAGCAGGCCGCCGGTGGTGACGCCGAAGCCCGTGCCCGTGAACGTCGAGTCGTCCGGGAACTGCACGTAGATCATCGCGACGGCGCGCGCGTTCGCCCGGTTGATGGAGGCCCAGTTCACGCCCTGGGCCACGGTGATGTTCTGGCGTCGCTGCTGGACCGCCGCGTACTGCTGCTGCAGCGCGGCGAGCCGGGTGGGATCGCGCTCGGTCGCGAGCTCGGCGCGCAGGGCCGTCGACTCGGAGTCGGCGCGGGCGGCGGCCGTGCGGAGCGCGACGAGCTGCTTCGTCAGCGTGTCGAGCTGCGTGCTGATGGTCTGGATGTTCTTCTGCGCGGTCCGGCCCTGCCACAGCACCACGGCCACCGCCGCCACGACCACCACCGCGAGCACCACGAGGCTCGCGCGGTAGCGCGAGGCCTGCTGGCTCACCTGCGCGCGGAGCACGGACGTGGTGCTCGGCGCCCGCGGCGTCGCGGGGGCGGGCCGCCCGGCGGCGGCGTCCTTGGTCGCGCGCGGCGCCGCGGCGCTCGGCGGCAGGTGCACGGCCGGCACCACCTGCTCGGCGCCGTCCGCCACGACCTGGAACTCCACCTCGGGCCCGTTCGGGCCGAAACGCATCCGGTCGCCGGACTTGAGCTCGTGGTCGGCCGTGATCCGGTGCCCGTTGACGAACGTGCCGTTGCGGCTGCCGACGTCGCGCACCACCCAGCGCTCACCCGTCCGGATGACTGCGGCGTGGCGCGTCGAGGCGTCGATGTCCTTGTCGGGGTCGAACGGCAGGTCCGACTGCGGATGGCGGCCCAGCGCGATGTAAGCCTTGTCGAACACCTCGCGGTGCCCCGCGCGCCCGCCCGACAGGATCCGGAACTCGCATCTCATCGTGTGACGCGCGCCTTCCCGCGAGAGGTCACCGGCCTAGAACTGCCACCATTTCTTCTTGCCCGGATCCGTCTTCCGGGTCGTGGGCTCCGTCTTGCGGCCGGGAGCCTCTTCGGGCTTGTAGACCGGCACGGGCTCGGTGGTGGACTCGGTGTCGAGCAACGGGTACACCTGGTGGCCGAGCGGCTCCGAGCCGTCGGGCTCGGGCAGCCCGCCGCCGAACCTGGCGACGATGCACGTGATGTTGTCCGGGCCGCCCCGGGCATTCGCCTGCTCGATAAGCTCCTTGCAGGCCGTCACGAGGTCCGTGGCCTGGGTCACAATGGCCAGGATCTCTTCCTTCTTCACCAATCCCGACAAGCCGTCGCTGCACATGACGAGGACGTCGCCCTTGCGCAGCTCCTGGCGCGTCAGGTCCACCTTGACGTGGGGGTCCGGGCCGAGGGCCTGGAGGATGATGTTGCGCCGCTCGCTGACGGCGGCCTCCTCCTCCGTGAGCTCGCCGGCGTCCACCAGCCGCTGCATCAGCGACTGGTCCTTCGTGATCTGGGCGATGCGGCCCTGCCGGATCAGGTAGCCGCGGCTGTCGCCGATTTGCGTCAGGTAGAGCGCGCCCTCGAATACGCCCGCCGCGGTGGTGGTGGTGCCCATCCCGCGGACCTCGAGGTGCGCGGCCGCGTAGTCGTGGATCTGCTGGTTCGCGATCTCGACGGCTTCCTTGAGCCGGTAGGCGAACCGCTGCTCCGTGACCTCCTGGTCGCCGCCCCACTGCTCGACCATGTGGTTGTAGACGGTGCTGGTCGCCATCTCGCTCGCGACCTCGCCGGCGGCCGCGCCGCCCATCCCGTCCGCGACCATGAACAGCGAGCCGCGCCGCCCGACCTCGTGCGCCCGCACGTCGGGCTGCAGCGACGCGTTGCGCGTGGTGAGGTCCGC
>DATKNX010000296.1:0-13228 GCA_035541085.1 Gemmatimonadales bacterium | reverse complement strand
CGGCGCGACCGGCCGCTCCGCATCGAGCCGGCTCTTGAAGCGGCCGCCGGGGAACGTCCCGCCCGTCGCCGTCATCAGGCCCGCGAGCGCGGCGCCGGGCACGAGCCCGCCGCCGAAGGCCTGCCGCATGTTGCGCACGCGATGGAGGTCGCGGCCGATGAAGCTCGCGCGCACCGCCCGGTCGTAGCCGGCGAGCGCGTCGGGAGCGCCCGGGTCGCCGCCCGACCTCAGGCACGCGAAGATCGTCTCCGCCGCGAGCATCCCGGACCACATCGCGTAGTGGATGCCCTTGAGCGACGGCACGTTCACGAGCCCCGCGGCGTCGCCCGCGAGCAGCGCGCCCGCCAGGCTCAGGCTCCGCGGCAGCGCGTAGAAGCCGCCCTCGGGGATGGTCTTGGCGCCCCAGGCTGCCCGGCTGCCTCCCTCGAGGATGGGCCGCACCAGCGGATGGAGCTTCAGCTCCTGCAGCAGGTCGTGCACCGAGAGCGACGCGTCGGCGTAGTCGAGGCCCACCACGAGTCCGATCGAGACCTGCTGCTCGCCCAGCGGATAGACGAAGCTCCCGCCGAACTCGGCCGCCGCCTTTCCCCAGCGCAGGGGCCAGCCCATCGTGTGGATGACCCGGTCGAGCGGGCGGGGCACGTCCCACACTTCCTTCACGCCGAGCGCGAACACCTGCGGGTTGGGGCCGTCGAGGCCGAAGTGCCGCACCAGGGCGGTGGCGAGGTGGCCGCCCGTGCCCTCGGAGAAGACCGTCGCCCGGGCGACGATCTCGGCGCCCGGCTCGAAGTTCGCCTCGGGCGTGCCGTCGCGTCCGCGGCCCTTGTCGCCCGTCAGGACGCCGCGCACCACGCCGTCGGCCACGAGCGCCCTGGCGGCCGCGGTCTCGGTGAGGATGGTGACGCCCGCGGCCTCCGCCCTCTCGGCCAGCCAGCGCGCCATCTCGCTGATGGAGGCGACGTGGTTGCCGTGGTTGCGCATCGTGGGCGGCATGAGCGGAGCGCGCAGGGCGCGGCGGGCCGTGAGGAGGTAGAGCGCCTCCGCGCGCACCGGGGCGCGGAAGGGCAGCTCGCCGTCGGGCAGCCCCGGAAACAGCGAGCGGAAGGCGACGGGGTTCACGACGGCGCCGGAGACGAGGTGCGCGCCCGGGTACTTGCCCTTCTCGACGACGGCGACCGGAACGTCGCCGAGGCGCTCCTTCACGTCGGGCGCGGCATCCAGGAGCTGCGAGAGCCGGATGGCGCCCGCGAGGCCCGCGGGCCCGGCCCCGACGAACAGCACGCCGACCTCGATGCGCTCGTCGGGCCCGGCCTCGGGCACGGCGAGGAACTCGGTGTGGTCGATCCAGGGCCGGTAGTCGGCGGGTCGCGCAGTCACGTCGTCCTCCGGGAGGGTGCGGGAAACTAGCGCCCTCCCGCCCCGGCCCGGAAGCGAGGCCCCGCGCGGCGAGCGGCGGGCTACTCGGGCGGCCGGCCGCCTCCCGGGCCGCCGCCGCGGAAGCCGCGGAACAGCGTGGACTGGAACTTCGTCACCGCGTCGGGCATCTCAGCCCACTGGTCGGCGCGCAGGATGGCGTGCACGTCCACGATGTTCTTCGCGACGTCGTCGCGCGCGGCCTGGAACAGCGGCCTGAGCTGCGGCATCACGCCGATGAGCTGGCTGGGCGAGGGGGTGTTCCCGATCTTCTGGAACGTGCGCCGCAGCGAGTCCACGCGCACCGCGTTGCGCGCCGCGAGGGAGTCGCGCAGCGGCTCGAGCAGCGTCACCTGGCCGGAATCGAGCTGCAACGAGTCGCGCATCGCCAGGGCGATGCCCGCCGGATTGGGCAGCGCCGAGTCGATGCGCGAGACCAGCATGTCCACCGAGAACTGGGGCCGGAAGCCGCCGCTTCCGCCGAACGCGCCGCCGCCGCCCCCGAATCCCGCGAAACCGCCCCGCACGGCGCCTCCGGCCCGCATCGCGTCGAGGGCCTGCCGCACGCGGTCGGGGCCGATGGTCAGGCGCATCTGGATGCCGATCTGGAACGGCGGGCGGTAGGCCGTCGCCGACCCGTACGTCGCGCCGAACCGCTCGTTGACCTGGTACGCGTAGCTGCTCGTCGCCGGGTTGAAGCCCGTCACGTAGAGCAGCGTGCCGTCGGGCTGCGTCTGGAGCCCCCAGCCCTCCGCGCCGTTCACCCCGTGCAACAGCTCGTCGAGGCCGCGCAGGAAGTTGTACGTCACGACCGAGATCTGGAGCCGGTGGTTCAGGCCCCAGAAGGCGGGCCGCCAGTTCAGCTGGAAGTCGATCGTGCCCTGCCACGGCCCGAGGCAGGAGTTCCGCCCCGCGATGCCGCCGACCTGGCGCTCCAGGCAGGCACGCACCGAGGGCGACGCCGTCGCCAGCAGCTTGGCCATCCCCTGCGCGACGGGCGTCGAGGTGCCCGGCGCGAAGATGAAGGCCTGGTCGTTCCTGAGGCCGTCGCCGTTGACGTCGCCGCCCACCATCGGCGTGAACGGCACGCCCGACGTCAGCCGACCCACCGACGTGATCTCGAGCGCCGTCGAGAACGGGTACGTCACGGTCAGGACGAAGTTGTGCTCGCGCCCGAAGCTGCTCGGGGCCCACACGGCCAGGTTGGGATCGCCGGCCGTCGAGCCGCGCAGGCCCGTCTGCTGGTCCCGCGCGCGCTGCAGCGTGTACGAGGCCGAGAAGACGATGCCCGGCCCGAAAACGCCGCCGAGCGTGGTGGTGAGCTGCTCCGAGCTGGTGCGCAGGTTCGACTGCGCCTCCACCACGGTGCCGAAGGCCGAGTCCACGCGGGAGGCCGCGAAGTCCGGCACGCCGGTGGTCGGGGCGATGGCCGAGCCCGGCACGTAGACCGGCCGGTTGCCTTCCGACGCGACCGTGAAGGCCGGCGTGGTGTTGAGGTTGAGGTCCGTCAGGCCGGTCTGCGCCACGCCGCGTGCCACGCTCGCCTCGACCGTCAGGCGCAGCAGCTGCGTCAGGCGGCGTTCGACGCTGAGCGAGCCGCGCCAGGCCCGCGGCGTCTCGAAGTTCGGCGCGAGCACCGCCACGGACGGCGCGGCCGAGGTCAGCGCCGGGCCACCGCCCGCGAGGCAGGCCTGCGGGATGGAGTCGGGGTTCGCGAAGTACTGGCCCCAGTCCGGGACCGGCACGCCGGCGCCGAAGCACGACACCTGCGCCGTCGTCTGGCTCGGCAGGCCGGTGGCCGCCCGGGCCTGCGCCACCAGCGAGGTGGGCGCCTGGTTGCGGAATTCGCCCACGCCGCCGCGCACCACCCAGGTGGCCGGCTGGAAGGCCCGGAACTCGCCGGCCGGGGCGCTCCCGAAGGTCCAGGTGAAGCCGGCGCGCGGGCTCAGGTGCACCTCGGAGGGCAGGAGGTCGGTGCGCACGCCGTAGATCCGCTGCACGGCGGAGTCGAGGGCCGGCGGGTCGCCGAACGACGTGCCCTCGAGCCGCAGGCCGTAGGTCAACTGGAACGGCCGGGTCACCATCCAGACGTCGCCGGCGTAGGCGCCCCACTGCTGGTCGTAAGAGCGGCGCTCGATGATGCCCAGCGTGCGGCGGTAGCTGGCCGCCGAATCCTCGGCCAGGTCCTCGAGCGAGTTGTAGAAGAAGGTGCCGTACTCGTCGCCGCCGATCAGGTTGTCGGTCCGCTCCGTCAGCCAGTCCACGCCCGCCTTGAAGCGGTGCGCCCCGGCGCCCGGCAGCCACGACACCTCGTCCGAGCCCTCGAAGCCGGACGTCACGAGGCTCGTGGGAAGCCCGGCGTTGCCGCCGAAGACCAGCGTGGTGATGCCCAGCGTCGTGTCCGGCAGGTCCGACGCGACGGTGACGCGCGCCTGCGGCACGAGGCTGAACGGGTTGCCGTGGTCGGTGGCGCCCTGGTAGAAGCCGCGCAGCTCGTTCAGCACGGTCGCGCCGAAGTGCGAGGTGAGCGTAGCCATGAGCCCGCCGCCGGAGTTGTTCACCTTGCCGCCCGTCTGCGGCAGCGACAGCGAGCCGAGCCGGCTCGGGTCCTGGGTGGTGCCGTTCCAGTTGCCGCGCAGCGTGAGCGTGTGCGCGTTGCTCAGCACCCAGTCGAAGCGCACGAGCCCGGACAGGTTGTTGCTGGCGCGCGTGTCGGCGCCCGGCACGCCGTAGATCGGGTCGCCCAGCGCCTGCACGATGTTGAGGAAGCGCGCCACCGAATCCGGCGCCACGCCCAGGCGCTCGAGGTCGGCGGGATTCGCGCTGAACAGCGTCTGCTGCGGGTCGGAGCGGAGCCGCGCCATGCCCGAGAAGAAGACGAACATGCGGTCCTTGACGATCGGGCCGCCGAGGCCGCCGCTGACCTGGTTCTGCGTGTACCCCTCGGTGAACGGCGAGTCGCCGGCGTCCACCGCGACGTTCTCGTTCCGCGCGATGCCGGTGAACGAGCCCTGCAGCACGTTGCTGCCGCTGCGGGTGGTGGACGAGACGAGGCCGCCGGAGAACTGCCCGCGCGACACGTCGTACGTGTTGGTCACCACGCGCGTCTGCCGCAGACCCTCCTGCGGCACGGTCGTGTTGCCGAACAGCAGGCCGTCCAGGGTGACCGCGTTGGCGTCCGGCCCGAGGCCGGCGACCGAGAAGGCCGAGGCCGTCGAGTCCGTGCCGGAGATGGGGAGCACGCCCGGCATCAGGGAGACGAGGGACGCGAGGTCCGACGGATCGACGGGGAGCCGCGCCATCTGGTCGGGACTGAGGACGCGCTCGGTCGAGCCCGGCGTCGGCGCCTCGCCGCCGGTGAGCCGCGGGGTGTTGACGTTGACGGCGTCGAGGGTGATGGCGCTCCCCTCGAGTTGGACGTTCCACACCAGGCGGTCCTCGTCCGCGTCCCGCATCAGCATGGCCGTGCGCGGGTTCATGCCGAGGACGCGCACGCTCATCCGGTACTGGCCGCCGCCGTCGGGGAAGAGGATCGTGAAGCGGCCGCGCGCGTCGGTGTGCGCGCGCCGCGTCACCTGCGTCTCCATCGAATACGCCTCGACGCTCGCGTCCTGGACCGGGTTGCCGTCCTCGCCCAGGATGGTCCCGACGATGATGTCCGTGCCGACCTCGGCCTGCGCGACGGCGCGGGCCGGATGGGCGGCGAGCAGCAGGCCCACGAGGAGGGCGAGGACGGACAGCGAGGCGAAGCGGTTCGGGAACACCGGGCGGACTCCTTGACGCACCATGACGTAACTACGCGCTAACAGTAGACGGCGCTGGCCGAGTGGCGTTAGGCCGACGCGCCCGGCGATATTGCGGCCATGACCTCCGCCAACAGCTTCGACAGCCGCGGCGCGCTGCGGGTGGGCGACCGCGACTACGAGATCCACCGGCTCTCGGCGCTGGAGAAGGCCGGCCTGCCGGTCGGGCGGTTGCCGTACGCGCTCAAGATCCTGCTGGAGAACCTGCTGCGCTTCGAGGACGGCCTCGCGGTCCGCCGCGAGGACGTCGAGGCCCTCGCGCGCTGGGAGCCGAAGGCGGCGCCTTCCCACGAGATCGCCTTCATGCCCTCGCGCGTGCTGCTGCAGGACTTCACGGGCGTGCCCGCGGTGGTGGACCTCGCGGCGATGCGGGACGCGATGCGCCGGCTGGGCGGGGATCCGCGCAAGATCAACCCGCTCCTGCCCGCCGAGCTGGTGATCGACCACTCCGTGCAGGTGGACGCGTTCGGCCTGCCGACCGCCTTCCAGACCAACGCCGACCTGGAATTCGAGCGCAACCGGGAGCGCTACGCCTTCCTGCGCTGGGGCCAGCGCGCCTTCCGCAACTTCAAGGTCGTGCCGCCCGACACCGGGATCGTGCACCAGGTGAATCTCGAGTACCTGGCGCGGGTCGTCTTCACGAGCGACGACGCGCGTCCGTGGGCCTACCCCGACACGCTGGTGGGCACCGACTCGCACACCACGATGGTGAACGGGCTCGGGGTCCTGGGCTGGGGCGTCGGCGGCATCGAGGCGGAAGCGGCGATGCTCGGCCAGCCGACGACGATGCTGATTCCGCAGGTCGTGGGCTTCCGCCTCACCGGCGAGCTGGCCGAGGGCGCGACCGCCACCGACCTCGTGCTCACCGTGACTGAGATGCTCCGCAAGAAGGGCGTCGTGGGGAAGTTCGTGGAGTTCTTCGGCCCCGGCGTGTCGCGGATGCGGACCGCCGACCGCGCGACCATCGGCAACATGGCGCCCGAGTACGGCGCCACCTGCGGCATCTTCCCGGTGGACGACGAGACGCTCCGCTACCTGCGGTTCACGGGCCGGCCGGAGTGGCGCGTCGCACTCGTCGAGGCGTACGCCAAGGAGCAGGGCCTGTTCCTCGCGCCCGGCGCTCCGGAGCCGGCCTACAGCGACACGCTGGAGCTGGACCTCGGCTCCGTCGAGCCGAGCATCGCGGGTCCCCGGCGCCCGCAGGACCGCATCGGCCTGAGGCGCGCGAAGGAGGCCTGGGCCGCGGCGCTGCCCGCTCTGGTGCAGGGCAAGGGAGCGGGCGAAGCGCAGGTGCGCGCCGACGGCGACGCGTACACCCTGAAGCACGGCGCGGTCGTCATCGCCGCCATCACGAGCTGCACCAACACGTCGAACCCGTCGGTGATGGTCGCCGCGGGACTGCTGGCCAGGAAGGCCGTGGAGCGCGGGCTCAAGACGCAGCCGTGGGTGAAGACGAGCCTCGCGCCGGGCTCGAAGGTGGTGAGCGATTACCTCGCGCAGGCGGGGCTGACGCCCTACCTCGAGCAGCTGCGGTTCCACCTCGTGGGCTACGGCTGCACGACCTGCATCGGCAACAGCGGCCCGCTCCCCGAGCCGGTGTCCGCCGCCATCCGGGACGGCGGCCTCGTCGCGCTCTCGGTGCTCTCGGGCAACCGCAACTTCGAAGGGCGGATCCAGTCCGAGGTGCGGGGCAACTTCCTGATGAGCCCGCCGCTGGTGGTGGCGTACGCGCTGGCGGGCCGGATGGACATCGACCTCGCGACGGAGCCCCTCGGCCACGACCCGCGGGGCCGGCCCGTGTTCCTCAGGGAGATCTGGCCGAGCGCGGGCGAGGTGGCGGAGACCGTGGAGCGGGCGCTGCGCGCGGAGAGCTTCGCGCGCGAGTACGGCGCGGTATTCGACGGCGACGAGCGCTGGAAGGGGCTGCCGGTCCCCGAGGGCGAGCTGTACGCGTGGGACGACGCCTCCGCCTACATCCGCCGCGCGCCGTACTTCGACGCCATGCCCCGCGTGCCGGCGCCGGTGGGCGACATCACGGGCGCGCGCGTCCTCGCCGTCCTCGCCGACAGCGTCACGACCGATCACATCTCGCCCGCCGGATCGATCCGCAAGGACGGGCCGGCAGGGCGCTACCTCGTGGAGCGGGGCGTGCAGCCGAAGGACTTCAACTCGTACGGCTCGCGCCGCGGGAACCACGAGGTGATGGTGCGGGGCACCTTCGCCAACGTGCGGATCAAGAACCGGCTCGTGCCGGGCGTCGAGGGCGGCGTGACGCGCCACCTGCCCGACGGGACCCAGCTCAGCATCTACGACGCGTCGGTGAAGTACCAGGCGGACGGCGTCCCGCTCCTCGTGCTGGCCGGCAAGGAGTACGGCGCCGGCAGCTCGCGCGACTGGGCCGCGAAGGGACCGCGCCTGCTGGGCGTGCGCGCGGTGATCGCCGAGGGCTACGAGCGCATCCACCGCAGCAACCTCGTCGGCATGGGCCTCCTGCCGCTGCAGTTCAGGCCCGGCGAGACGGCCGAGTCGCTGGGGCTGACGGGCGAGGAGACGTACGAAGTGACGGGCGTGGCGGCGGCGCTCTCGGGCCCGAAGGAGGTCACGGTGCGGGCGAAGGCCACGGACGGCACGGTGCGGGAATTCCGGGCGACGGTGCGGATCGATACGCCGAAGGAAGCCGAGTACTACCGGCACGGCGGCATCCTGGAGTACGTGCTGAGGCAGCTGGCCTGACGAAGGGCGGCGCCGGGCGGCGCCGCCGCGATGCGGGCTAGTCGTCTCCGGGCGGCAGCAGTCGGTCGCGCTGCGCCGACTTGACCCCGAGCCCGACGCCCACGCCGAGACAGGCGGCCGTGAGCCCCGTGATCAGCGGCAGCGGCGTGAACAGGGCGCCGACTCCGCCGGCCACGACCCCGGCGATCCACGGCGCGGCGCGGGTGTGCGCCGCGTCCACGAAGCGCAGCCGCCGCTGGACGAACCCCTTGGTCCACCCGTAGCCGCCCCCGAGGGCGGCGCCCGCGATCAGCAGTTCCACGATCATGGTTTCCCTACGTTAGCCGGGCCGGCCGGGATTCGCACCTGGGCCGCTTTCGCCCCGCCGCGGCGGGCGGCACATTGTCGCCCTATGGCACTCGGCGTGCGCAACCAGCTGGTGGTCTACCTGGCGGACCTGTTCGCCGTCGGGGGCCTCGTGCTGCTGGTGCCGGACGCGGTGGTCCTGCTCCGCGCGAGCGGGGGCTCGAGCGCGGTGGTCGCGGACCTGGCCCTGGTGGCCGCGGGGCTGCTCGGGCACCGGGCGGCGGTCACGGCCCTGCGCGAGGGGCCGGTGCTCGCGCTCGCGGCCCTGGTGCTCGGCTCGCTCGCCATGGTGTGGCTGACGGGCCGGTGGTGGGTGCCCACGGGCGCGGGAGCGGCGGCGGCGGCCGTGGCGCCGCAGTTCCTGGCCCGGCGCCGCGCGGCGGTGTGGGGCGCGGCCGGCGCCCTGATGGGCTTGAGCGGGATCGTGGCCGGGCCGATGACGGCGGGGCTGGCCGCCGCCTTCGTGGCCGCGGTGAGCGCGGTGAGCTTCCGGCTTGCGCGGGAGCTGCGGGGCGCGGCCTCGCGCACCGCGGTGGAGCTGGAGCAGGCGCTCGAGGCCGAGCGGCTGCGCGCGGCGGACCTGCAGGCGCGGCTGGGCCGGCGCGAGGAGGAGGCGCAGGCGGCGGCCCGGGCGCCGGCGGGGCGCGCGGTGCTCTCGCGCCGGCGCGGCGTCGTACGGGCGGTGGCGCAGGCCATCGCCCGCGACCTCGCGAAGGCGCGCGAGGCCGGCGAGGCGGGCGCCCTCGAGGCGGCCAGCGCGCGCGCCGTGGCGCGCGCGGCGTGGCTGACGCAGCTGGCGGCGAGCGGCGAGGCGGGCGAGCGCGCGACGACGCTCGCCCTCGTCTGGCCGCGGGTGCGGGCCCGCCTCCAGGCGCCGGTGACGGCGGCGCACCATCTCGACGCGGCCCTGCCGGAAGCGCTGCCGCCGGTGGTGGGGGGCACCGAGGAGTGGGTGCAGGTGCTCGCGGCGCTCGTGGACCACGCCGTGGCGTCCATGCCGAACGGCGGTGTGGTGCGCGTCCGCGTGGCGGAGGGCGGGCGGCCCGGCTTCGCGCTCGTGACGGTGGGCGACACCGGCCCCGGCCTTCCGGCGGACGCGCTGGCCGACGTGCTGGATCCGCCGCGCTCCCTGACGGCCGGCGGCGCGGGCGAAGGGCTCGCGATGGCCGGCGCGCTCGTCGAGGCGATGGGGGGCGAGCTGCGGCTCACCGCGCCGCCCGGCGGCGGCCTCGTGGTCAGGATCGAGGTGCCGTTCTTCGCCCAGGCCCAGCCGCGCGGCGCACCGCTGGCGCTCGCGGGCGCGGTTCTCGTGGCGGACGACGACAAGGAGCTGCGCCGCAAGGTGGTGCGGCTCCTCGAGAGCTTCGGCCTCGAGGCGCTCGACGTGGACAGCGGTTCCGTGGCGCTCGCGCAGCTGAAGGCGCAGCCCGACCGCTTCCGCGCGGCCGTGCTCGACGTGGTGATGACGGGGAAGCCGGTGTCCGACGTGGTGGCCGAGTTCCGCGAGCTGCGGCCGTCGTTCCCGTTCCTGCTGGTCTCGGGGCTCGCGAGCGCGCGCCTCGTGGACGGCCTGCTCGCCTTGGGCGGCGTGGGCTTTCTCCACAAGCCGTTCACGCGCGAAGAGCTGTTCTACGCCCTGCGCGACCTCTTCACCGTGGGCACGCCGCCGGCTAGTCCAGCCACGCCGTCCGGTCCGCCGGGTCCGAGCGCCGCTTAGGCGGCGTCGTCTCCGCCGGGTAGCCGAGCGAAACGACGGCCACGATGCGATGGCCGTCGGGTGCCCGCACCAGCTCCCGCACCGCCGGGTCCTTCATGATGCCCCCCGTGCGCACGTAGCTCCCGAGCCCCTCGGCGGTGGCGGCGACGAGCAGGTTCTGCGTCGCCATCATCGTCGCCGCGAAGTCTTCCTCCGAGCGCACCGCGTCGGCCGACTCGGCGCACAGCACGACGACGAAGACCGGCGTCCCGCGCGCTTCGCGCCAGGTCTTCTCGATGGCGCGCGCCGCGTCGGGTGCCGACGGATCGGGGAAGCGGGTCGCGCGGTGGGCGCGCTTCAGCTCCGCGAAGCGCGCGGCGCTCGCGCCCGTGAGGACCGCGAACCGCCACGGCTCCGTGAGCTTGTGGTTCGGCGCGCGCACCGCGGCGGCGAGCAGGCGCTCGACGACCGGGCGCGGCACCGGGTCGGCGGTGAACGCGCGGGTCGAGGTGCGGCGCGCGATCGCGTCATAGGCGTCCATGCCCGCAAAGCTAGCCGCCGGGCCTTGTCCGCGGCATCCCCGCGCCGTACCCTTGTGCGCAACCTGCCCTCGGCGAGGGGACCAGTTCATGCCGCGCACCGAGTTCGTCAGCACCGGGATGTACGTGCCCGACCGGGTCGTGAAGAACGACGAGTTCACCCAGTGGATGGACACGTCGGACGAGTGGATCCGCACCCGCACGGGGATCACGGAGCGCCGCTGGGTGGCCGAGGGGCAGAGCGGGGCCGACATGGCCTACGAGGCCACGCAGGTGGCGCTGCAGCGCGCGGGCCTGAAGGCCTCGGATCTCGACTGCATCATCTACTGCACCCTCTCGCCCGACCACTTCTTTCCGGGCACGGGCGTGTTCCTGCAGCGCAAGCTCGGGGTGCCCAGCATCCCGTGCCTCGACGTGCGCAACCAGTGCACCGGGTTCCTCTACGGCCTCTCGATCGCCGACGCCTGGGTGCGGACGGGGCAGTACAAGCGCGTGCTGCTGGTGGGCTCCGAGGTGCACTCCACCGGGATGGACCTGACGACGCGGGGCCGCGACCTCGCCGTGCTGTTCGGCGACGGCGCCGGCGTCGCGATCCTCGGGCCGACCGAGGCCGACGGGCGCGGCGTGCTGTCCACGCACATCTTCGCGGACGGGCGGTTCGCCGAGACGCTGTTCTGTGACGCACCGGCCTCCGCGCGGCGGCCGCGCCTCTCGCAGGAAGACCTCGACACGGCCCGCATCTTCCCGCGGATGGACGGCAAGGAGGTCTTCAAGCACGCGTCCACGCGGATGCCCGAGAGCGTGCAGCTGGCCCTGAAGACGAACGGCCTGCAGGCGAAGGACATCAAGGTCCTGATCCCGCACCAGGCGAACCTGCGCATCTCGGAGATGGTCCGCCGCCAGCTGGAGCTCCGGGAGGACCAGATCTTCAACAACATCCAGCGCTACGGCAACACGACGGCGGGCTCGATTCCGATCGCGCTGGACGAGTGCGTGCAGGATGGGCGGCTCGCGCGGGGCGATTTGCTGCTGCTGACGGCGTTCGGGTCGGGGTTCACCTGGGGATCGGCCGCCATCCGCTGGTAAGCAAAGCGGCGGGGAGGTGATGAAGTGATGACGTGATGAAGTGATGACTTCATCACCTCCCCGTCGTCTTACCGTGCCGCGGCCATCACCGAGTGTCTCGGCGCCGGCATCGGCGTCGCCTTCACCGAAGCCCATATCTCCCGGTTCAGCACGTCCTCGTCCGCCATGTCCGGGCGGCGGAAGAGGCGCGGGTCGATGCTCGAATGCTGGCCGAGCGGGTTCAGCTCGCCGAGCGGCCACGTCGAAGGCAGGGCGGCCCAGGGCGCGCTGTCGGGCCGCGTGGTGAAGGCGTCGAACAGCGGCTCGGCGGCGGCGTCGTACTGGGTCATCGGCGCCAGGCCGAGGATCAGCTCGATCGTGCGGAGCACCGACGCCGTCGTGTAGAACGTGCTGTCCACCATCCCGCGGCGGATCCACGGGCTCAGCACGAGCAGCGGCGAACGGTGGGCGTCCACGTGGTCGGGCCCGTTCTGGGCGTCGTCCTCCAGCACGAACACCGCCGTCTGTCCCCAGAAGCGCGAGTGCGAGAGCGCCTCGATCATGCGCCCGAGGGCACGGTCGTTCTCGGCCGCCATGGCGCGCGGCGTCGGCCGGCCGGGCTGCCGGCCCCAGGTGTGGTCGTTCGGGAGGTCGAGGATCATGAGCTGCGGCATCGAGTCGCGGGCCTCGTCCGCCCGCAGCTCGCGGATGAACTCGTCCACGCGGACGCTGTCGGGCACGGCCAGGTCCCAGCCCACGAAGTGCGGGTCGGTCACCCGCTCCAGGCTCCGGTCGTCGGCGCGCGCACGCGCCGCGGCGCTGTCCCACTGCGTCATCTCGCCGTAGTTGCGCACGCTCACGCCCGCGCGGAACGCGTCGTTCCACAGGTAGCCCGCGAGCGGGTCCAGCACCGGCAGGCCGGCGAGGAAGTCCCACTCCCGCCGGCCGCTGTAGTTGGCCGGCCAGGTCTTGTCCGTGTAGTCGCCCGCGATCGCGGCGTCGGTCCACATGTGGCCGTCCGCGCTCACGTCGCCGTTGACGTAGAAGTTGTCGAACAGCACGGACGCCCGGGCGAGGGCGTGGGCGTTGGGCGTCACGCTGTCGCCGAAAATCGCGAGGCGGGCGTCGCCGTCGCCGCGCGGGTCGTCGCCGAACACCTGGTCGTACGTGCGGTTCTCGCGGATCACGTACAGCACGTGCCGGATGGGCGACGAGTCGCTGCGCGCGCGGGGGATCGGGGAGCTCCGCGGCCAGGGCACCCGGGCGAGCAGCGCGTCGCGGTAGGGCGAGTTGGCGAGCACCTGGCGCGTGTAGCGGTGCAGCGCGGCCGCGTCGGGCACCGGGATGGCCGAGACGCTGCCGACGATGAGGTCGGCGATGTACTCGTTCCGGCGCGCGTGCGGCGCGGTGGGCCCCTCGAGGTTCGGGCCGGCGCCGAGTCCCTTGCCGTTGGCCACGTACAGCGTCCGGCCGTCGGGCGACAGCGCGACCGCCGTCGGGTACCAGGCGGTGGGGATCAGGCCCACGATGCGCGGGCCGTCCTCGTCCGTGAGGTCCACCACGGCCACGTCGTTGTTGTCGGCGTTCGCCACGAAGAGCGTCCGGCCGTCACGCGAGAGCGCGAGCGCGTTGGG
>DATKNX010000295.1:0-2314 GCA_035541085.1 Gemmatimonadales bacterium | reverse complement strand
TCGCGTACGGCTTCACCGGGCGGGACGGCGGCGAGGTGAGCGTCGAGGCCGAGCTGAGCGGCGACCGGCTGTCGGTCACCCTCACCGACGACGGCCGGCCGTTCGACCCGTTTGCCGCGGGCGCCCCCGATACCGCCCTCTCCGTCGAGGCGCGGCCGATCGGCGGGCTCGGCATTCACCTGGTCCGGCAGATGATGGACGACGTCGGCTACGAGCGTCGCGGCGATCGCAACGTCGTCACCCTGGCGAAGCGCCTCAGGGGTCGGACGACCGTGATTCAGAGCGGAGGGACGTTCATGGACATCACCACGCGCACGGAGCGCGACGTCACGGTCGTCGCCCTGGCGGGGAATCTCGACAGCAACTCCTCGCCGCAGGCCCAGCAGGCGATCGACGGGATCCTGGCCGGCGGCGTGCGCAAGCTGGCCGTCGACTTCACGGCGCTCGACTACATCAGCAGCGCCGGCCTGCGCGTCCTCCTCGGCGCGGCCAAGCGGCTCAACGGGGCGGGGGGCGCGCTGCACCTGTTCGGCCTGAACGAGACGGTCCGGGAGGTGTTCGACATCTCGGGGTTCTCCGCGATCCTCGCCGTGTCCGCCACGGAAGCCGACGCGCTCAAAGGGTTCTAGCGCCGCTCGACCTCCATCACGTAGACGTCGGATTGGCGGTCCTCCTCCGTCACGTAGATGCGGCCGCCGCTCACGGTGACCTCCGGCCGGTAGGAGGGGTGGTTCGGATCGTCGAACCGCACCAGGAGGCTCGGCGTGCCGCCCGCCGCGGGCACGGACCAGATGAACGCGGCACCCCGCGCGTCGTGGCTCTTGTAGTAGATGGTCCTGCCGTCGGCGCTCCAGGCCGGCACCTCGGGAAGCGCACCGACGCGCGCCGGGTCCACGAGGACCCGCTCGGGACCCGAGTCCACCGGCAGCAGCGCGACGGCGCCTCCGAGCTGCGCGTGGGCGAACACCAGCCACCTTCCGTCGGGCGAGAAATCGGGCCAGAAGCCGGACGCGAGCCGCTCGACGGGCGTTCCCCAACTGCCGTCGGGCCGGCGGTGCACGATCCAGATGCCGCCGGGCGGATTGAGGTCGCCGAACACCAGCGCGCGGCCGTCCGGGCTCCAGTGCGCGACGGCCTCCTGCCTCGGCGAGTCCGTGACCCGCTGCACGGCGCCGCCGTCGAGCGGGAGCACGTAGATATCGCGCGACCCGGTGCGCCAGGAGTGGAACGCGACCTCGCGGCCGTCGGGGGAGAGCGCCGGCGCGTAGTCGTCGAACGTGTCGCTGCTGAGGCGCTCGGGCACCCCGTGCGGCAGCGCGACGCGGTACAGCTGGCCCTTGCCCGTCAGGTCCGAGTGGTACATCAGCCACCGGCCGTCGCGCGTGGCGTACGGCTCCTCGATGACCTGGTCGCCGCTCGTGACCTGCTCGGCGTCCGCCGCCGACGCCGGAGGATGCGCGGGCACCGGGAGCGACCAGATGTTGCTGGTGGCCACCAGGGGCGCGTAGGCCAGCCGCGAGCCGTCGGCCGAGAACGAGATGGACTGGGGGCCCAGGCCCGTCGTGAGGCGGACCGGCTCGCCGCTCGCGCGGCCGTCCGCCACGATGCGCTGGGCGAAGATGTCGCGTGGTCCGTCGCGATCGGACACGAAGTACAGCCACCGGCCGTCGGGCGCCCACACCGGGCTCTGATTGAGGGACGTGCTGTCGGTCACGGTCAGGGCGGCGCCGTCCCGCACCCGCACCACCACGATGCGGCTCGGGGAGAGGTTGGCGAACACGATCCCCGGCTCCAGGTAGTACGCGTTCCCCGAGGCGCAGGCGACGAGCCGGCCGTCCGGCGACCACCGGCACAGCGCCGGCGCGGGTACGGTGGCGAGCAGCCGCTCCCGGCGCTGGTTGGCCCACAGGAAGAGCGAATCGTCCACCACGTACGCGATGGTCTTTTCGTCGGGTGACCACTCCGCCGACACGACCGGGCTGCCGGCCGGGGCGGGAATTTCGGGCCGCGCGTCGCCGCCGGACGACGACGCGCTCCACACGCCGCCGCGCGCCAGGAACAGGATCCGCGAGCCGTCGGCCGACCAGTGGGGTTCCCACTCGAGCTCGCTCGTGTCGTTCGTGAGCGGGATCGCCCGTCCCCCGGCGACCTGCCGCACGAAGATCTTGAGCGCCACGGGCGTCCCCGCGGCGTAGGCGACGGACCGGCCGTCGGGCGAAAGGGCCGGCATGATCTCGAGGCCGCGGTCGTACGTCACCTTGGTCGCGCGGCCGAACCCGGCGATCGGCGGGCCGCTCCGGTGCAGGATCGCCGC
>DATKNX010000294.1:0-2233 GCA_035541085.1 Gemmatimonadales bacterium | reverse complement strand
CCGGTCGGAAGGGCAGCGGAGGCAGTGTGGATTTCGAGATCCCGGGACAGCCGGATCACGAGCGGCGCACGGCACCCCAGCGGCGCGTCGTGTCCGGCCGGCGCCACGGCGGCGACCGGCGCGAAGGTGAGCGGCGTGCCTTGATCATCATGGTGGCCTACCACCGGCGCGTGGGCGGCGAGCGGCGCTCCGGCGGCGACCGGCGCAGCGGGCTCGAGCGGCGGATGATGCCGGATCGGCGGCGGGGACGGGTGTCGGGAGGTTGGCGCTAGACGAGGTGCGGTGCCGGATGTCCGGTGTCAGGCCCGGTGGCTTCCGGACACCCGACACCGGGCACCCGGCACCTTCTCACTCGAAGATCCCCGTTATCCTCTGCAGCAAATTCCGCCGCTCGGGTGTCGGCGTCGTCTCGCCCGACACGCGCATCACGCGGTCCAGCGCCCGCTTGAACGTCGTCGCCGAGGCGTAGCGCCCGGCCGGATCCATGGACGCGGCCTTCTTCAGGACCCGCACCAGACCTTCGGGTACGTCGTCCCGGACCAGCTTGATGTCGATGAGCGTGCCGCCCACCTGCCCGCGGCGGACGGCTTCGGTGGTGCGCCCCTCGAGCGGCGGCTTGCCCAGGAGTGCGAAGTAGCCCACGAGCCCCAGCGAGAACAGGTCGGTGCGCACGTCGACCTGGCCGCCCACCAGCTGCTCGGGGGCGGCGAACTGCGGCGTGCCGCTGCGCGAGGTGGCGCCGCCCCACATCCGGCCGCGGGGCAGGGCGAGGGCGAGGCCGAAGTCGGTGACGCGCACGCGGCCGTCGGGGCCCAGGAGCAGGTTCTCGGGCTTGATGTCGCGGTGCACGAGCCGGTGCTCGTGCGCGTGCTCGAGCGCGCCGAGCGTGTCGTTGAGGATGCCCACGGTGCTCTCGGGATCCAGCGGACCCAGCTCCTCGACGAGCTGGCCCAGGTTGTCGCCCTTGATCAGCTCCATCGTGTACCACAGCAGGCCGAAGCGCTCGTCGATGTCGTAGATGCTGACGATGTTCGGATGCTGGAGGCTCGCCGCCAGCTGCGCTTCCTTCTGGAACCGCTCGACCACTTCCGCGTCGGTCGTCAGGGCCGGATCGAGGACCTTCAGCGCCACCTCGCGCTCCAGCCTCAGGTCGCGCACCCGGTACACGTGGCCGAAGCTGCCGCTGCCGATGTCGCCCAGCAGCTCGTAGTCGTCGCCCAGCGCGCGCCGCAGCCGCCGCTCCCAGCCCGCCGAGCCCGGGACGATGTGGGCGGGAGGCGGGCCGGCGTCGGGCTCGGCGAAGTCGCCGCTCTCGGATGCGAGGTCGGCCAGCATCTGGCCCGCGGTGAGGTACCGCTTCGTCCGCTCCGGCTCGAGCGCCCGCGCGAGCACGCGTTCCAGGGCCGCGGGGCAGGTGGGCCGCAACTCGCGCGCGGGCACCGCGGGTGTGGCGGGCAGCGCGCCCGTGACGGCGTGGTAGAGCACGGCGCCGGCGGTGTAGACGTCGGCGCCGGGATCTCCCGGCTCGCCGCCGCGGACCTCGGGCGCGAGGAACGGATGGTTCGCCATCGAGTCGGGGATCGCGACCGCGGGGAGCACGAGGTTCGCGTAGCGGAGGTCCGTGATCACCGCCCGTCCCGACACCTCGAGCATCAGCGTGGTGGGCAGGATGCGGCGGATCACGACGCCGCGCACGTTGGCGTGCTCGAGACCGTCGAGGAGGTCGCGCGCCATGCCGAGCACGGAGGGGATGGGCCGCGGCCCCCGCGCGACCGCCTCCTCGAGGCTCTCGCCCTCGATCCAGGCTCCGGCGCGCCACGCCACGTCGCCGAGGATGCCGGCGGCGTACGCGTGCCGGAGGCACGGGTGGTCGAGCATCGCGACCACCTCCGCCTCCTTGAGGAACCACGCGCGGCCGGGGGCCTTGGGATCGGGGTGCACCCGGAGCGCGACGTGCCGCTTCAGCACCGGGTCGGTGGCGAGGAAGAGCAGCCGCTCGTCGGACTTCGCGACGAGACGCACGATGTCGAAGAGGCCACGGAACCGCTCGACGTGTACGGCGAGATCGTCCATGTGGGACCAAAGCTAACGGGAAGGTGCGGGAGCTTGTAGCGCCGCGGCCGCTCTTGACACGACCGATGCGCATGTATCACTGTATTGGTACAGCAGTACAGTGAGGTGCGCCCGTGCCCCTTCGCGATTTCCGCTACGCGCTCCGCTCGCTCCGCAGGAG
>DATKNX010000293.1:0-2608 GCA_035541085.1 Gemmatimonadales bacterium | reverse complement strand
TCCGGTGTCAGGGTGTTCGCAGGTGGCGGATCGCAGGCCTGCTGCCGACGGCGTGTGCCGCTGCCGCCGCGCTGCTCCTCGTGGCGGCGGGTGCGCGCGCGCAGCAGCAGCCCGCGGCGGCGTCGCAGACCGATCCGCGCTGGGAGGCGTGGCTGGGCTGCTGGGAGCCGGAGTCGGGTCCGGTGCGGGCCGCCGGCGATACGACGACCGTCCCGCTGGTGTGCGTCGTGCCCGTGCCCGGCAGCGCCGGCGTGGACGTGGCGATGATCGCGAACGGCAGGATCGTCAGCCGCCAGCGCGTGGAGGCCACGGGCGAGCACAACGCCGTGACGCGCGAGGGCTGCAGCGGCTGGGAGAGCGCGCAGTTCTCCTCCGACGGCCTGCGCGTCTTCCTGACGGCCGAGTACACGTGCGGCGCCAACATCCAGCGGACGACCAACGAGCTGATGGCGGTCACGCCCAACGGCGAGTGGCTGGACGTGCGCGGCGCGGCGGTGCGCGGCCTGCCGCAGGGCGTGCGCGTGCTGCGCTACCGGGCGGCGTCGGCCCCGGCCAACGTGCCGAGCGACCTCGCATGGGCGCTGCAGGGCTACGGGATGGCGGTGAGCACGGCGCGCGAGGCGGCGGGCGCGCCGCCGGAGCCCTCCGACGTGGTCGAGGCGTCGCACCAGCTGCAGCCCGCGGTGGTGGAGGCGTGGCTCGTCGAGACGGGTGAGCCGTTCGCGCTCGACGGGCAGCGGCTCCTCCAGCTCCGGAAGGACGGCGTGCCCGGCCGCGTGATCGACGTGATGGTCGCGCTGTCGTATCCGCGCGTCTTCGCGATCGACCTGGCCTCGCACCGCGCCGCGCGCCGGCCGCCCGAGGCCATCGACTACGGGCATCCGCCGATCTACGCGATGGGCTACGGCTCGCCGTTCGGGTGCTACTCGCCGTTCTCGTGGGACTGCTACTCGCCGTTCGGCTGGGGCTACTACTCGCCGTACTACTATTCGCCCTACGGTTACTACTCGCCGTACGGCTACTGGTCGGGCTACGGCTTCTACCCGTCCGGCGGCGTGGTCGTCGTGGCGGGGAACGGCGGGCAGGTGGCGCGCCACGGGCGGATGGTGATCGGCCGCGGCTACACGCAGGGCGCCACGTCCGCGCCGCAGACGCGGAGCGTGCGCGGCGCGCGCGAGTCGAGCCGCTCGTCGGGCGGCGGCGGCTCGCGGCCAAGCTCGGGCGGCGGCTCCAGGCCCAGCTCGGGCGGCGGCGGGGGCCGCCGGTCCAAGCCCTGAAGCGGCGCGCGCCCCCGGGACGCGCTAGAATCGAGGGGTGCGCGAGCGGCTGATCGGCTTCATCTGGGGCATCCTGCCGTTGGCGGTGGGCGTGCTGGTCGCGGCCACCGCCTATCGTTTTCTCCCCCGGCTCGCGCCGCTGCTGCGCCACTTCCCGTTCCGGCCGCGGGTGCGGCTGCGCCGGGAGCCGGTGCCCGACGCGTGGCGCGCGATCGTCGCGCGCAACGTGCCGCTCGCCGAGCGGCTCGGCGCGGCCGACCGCGAGCGGCTGCTCCGTCTCGCGCAGGTCTTCCTCCACGACAAGCCCGTCGAGGGCGTGGGCCTCGAGGTCACGGAGGAGATCCGCGTCACGGTTGCCGCGCAGGCGTGCCTGCTCCTCCTCAACCTCGACTACCCGTGCTATCCCACGCTGCGCCGCGTGCTGGTGTATCCCGGCGTGTTCCAGCCCCGGCGCCTCGACCTGCCGCGCTTCGGCGAGGTGCACGAGGAGCCGCGGCCCACCCTGGGCGAGGCGTGGACGAGCGGCGTCGTCGTGCTCTCGTGGGACAGCAGCCTCGTGGGCTCCTTGAATCCCGGGGAGGGGCACAACGTGGTGCTGCACGAGTTCGCCCACGTCCTCGACGGCGAGAACGGCGCGATGGACGGGCGGCCGCTCCTGGACCATCCGTCGGCGTATCGCACCTGGGGCTACGTGTTCCGGGCGCTCTACGAGCGGCAGGTGGCGGCGGCGCTCGAGGGCGCCGAGACGCCGCTCGACCCGCACGGCGCGTCGAACCCCGCCGAGTTCTTCGCGGTGGCGACGGAGGCGTTCTTCACGCGGCCCGCCGACCTCAAGCGCACGCTGCCGGAGATGTACGAGGAGCTGCGGAAGTTCTACCGCCAGGACCCGGCGGCGCTGGCGCCGCCGGCGTCGGCGCCCGCCGAGTCCTAGACGTCTGCGGCGACGCCCGCGCGACGGGCGGGCGCGCCGGCTACTCCACGCCGCAGAAGCTGCCCCGGTAGATGGCGTTGATCTCCCACAGCTCCCAGTCGAAGAGCGTGAACGCGAAGGGCCCCATCGTGCCCTTGGCGTCGCGGGCCCCGGCCAGGGCCAGGCTCTGATCGGGCGAGAGCACCGCCGTCACCAGGATCGGCACGCCGTCGGATTGCACGCCCGTCACGTAGTTCACGTCCGGGTTCAGCACCTCGAAGTGGAGCGTGTCGTCGAGGGTGAAGGTCAGCGTCGCCTGGTCCGGCGACCGGTAGATGGAGTCCACGAAGCCGAGCGTCAGGACGACGCGCGCCGAGTCGGCCGTGCGAAACCGTCCGGCCAGCCAGATCGTGGCCTCGGT
>DATKNX010000292.1:0-3744 GCA_035541085.1 Gemmatimonadales bacterium | reverse complement strand
GTGCAATCGGGCGGCGGCAGCGTGACGGGCGGCACGGCGACCACCAACGCGTCGGGCATCGCGCAGGTCGCCAAGTGGAAGCTGGGCGCCTCGGCGGGCGTCAACACGCTCACCGCGACCGTGTCGGGCGCGGGCGTCCTGGGCAACCCGGTCGCCTTCGCCGACACCGGCCTGGCCCCGGGGTACACCATCCAGATCCAGTACTTCGGCCCGTCGCCCAACGCGGCGACCCAGGCCGCGATGGACTCGGCCGTCGCCAAGTGGCAGCGCCTGATCTACCGGGCCCTCCCGTCCATCACGCTCAACCTCGCGGCCAAAGCGGCGTGCGGCGATACCACGGCGCCCGCCCTGAACGTCACCACGACCGGCCTCGTGATCCTCGCGAAGTTCGATTCGATCGACGGGCCGGGGAAGGTGCTCGGCCAGGCCGGACCGTGCGCGGTCCGCAACTCGGACGGCCTGACGGTCCTCGGCGAGATGGAGTTCGACACCGCCGACGTCGCCACGATGAACTCCAACGGCACCCTCAGCGAGGTCATGCTGCACGAGATGGGGCACGTCATCGGCTTCGGCACGCTGTGGAACAACCCGCCGAACGCGTGGCTGCAGCTCTCCTCGAACCCGCCGGGCACGATCCTCGACACGTACTTCAGCGGGCCGAAGGCGCGGGCCGCGTTCGATTCGAGCGGCGGGCTGACGTACACCGGCGCGAGCCTGAGCCCGGCGGGCGGCCACAAGGTCCCGGTGGAGAATTGCGGCGCGTCGTCGCCCTCGGGGTGCGGCGTCGGCACGGTGAACGGGCACTGGCGCGAGCCGGTGTTCGGGAACGAGCTGATGACCGGGTACATCAACAGCGGCACGAACCCGCTGAGCATCGTCAGCGTGGCCGCGCAGGAGGACTTGGGCTACACGGTGAACTACGACGCGGCGGACGCGTACGTGCACGCGTTCACGGCCCCCGCCGTGGGCGGCTCGGCGCGCGTCGACCTCGGCAACGACGTCCGGCGCGGCCCGATCGTCGTCGTGGACGCGGCCGGCCGGGTGGTCCGGACGCTGCAGCGCTGATGGCGTGATTTCGATTCGTGATACGGCGGCCGCCGGCTCTTGCTGGCGGCCGCCGCCGCGACTAGCCTACTCGGAACCCCCTCCCACCACTCCCGTGGAGCAGCCATGAACGGCCTGAAGCGCCCGGCGGGTCTCCTACTCGTGGTCCTCGCGCCCGTGCTCCTCAGCATGTGCTCGAGCAGCACCGAGACGAAGCAGCCAACGGCGATCGTCGTCACGCCGGGGGCCGATACGCTCCGGGCCATCGGCCGCACGCAGCAGTTCTCGGCCGTCGTCGACGACCAGCACGGGCAGCCGATCACCGCGGCCGTGGTGACGTGGTCGTCGAGCGACACGACGAAGGTGTCGGTCGGCGCCACGACGGGGGTCGCGACCGCCGTGGCCCCGGGCGCGGCGCAGATCACCGCGACGTCGGGCGCGGCGAACAAGAGCGTGGCCGTCGCGGTGGTGCAGGTGGCGGCGCAGGTCAGCAAGGTGTCGGGCGACGCGCAGACGAATACGGTGGGCAAGGCGCTCGCGCAGCCGCTGGTGGTCTCCGTCGTGGATTCGACGGCCCACGTCATCGCGGGCGCGTCGGTCACGTTCGCGGTGACCGCGGGCGGCGGCACCGCCGGCTCGCCGACGGCCACCACGTCGGCCAACGGCCAGGCGCAGAGCACCTGGACGGTGGGGACGACCAGCGGCGCCCAGCACATGTCGGCGGGCGCGGGGGCCGCGCCGCCGGTCCAGTTCACCGCGACGGCGACGCCGGGCGCGGCGAACAAGATCTCGAAGCAGGCGGGTGACGGCCAGACCAGGGGCTCGGGCACGCTGGTCCTGACCCCCCCGTCCGTCGTGGTGCGGGACACGTTCAACAACGCGGTGCCCGGCGTGGCGGTCACCTTCAGCGTGCCCGACGTCGCCAGCGGGTCCGTGACCGGCGCGAGCCAGACCACCAACGCCGGCGGCGTCGCGACGGTCGGCGGCTGGACGCTCGGCGCCATCGGCACCGACACGCTCCTGGCGACCGTGAACGGCACTTCCATCGCGGCGACCTTCACCGCCACGGCGACGACGATCGGCGCTCCCGCGAACGTCGCTGTGCTCGTGGGTAACAGCCAGCCGGGCCTCGAGGGCTACGGCGTGAACGTCCGGCCGGCGGTGCTCGTGACGGACGCCGGCAGCAGTCCCGTGCCCAACGCCACCGTGACCTTCGCCGTGGCCTCGGGCGGGGGCAGCGTGACGGGCGGCACGGCGACGACCAACGCGGCGGGCGTCGCGCAGGTCGGCAAGTGGATGCTCGGCGCGGCGGCGGGCGTCAACACGCTCACGGCGACCGTCACGGGCACCGGCATCACCGGCAACCCGGTCACCTTCACCGACACCGCGGTCGCGGGCCAGTTCACGGTCCAGGTCCAGTACTACGGCAACTACACGCCGTCGGCCGCGGAGCAGGCGGCGTTCGCCGCGGCCGCCACCAGGTGGGAGCAGATCATCTACCGGCACTTCGGCGCGCCCACCCTGGTGCAGGACGCCGCCGGCACGTGCGGCGCCGGCGAGCCGGCCCTCAACACCACGGTCACCGACGTGCTCATCCTGGCGTCGTTCGATTCGATCGACGGGCCCGGGAAGACGCTGGCCTATTCCGGCCCCTGCTTCCTGCGCTTCTCCAACGGCCAGACGGCCGTGGGCGTGATGAAGTTCGACACGGCCGACGTCGCCGCGTTGATCACCGCGGGCCAGCTCGACGTGGTGGTGTTGCACGAGATGAATCACGTGCTCGGCTTCGGCACGCTGTGGTCGCTCGCGGGGTCGGGCTTCCCCGATCCCGACTGCCTGCAGCTGGCGTCGAATCCGCCGGGCACGCTGCAGGACACGTACTTCACGTGCACGAACGGGGGATCGAACGCCATCGCGGAATTCGACTCGATCGGCGGCGCGACCTACGCCGGCGCGGGCCAGACGTACGGCGGCAACAAGGTCCCGGTCGAGAACTGTGCCAACGCGCCATACACGTATCCCACGTGCGGCGGGGGCACGGTGAACGGGCACTGGCGAGAGACGGTGTTCGACGACGAGCTGATGACGGGATACATCAATTCCGGCTCGAACCCGCTGAGCGTGGTCTCGGTCGCGGCGGAACAGGACCTGGGGTACACGGTCAACTACGACGCCGCGGACGCGTACACGCACACCTTCACGGCACCGTCCGCCACGGGGGTGACCCGCGTGTATCTCGGCGACGACATCCGCCACGGACCGATCTACGCCGTGGACCGCTCGGGCGTGGTGCGGGCGGTGATCGTGCGCTGAGCGTGTGGGCGCCGCCCGCGGGGAGGGAGCCGCGGGCTAGGGCTTCGACACGCTGAGGCTGACGCCCGCGGAATCGCCCACGGCGTAGGAGGCGGCGGCCACGTCCGACAGCCGCACGCCGTAGGAGCCGACCTTGCGCACGTCGGCGACGGCGATGCGCGCCACCTCGCCCGCCGTGATGCCACGGCCGGCGGGAGCCACCACCACGACGCGCGTCGTGTCGCCCCCGCCCGCCGAGGTGAAGACCGCATAGCCGGAGCCGGGCGCCGGGGTCACGCCGGTCTGCACGCCGGCGACCGTGAACATCACCGCGCGGTCCGTCGCGCGCGGGGTGGCGAGGCTGACCGCCAGCTCGCCAGCGACCGGCCCCTGCTCGCTGCAGGCGGC
>DATKNX010000291.1:0-2501 GCA_035541085.1 Gemmatimonadales bacterium | reverse complement strand
GACGATGGACTTGGTCGCCGAGCGGAGCTGATGCGGCTGCGCCGCGTCGTAACCGTAGAAGTACTCCTCCATCACCAGGCGTCCGCGCTGGTACAGCAGCACCGAGTGAACGTCGGGATAGGTGCCGTCGAGGACGCCGCGCACGATGCGGACGGCGGTGGACTCGCCGAGGTCCGACGCGGCGATGTCTCCGACCGGGATGCCGTCGTGCAGATCGGCCGGCGGCCGGTACCGGTAATCCGACGGCGCGTCCTGGCCCGCCGGCCGCGGCCGGACCAGCGCCGCGGCTCGAGGCGTGACCTCGGCCGAGAGCCGTGGGAAGAAGTCCCCGCCCTCGGTGAGGCCGGCGACGGCACCGTCCGGGCCGCGTCGGAACCGCACGGTGTCCCCACCGGCGTTGAGGAAGGCGTCCGCCTCGGCGTAACGGAGCGCGTACTTCGCGCCGTCGAGCACGGCGAACAGGCCGGCGCCCGCGACGATCTCGACGTCGCGGCCGTGGCGATACCGGTAGGTGCCGACGTAGTCGGCGAGCGGAGACGGCGTAGACGGAACCGGCGGCGTCTGGGCGGCGAGGTTGCTGCACAGCACGCCGGCCAGCAGCCCGATGGTCAGGCGCGGCACGCATGCTCCTTCGAGGCGGAATACGGGGATTTTACCGACCCGGGAGGGCGGAGGAACAGGGTGCCGGCCGGCGGGCGCTGGATGCGGATCGCGTCGCGGCATAAGATTGGGCCGCCGGACCGCCACTCTTCGCCAGGACGCCGCATGAAGCCCCTCATCCGCAGACTGCCGCTCACGGCCGCATGCCTCGTTGCCTTCGCGCCGCTCGAGGCCCAGGTCGAGCCAAGGGCGGATCCGGTCGCTGACCCGCGCAACGTGGTGACCGCGGGCAGCGCCCGCATCACGCTGCTGACGCCGCAGCTCGTGCGGCTCGAGTGGGCCGCGGACGGCCGCTTCGAGGACCGGCCCTCGCTCGTCTTCATCGACCGGCACACGCCGCCCGTCGCCTTCACGAAGCGCGTCGAGCACGGCTGGCTGGTGATCGCGACGCCGGCCCTGCGGCTCCGCTACCGCCAGGGCAGCGGCCGGTTCGGGCCGGAGAACCTGAGCATCGCCCTGAAGAACGCCGACAGCACGGTGACGTGGCGGCCGGGGACGTCCGACACGGCGAACCTCGGCGGCACGACGCGCACGCTGGACGGCGCCAGCGGCCCGGTGCCGCTCGAGAAGGGACTGGTCTCGCGGGACGGCTGGGCGCTCGTGGACGATTCCGACCGCCTGCTCTTCGACGGCAGCGCCTGGCCGTGGGTCGTGCAGCGCGCGGCCGGCGAGCGGCAGGACTGGTACTTCTTCGGCTACGGCCACGACTACCGCCGCGCGCTCGAGGACTTCACCCGCGTGGCGGGGAAGATCCCGATGCCGCCGCGCTTCGCGTTCGGCGCGTGGTGGTCGCGCTACTGGGCGTACACCGACGCCGAGCTCGAGCAGTTGGTCCGGGACTTCCACCGCTACGACGTGCCGCTCGACGTGCTCGTCGTGGACATGGACTGGCACAACACCTTCGAGCTGCGCTGGGCGGGGCAGCCGGCGGACCAGGCGGGGCAGCGGCTCGGCTGGACCGGGTACACCTGGGACCGCGCGTACTTCCCGGACCCCGACGCGTTCCTCGGCTGGGTGCACGGCCAGGGGCTGCACACGACGATGAACCTGCACCCGGCCTCGGGCATCCAGCCGCACGAGGCGCAGTATCCGGCGATGGCGCGCGCGATGGGCATCGATCCGGCCACGAAGCAGTACGTGCCGTTCCGGATCGAGGACAAGCACTTCGCCGACGCGTACTTCGCGAACGTGATCCACCCGCTCGAGCGGCAGGGCGTGGACTTCTGGTGGCTGGACTGGCAGCAGTGGGGCAACACGTCGGTGCCCGGCCTCACGCCCACCTGGTGGCTGAACTACGTCTTCTTCACCGACATGGAGCGGCAGGGCGCGCACCGGCCGCTGATCTTCCACCGCTGGGGCGGCCTCGGCAACCACCGCTACGAGATCGGCTTCTCCGGCGACATGCACTCCACGTGGGACGCGCTGGCCTTCGAGACGTACTTCACGGCCACCGCCGCCAACGTGGGCTTCGGCTACTGGAGCCACGACATCGGCGGGCACATCCCGGGGCCCGTCGCGCCCGAGCTGTACACGCGCTGGATCCAGTTCGGGATCTTCAGCCCGGTCCTGCGCACGCACACGACGAAGAACGCGAACGCCGAGCGGCGCATCTGGGCGTATCCGCCGGCGTACGCGGACGCGATGCGCGACGCCTTCCAGCTGCGCTACGCGCTGATCCCGTACGTCTACACGGCCTCGCGGCTGGCCTACGACTCCGGCGTCTCGATCGTGCATCCGCTCTACTACGACTGGCCGGAGACGAACGAGGCCTACGCGTTCCCCGACGAGTACGCGTTCGGCCGCGACATGGTCGTGAGCCCCGTGGCGGCGCCGATGGACAG
>DATKNX010000290.1:0-7020 GCA_035541085.1 Gemmatimonadales bacterium | reverse complement strand
AGGACCGGCGGCGCTTCCTCTGGGGGCCGGACTCGATCCTGCTCCAGCCGCGCGACGTCCGCGAGTTCTGGCAGATGCTGCGCTGGTCGGTGGGCCGCGCCCCGAAGCCGCGCTTCGGCCGCTACAGCTACCGCGAGAAGTTCAACTGGCTGGTGGTGATCCTCGGCTTGGGCGCCATCGCCGCCAGCGGCCTCGTGCTGTGGTTCCCGGAGTTCTTCGGGCGCTTCCTGCCGGGCGTGATCTTCAACGTCGCGACGATCGTCCACTCCTACCAGGTGATGCTGCTCGCCGCGCTCATCGTGGCGTACCACTTCTTCGACGTCCACCTGCGCGCGTCCAAGTTCCCGCTGGACGGCGTGATGTTCACCGGCCGCGCGACGCTCGGGTACCTCGAGGAGGAGCATCCGCTCGTGGCCGACGCCATCGCCCCCGGCGTGGCGGGGCAGGCGCCGAGTGCGCGCGCCGTGCCGGACCGCGTGGCGCCGCGCGCGCCGCGCTGGATGGAGCTGGTGGGGACGACGGCCGGCCTGCTGCTCCTGGCGCTGGGCCTGCTGCTGGTGGTGCTCGGGCTGTGGGACGCGCTGTGCTGAGGCGGCGACCGGTGCCAGGTGTCGGGTGTCCGGTGACCGGGGCTCGGGGTCCGGGGGCCGGGATCCGGGGTCCACGGGGCGGGCGCCTCGTGCCGGCCGTCGTGGCCGCGGCCCTCGCGGTCACGCTCCCGGCACTCGCCGCGCCGGCCGCGCGCGCGCAGAACGCCGCCGACCGGATGGCCAGCGCGCAGTGCGAGCAGTGCCACGCCGACCGCGAACAGCTGGCGCGCCGCGCGCCGCCCGGCTACGACCCCGACTCCCTGTTCGTGAACCGCGGCGTGCTGGCCGGCTCGGTGCACGCCGGCGTGCCGTGCGTGCGCTGCCACCCCATTCCCGGCCTGAAGCTCCACCCGGGCGAGCCCCGGACCAGCGTGCCGTGCGGCACCTGCCACCGGCTCGAGGACTCCCTGTGGCGCGCGGGCCCGCACGGCGGGCGCGGCGGGTTCCAGGAGGCGAGCTGCACCGCCTGCCACGGCGTGCACGAGATCCGCCCGGCGAAGGAGCTGGAGAGCGGGGCCGGGGCGGCGACGCTCTCGGCGCGGTGCACGGCGTGCCACGAGGCGCGGGCGTTCACGGCCGGCGACGTCCACAAGGACAAGGTGAGCTGCGCGGCGTGCCACGGCGCGCACATGATCCAGCCGGTCCGCGATCCGGCCACGCACGGCATCGCCATCGGCATCGCGCAGCGCTGCGCGGTCTGCCACGACTCGGTGGCGCACCTCGAGTTCTCCGACGTGCACGGCCGGGCGGCCCTCGCGCAGGCCGCGGTCCGCGGACCGCTCGCGGGCGACACCGCGCCGACGTGCGTCTCGTGCCACGGCGGCCACGGCGTCCAGCCCGCGCACGCGCTGGACCGCGAGGTCGCGCTCGTGGAGCGCTGCGCCGCGTGCCACCGCCGCGAGGGCGCCACGTACGCCGACACGTACCACGGCCGCGCCACGCGGCTCGGCGACTACCGCGCCGCCCGCTGCACCGACTGCCACGGCTCGCACCAGATCTTCCCCTCGAGCGACCCGCGCGCGACGACCGCCCTCGGCCACCGCGTCGCGACCTGCGCGAAGTGCCACGGCTCCGCCGCGCGGCCGAGCTTCCTCTCCTACCGGGCGCACGTGCACCCGGAGGACATCCGCGACAACCCGGCCATCTTCGGCGCGTGGCTGGTGATGAACGTGCTGCTGTTCGCCACGTTCACCGTGTTCGGCGTCCACACCGTCCTGTGGCTCGCCAAGCTGCTGGGCCTGCGCTGGCAGGAGCGGCAGCGCCGCCGCGAGCTCGGCCTCGACGACGAGCCCGCCGCCCCGGTCGCGATCGACAGCGCGGCGCGCGGCAAGGGCCCGTTCGTGTGGCGGTTCAAGCTCTTCCACCGCCTGATCCACGGCGTCTCGGTCGTCAGCTTCTTCGCGCTCATCATCACCGGCCTGCCGCTGCGCTTCAGCTGCGCCGCCTGGGCGTCGGAGATGATGCGGCTGCTGGGCGGCACGCACACGGCCGGCCTCGTGCACCGCGCCGCGGGCGCCGTGACGCTGGCGTACTTCACCGCGCACGTCGTCTGGCTCGCGGTGTTCGTCGCGCGCTCCAGGGACAAGAAGGCGCTCTTCTGGGGCCCGGACTCGATGGTGCCGCAGCCGCAGGACTTCCGCGACTTCGTGCAGATGTTCAAGTGGTTCTTCGGCAAGGCGCCCTTCCCGCGCTTCGGCCGCTACGGCTACAACGAGAAGTTCCACTACTTCGGCGCGTTCTGGGGCATCGTGCTGCTCGGCGGGTCGGGGCTGGTGCGGTGGCTGCCCGGCGTGTTCACGCGCATCCTCCCGGGCTGGGCGTTCAACGTGGCCGCGATCTTCCACTCGGAGGAGGCGTTGCTCGCGGCCGGCTTCATGTTCATCATCCACTTCTTCAACGTGCACCTCAGACCGGGGAAGTGGCCGATGGACGGCGTGATGTTCACCGGCCGCGTCACCGTGCAGGTGCTCGAGGAAGACCATCCCCTCACGGCCGAGAAGCTCGGCGACCTCACGGCGCAGCCGGTGAGCCGCCGGGCGGTTCCCGACCTGCCGGCTCCGCCGCCGCCCAACTGGATGACCGTCGTCGCCGCCACCGGCGGCCTGCTGGCGCTGGGCGTCGGCCTCGTGCTGGTCGGGATGATCATGTGGGCGCAGCTGTGCTGAGGCGCACAGGGGCACGGGCGCACCGACGCACAGGGGCACGGACGCCCACAGGCCTGGGCGTGCGGGTCCGGGGCGTCGTCGCCGCGCTCGCCGCCGCGCTTCTGGCGTCGGCGCTCCCATCGCCCGCCGCGGCGCAGCTGGCCGGCAACTGCGAGCGCTGCCACGGCAGCCGCGAGTACCTCCTGAGCGCCGCGCCGACCGAGAACGTCGGGGCGAACCTGGTCGGGACGCGGGCGACGCTCTACGGCGGCCCGCACGCGAAGGTGGCGTGCGTCGCATGCCACGCCGGCGTCACCTTCTTCCCGCACGAGCCGGTCGCGGCGCGGCGGGTGGAGTGCGGGCACTGCCACGCGGCCCAGGACTCGGCGTGGCGGCGGGGCGTGCACGGGCCGCACGGCGTCGAGGGGGCGCCGCGGGCCGCGTGCGTGGACTGCCACGGCGGGCACGACGTGGCCAAGTCGGGCTTCCTGCCCACCGCGGCGGGGCGCGCCGCGATGCGGCAGGCGTGCGCCAGGTGCCACGCGGCGCAGGTGGCCACGGCCGAGCGCGACGTGCACGCCGACACGATCCCGTGCACCGCCTGCCACGGCTCCCACGGCATGCGGCCGGTGCCCGACGAGGCGACGCACCGGATCGACGTCGGGCTCGCGCGGGCGTGCGGCGCGTGCCACGTGCGGGAGGCCGCGAGCTACTGGGCCGACATCCACGGCCGCACCGCGACGCTCGAGGCCGCCTCGCGCTCGGCCCTGGGCCCCGACACCGCCGCCACGTGCATCTCGTGCCACGGCGAGCACGGGATCCGGCGCGCCAACGACCCCACGTGGCGCTTCGCCGTGGCCGACGCCTGCAGCCGCTGCCACGGCGCCTACGGCCGCACCTACCGGGACAGCTACCACGGCCAGGCGTCGCGCGTGGGCTCCCGCCGGGCCGCGCAGTGCGCCGATTGCCACACGCCGCACAACGTGCGGCCCGCGAGCGATCCGGCCTCGTCGGTCTCGCCGGCCAACGCGCTCGCCACCTGCCGGCACTGCCACTCGGCCGCGCGCGGCAAGTTCGCCGGCTACCAGCCGCACGCGAACCCGCGCGACCGCGCGAAGAACCCGGCGCTGTTCTGGGTGTGGCTGTTCATGAACAGCGTCCTCACGGGCACGATGGTCGTCTGGGGCGCGCACACGCTGCTGTGGTACCGGCGCACCCTGCTCGACCGGCGCCGCCGCAAGGCCGCCCGCGCCGCGGCCGCGGAGCCGGCGCCGATGCCGATGGACTCCGCCCTGAGGGGCGGCGGCCCCTTCGTGTGGCGCTTCAACCTGCTGTTCCGGGTCGTGCACGCCCTCATCGTCGCCACGTTCTTCGTGCTGGTCGTGACGGGGCTGCCGCTCCGCTTCAGCTGCGCGGCCTGGGCCGGCGGCCTGATGCGCCTGCTGGGCGGCGCGACGCGCGCCGGGCTCGCCCACCGCACCGCCGGCGCGTTCGTGTTCGGCTACTTCGCCCTCTACGCGGCCTACGTGAGCTGGCGCGCCTGGCGCCGGCGGGGCCGGGTGCGCGACTGGTTCGCGGGCCCCGACTCGATCGTCTTCCGGCCGCAGGACCTCCGGGACGCGCTGGCGATGGTGAAGTGGTTCTTCGGCCGCGGGCCGCAGCCGCGGTTCGGGCGCTACAGCTACATGGAGAAGTTCGACTACTTCGCCGAGCTGTGGGGCGTGGGCGCCATCGGGTTCACGGGCCTGATGCTGTGGCAGCCGGAGTTCTTCGGCCGCTTCTTCCCGGGCGTCCTGTTCAACGTGGCCATCATCGTCCACTCGTACGAGGCGATGATCGCGACCGCGTTCATCTTCACGATCCACTTCTTCAACGTGCACCTCCGGCCCGACAAGTGGCCGCTCGACGCGGTGATGTTCACGGGCCGGGCCACGCTGCACTACATGGAAGAGGAGCACCCGCTCGTCGCCGAGCGGCTTCGCCTGGACATCGTCGCCGAGGTCGCGCCGAGCGAGCGCGCGGTGGTGGACAAGCCGGCGCCGGCGCCCTCGCGCTGGATGAACGTCGCGGGCGCGGCGGGCGGCCTGGTGCTCCTGGGCGTGGGCCTGGTGCTGATCGGCCTCATCCTCTGGGGCTCGCTGTGCTAGGCCGGCGCGCCGGGACGGGCGCCGAACGACGGCGGCACGCGCGCGCCCGCGGCGCCGGGCGCCTCCGCCGCGCGCTCGCCGGCTTCGGCCTGGCGGCGCTGGCCGCGGCCGCGGGCTGCGGGCGGCACGCGAACCTCGCCCGCGACCCGCACGCGGGCGTCGCCTGCGTCGGCTGCCACCGCGGCGGGCCCACGCCGTCGGGTCGCGCGGGCGTGCCCGACGCCGCGTGCGCCACGCGCGGCTGCCACCCGGACGGCGGGCCCGACACCGCGCACATCGCGATGGTCGCCTTCCGCCACGCGGCGCACCCGATGAGCGCGAACCGCACGGTGCCGTGCGCGTCCTGCCACACGCACGACGCCGGCACCACGGTGCTCAAGGCCGACAGCTCGACCTGCGCGTTGTGCCACTTCCCGGAGCTCTCGAGCCCGCGCGACTCCGGCTGCGCGACCTGTCACCCGCAGCCGAGGCACACGCCGTTCACGAGCCAGGGCGTGCCCCTCTCGCACGGGATGCTGCAGCAGGCGCGCGTGCCGTGCACGCGCTGCCACTACCGGGTCGTCGAGGGCGACACCACCGTGGCGCTCGCGCGCTGCGCCGCCTGCCACAAGGCCAAGCCGCCCGCCAAGCTGCCGCCCGCCGACTCGGCGCACGCGCGGCACCCCGAGATGTCGTGCCGCACCTGCCACGCCCCGATCTCGCACCGCGTCGTCGCGATGAGCGGCTCGATCGACCTGCAGTGCCTGGACTGTCACAGTCCCCGGCACCGCCGGCCGATCCCGGCCGACAGTTCCAGGACGGCGAAGTGCGCGGACTGCCACGCCGGCGTGCACGCCGAGCAGCAACGCCTGATGATCGGGCTGATGCCCGGCCAGGAGCTCAAGCCGAGCCTGATGTTCATGGGCGGCGTGACGTGCCGCTCCTGCCACGTCTCGCCCGACGCGCCGCCCCCCAGGCCGGGCGCCGGGCTCCGGCCGCCCGCCACCGTGTGCGTGGGCTGTCACGGCACCGCGTGGCGCGGCATTCTCGCCCGCTGGGACCGCGGCTACGAGCGGCGCCGCGGCTGGATCGACGCCTACCTGCGCCGCGCCGAGGCCGACCTCGGACCGGGCGCGAGCGCCGGCGCGCTCGCCCGGCTCGCCGAGGCGAAGGGCCTGATGGCCTTCGTCGAAAAGGCCGGGCCCGCGCACAACCTCGAGGCCGCCGACCGCGTGATGCGGCAGTCGCTGCACCTGGCGGGGGAGGCCTACACCGACGCCGGGCACGAGGCGCCGCCTCCGCCCGAGCTGGGCCCCGAGGTCCGGACCGGCACCTGCCTCGCCTGCCACTACGGGATCGAGGAGGCCCCGACCGGCCGCGACAGCGCGACGGGCCGCGTCACCACCCACGCCGACCACCTGTTCAAGGCGTTCCTGGCGTGCGATGCCTGCCATGCGGCCGGCGCGGTGCCGCCGGGCATTCCCGACAGCCTGTGGATCGACACGACGAGGAGCCCCGACAGCATCCGTCGGCGGTCGTTCTTGAAGCGCTAGCGTAACTCATTATATCGCAAGCTGTTATCGCGTTCCGATCGGGGCCTTGACGCACGTCTTGGGCCTGGGTAGCCTTCTCCCCGGTCATTAGCACTCATTCATCGTGACTGCTAACAACTTGTCCGACGTTTTCCGCGAGGGAGGTTGGAGGTTATGGCCACGACATCCAAGGCCAAGCTGAAGGTGCATCCGCTGGCCGACCGGGTGGCGATCCGTCCGCTGGAGGAGACCGAGCAGATGCGGGGCGGGTTGTACATCCCGGACACGGCGAAGGAGAAGCCGCAGCAGGGGGAGATCATCGCGTGCGGGCCGGGGCGGATGGAGAAGGGCGCGCACGTCCCGATGGAGCTCAAGGTGGGTGACAAGGTGCTGTACGGGAAGTACAGCGGCACCGAGGTCACGATCGAGGACGAAACCTTCCTGATCATCAAGGAGTCGGACGTCCTCGCCAAGATCGGCTGAGCGTCCGCCAACGGAGGAACACGGCAATGGCTGCGAAGGAACTGACGTTCGGCGTGGATGCGCGCGCCAAGCTGAAGCGGGGCGTGGATCAGCTCGCCGAGGCGGTGAAGGCGACGTTGGGCCCGAAGGGCCGGAACGTCGTCCT
>DATKNX010000289.1:0-9131 GCA_035541085.1 Gemmatimonadales bacterium | reverse complement strand
GCCGTCGCCGACACGAACGGCGCCCGCACCTCCGCCGCGCGGATGACGGGCGCGACCGTCAGCTCCTGGCGCGGCACGTCCACCTTGAAGCCCGTGGTGGCGAGCAGGGTGCTCCAGCTGCACATCGCGCGGTAGTAGTGGTCGCCGCACTCCACGTGGTTCCACACGCGCCCGGCGCGGGCGTAGCGGTCGTGCACCGCGCGCACGATGGCCACGCCCTCCTCGACCAGGCCGAACTCCATCAGCATCGAGGCGAAGGCGTACTCGATGCCCGTCCAGTTGCCGGAGGCTTGCGGGTTCTCGTACGTCGGGAACCGCGCCGCCGCGCCTTCGGGATACGACGCGTTGATCAGCCCCTGCTCGGGCGTGAAGTTGTGGCGCACCACCGCCCGGAGCGCGGCGACGATCCGCTCGCGCGGCAGGCTCTGCCCCAGGCCCATCAGCTGCGTGTACCACTCGCCGCTCAGCTGGTCGCTCATGCAGCACTCGTCGCGGCGATCGCCGTCCACCCACAGGCTGTAGTACTCGCCGTTCCACAGCTTCGCGTCGAAGCTCGCCGCTCCCCGCCGCAGCCACTCGCGCCAGCGCGCCGCGGTCGCCGCCTCGCCCGCGTCCTCCGCCAGGCGGGCGCCGGCCTTGAGCGACGCCAGCCACAGGCTCGCGATGTAGGCGGGCGTGCCGAAGAAATCCCAGTTGTCGTACGTGTTGAGCCGCGTGTCCTTGTCGGGCAGGCCGTCGCCGTCGGTGTCGAGCAGCGCCGTGTTCTCGACCGCGCGCGCGACGTGCGGGAACATCGTCGTCAGGTAGTCGCGGTCGCCGCGCCACAACCAGTCGCGGCAGACCATCAGCACGAACTGCGGGTTCATGTCCACGCGGTCGAACGAGTCGTCCACCTGGGAGAAGTCGGGGGTGAAGAAGTGCGGCACGCGGCCGTCGGCGCGCTGGAACGCCGCGCTCATCTCGAGCTGCCGCTCCTGCAGCTCCGGGAACAGCGCCACGATGCTCCCCGAGCCCTGGTACGACACGTCCATCGTCTGGAACCCGCAGCAGCCCAGGCCTTCCCACACCGCGAACTGGCCGTCCCGGGTCCACCACGTGGACTTGACGAGCGTCGAGAGCTGGGCCGACCACGCCTCGGCCAGCTCCGGGCCCAGCGTCGTGCCCGCCAGCGCGCGGGCGAAGCCGAGCGTCGCGTCCCGCTGGCTCGCGTAGCCCGAGACGAGGAAGCGGTTCACCGCCTCCGCGTCGGCGAACCACGCCTCGTACATGTGCCCGAGCTCCGTGCCCTTGGGGCTCAGGTGGTGCGGGAAGTGCCAGCCGAGCGTGAAGCGCACCTCCCGCTCCTCGCCGGGCGCGAGGGCGACCTCGGAGCAGAGCGCCGCGTCGCCCCACCGGGCGCCGCGCCGGTCGCGTCCGGCCATCGCGTCGAGCCACGACCTCGCGCGCTGCAGGTAGCGGCCGAGCGCCGCGTCGCCGTCCACGGCCGCGCCTTCCACGCGCGCGAACCGGTCGTACAGCGCCGCGAACGACGCGTACTGCCGCAGCTCGCGCGCCGCCGCCCGCTTGTCCGCCAGGGACAGCGCGGCGATCGCGTCGTTGCCGAGCGGCAGCAGCTTCGCGGGAGAGTCCCGCGGCTCGAGGCTCGGCAGGCGGCCGGTCGTCCGGAAGTCCTTCAGGAACGAGGCGTAGATGCCGTTCCAGAGCCCGTTGCCGAGGTAGGCGCCGAACTCGCCGGCGATCCAGCTCGCCTCGCCGCCGGTCACCGACAGCCCGAGGCTCCCGACGGTCGAGGGCTGCGCCAGCTCCGCGTCGGTGCGCATCGTGAGGTAGGTCGTCCCGCCGTCCCGGGCGACCGCGAGCCCGAGCCGCCGGTCCGCCGCGCCCCAAGCCAGGGGATTGCGCAGCGTGGCGAGGAGCGAGAGCCTGAGCGGCCGCCCCGACGTGTTCTTCACCGTGAAGGCCGCGTGGAAGCCGGGCGTGCCGCTCGTGCGGGCGTCGTGCGGCACGATGGGCGAGAAGAAGGTCGCCGCCACGCTCGCGGGCAGCGTGCGGTCGAGGTAGCGCAGCGTCGCGGCGGGGAACGTCGCGTCGTAGTCGATGGCCTCGACGCTCTTGGCCCAGCTCAGCGAATACAGCTCCTCCTGGTCGCTGCGGATGCCGAGGCGGCGCACCACCGGCTCGCCGCCCTCCGGCTGCGCGCGTGCGAAGAAAGCCAGCGCGCCCGGCGACATGTCGGGCGGCGCGCCGAGCTGCACCGGCCCATCGGAGGCCCAGGGGCCGAGGTTGAAGATCATCCACTCGTCGAAGTAGCCGTCGGAGCGCACCTCGACCGAGCCGGTGCCGATGCCCCCGAGCGGGATGCCGCTCGCGTCGGCGACGCGGTGGAGACGGTCGCGGGGAGGGAGCGGAGCCACCCGAGCCGGCCTCGGGGCGATGGAGTCGGTGTCGGGTGTCAGCGGTCCGGTGTCGGGGCCGCCCGACCCCACACCCCGGATCCCGGACCCCGTGCCCAGCGCCACGGCCGCGCCGCCCAGCGCCAGGTCCTTTACGAACCGCCGCCGGCTCGGCCTCCGGCCGGCCGCTTCGTCGTTTCCGCTCTTCGCCATCGTCCCCTCCACACGGTGCGACCCGCCTCAGGCCGCGACGGCCAGCACCACGATACCCGCGAACACCGCCACGGCTCCCGCCGCGCGCCGGGCCCCGAAGCTCTCCCCCAGCCACAGCCAGCCGGCGAGCGCGGCGAACACCACGCCCACCTCGCGCACCGCGCCGGCGTACGCCAGCGGCGTCACCGCGTAGGCGCGCAGCACCAGGGTATACGCGACCATCATCAGGACGCCAGCCGCGACGATGCGCACCACGCGTCCGCGCAGCTCGGACCACACCACGCGCGTTCCGTAGCGCAGCAGGACGGGCGGCGTAAGCGCGGCCGTGCCGCCCAGCATGATGGCCACCGTGTACGGCGCCGCCGCCGTGCGCCGTACCGCCACGCCGTCGATCAGCGAGTACACGGAGATGCAGAGCGCGACGCCGATTGCGGCCGCGACGCCCCGCCGGGCGAAGCCCGGGCCGCTCCACCGCCACCACACCTCGCCTCCGCCCACCGGCACCAGCCCGAGGACGACGAGCGCGAGGCCGACGTATCCGAGCGGCGAGGGGACCTGGCGCAGCGCCACCGCCGCCCACGCGGCGAGCAGGATGGGCGCCGCGCCGCGCGCCAGCGGGTAGACCTGGCTGAAGTCCGCGTACGTGTAGGCGTGCGTGAGGAGCAGGCCGTACGCCGCTTCCACCACGGCGCTCGCCGCGACGAACGGCCAGATGGCGCGCGGGACCGGCGAGGCCACGAGGACCGGCAGGAAGAGCAGCGAGCCCGCCAGCCACGACAGCCACAGCACGACGAGCCGGTTGCCGACGTCCTTGACGAGCAGGTTCCACGCGGCGTGCAGCGCGCCCGCCGCCACCAGCAGGGCCAGCGCGAGCGCGCTCACCGCGGCCGGATCACGCCTGGCGCCTCCGGCCGCGCGTCACGCGGCTGGCCGCGCCTCGAGGGTCAGGACCTGGAACGGCGCGAGATCGAACCGGTGCGGCGCGCCGGCGGCGAGCCGCAGCGGCGCCTGCCCTCCGTCCGCGGCCCAGGGGCTCGCGGCGGCGTAGACGCCCGGCGCGCCATCGGGCAGCTCGAAGGCGGACGCGACGTCCAGCGTCAAGGACTGCGGCACGGCGGCCGGGTTCCGCAGGCACAGGATCCCGCGGCCCTCGCGCCACGCCGCGTGCCCGTATGCGGCCAGCGCCATCGGATCGCCGCCCACCCAGTGCGTGTCCACCAGCACGCCGGCGTTGCGGCGCGCCCACCCGGCCGCCTCCGCCAGCTGGTCCCAGTTCTCCGGCGCGAGCAGGCCCGGCGTGACGTACATCTCCTGCAGCTGCGTGCCGGTGCCGAAGTAGGCCCGTACCTCGTCGCGGAAGTCGTGCTGCGGGTCCGTGTCGAGGTTGTGGGCGTGCCGGGCGAAGATGATGCCGTGCAGCATCAGCGAGTTGAGCGGGAAGAGCGGGCCCCGCGCCACCACGCCCTGGTACGTGTCGCCGTCGCGGTACGTGATCCACCGCTGCCGGTCGCTGCCCACGCCGGCGAAGTCGTGGTCTTCCCCGCCCCGCCAGATTGAGTCGGCCCAGCGCAGCCAGAACGGCGAGGGGAACGTGCCGGTCGTGAGGTTCACGAACAGGTCCGGCTTCACTTCCCGCAGCTCGCCGATGAGGTGGATCGCGGCGTCGAAGTCGCTGTCGAAGGCGCTCCCGGGGATCGCCTGCGACGCGTTCCCCGTGCCGTCGAACTTGAACTGGTTCACGCCGTACGTGCGGATCATGTCGACGCACACGTCGCGGAAGCGCGCGTAGTACCTCGGCCCCGACAGCGCGAAGCCGTCGGCGTTCGTCTCGAAGCCGGCCGCCCGGCCGTTGCGCAGCCGGTCCTGCCGCGGCTGGCCGTAGCCGCCCCACGGCGACATCCACACGCCGGGCGCGGCACCGTACTTCGCCGCCTCGTCCCTGACGGGCCCGAAGCCCCGGGGAAAGCCCGCGTTGAAGTGCCACAGCGACTGGTGGTCGTCCCAGCCGTCGTCGAAGAGGAACGAATCGAGCGGCACACCGCGTTTGGCCTCGAGCTCCGTGCCGAACGCGTCGATCACCGCCAGCGCGCCCGCCTCGTCGTAGGCGTTGAAGTAGCCGAGGTCGTACCACGAGTTGTAGTGCAGGAAGGGGCGGTACGGGTGCGCCCGCTCGCGCTCGAGGTAGGCGAGGAAGTCGCGGCGCATCTGGCCCGGTGCCGCCACGCCGATCACCGACGAGTAGGTCGGCGCCGCTCCCGGCCGCACCGGCAGCACGCGGTCGAGCCACGCGCGCGCGCGGCCGCCGTCCGACGCGGCGCCGGCGAGCGGGTGCTCGAGCCCCAGGAACACGCTGCCCGCCACCAGCGGCGAGCCCGTCACCACGCCGTCCACCGCGACGCCGGGCAGGTCGACGTCCACCAGCGTGATCCGCGCGACGGGCACGTCGCCCCCGTCGGCGACGAGGCGGACTTCCTGCCGGAGGTACGCCGAGCCGTCGCGCAGCACGGCGCGCCACGTGACGCGCAGCGGGCCCGCGGGGTCGGCCAGCTCGACCGTGACCTGCCGGCCGCCGACGCGCTCGGCGAGCCGGCTCGCGCCCGGTTCGCCCGCGAGCGACTCGACCCGGGGCGGCCCGGAGAGGCGCATCGCGGAGGCGCGGATCTCGGTCCCGCCCGCCAGGGCGAGCACGAACACGTCGGGCGACGGCGCCAGCGTCGCGTGGTTGCGCCGGTCCTCGAGCCGCACCGCGCGGAGGCTCCCGCCGGCCGTGCTCCAGGCCGCGGCCACGGCGTCGTTGTCGAGCGACAGGTCGTCGCCGGCCGCGGCGACGCGTGCCGCGCCCGCACCCGGCTCCGGGGCCGGCACGCCGGCCGCCTCGAGCAGGCGAGGCAGCGCGGCCGCGCCCGCCGAGAGCGCCGCGGTGCGCGCAACGAACTCGCGCCGGGTGATCACTGTCCCGGGGCGCGGTAGACGACCCCGCCCTTCATCACGAACCGCACGTTGCGCAGGGCGTGGATGTCGGCCGTCGGGTCGCCGTCGACGGCGATCAGGTCCGCGAGCAGCCCCGGCTTCACGCTGCCGCGATCCGGCAGCTTCAGGATCTCCGCGTTCCCGCTGGTCGCGGCCACCAGGGCCTGCAGCGTCGGCATCCCGTACTCCACCATGATCTCCAGCTCGCGCACGTTGTCGCCGTGCGGGAAGACGCCCACGTCGCCGCCGAAGCAGATCGGCACGCCGGCCGCCAGCGCGTCGCGGAACGCCTGGCGGTCGCGCGCGACCAGCGGTGGCATCGAGTCCACGCCCTTGCGCCAGCCCGCGTACTCCGCGGTCGCCTGGTACGCGGCCACCGTGGGGCAGAGCCCGACGTGGTGCTCGGCCATCAGGCGGAACACTTCGGGCGTGCCGAGCACGCCGTGCTCGATCGTGGTGACGCCCGCGAGCACCGCGCGCCGCATCGCCTCCGCCGTGTACGCGTGCTCGGAGACGGGGCGCCCGGCGCTCGATGCCACCGCGACGATCGTGTTCCACTCCTCCTGCGTGAACGTCGGCTCCACGTCGCCGTGCCCGCCCCAGCGCGCGTCGCCGTAGATCTTGATCCAGTCGGCGCCGCGGCCGATCTGGTCGCGCACCACGCGGATCAGATCGTCCACGCCGCCGGCCTCCTCGGCGCCGAACGCGATGGAGCGCTCCGGTGCGCCCCTCGGCGCGTAGGCGCCCTGCGCGACGATGGCGCGCGTCGCCACCAGCAGGCGCGGGCCCGGGATGATGCCCTGGGCGATCGCGTCGCGGAGACCCACGTCGGCGTAGCCCGCGCCTTCCGTGCCGAGGTCGCGCTCGGTGGTGATGCCCGCCATCAGCGTGGTGCGCGCCGCCACCGTGGCCCGCGCGATCCTCAGGCCGAGCGGCTCGTCCAGCACCTGGGTGTCCCAGCTCGTCTCGTTGTAGGGGTGCAGCAGCAGGTGGGAGTGGCCCTCGATCATCCCGGGCATCAGCGTGAGGCCCTTGAGGTCGATCACGCGGGCGCCGGCCGGCCGGGGCACGCTGCCCGCAGGGCCCGCGGCCGTGATGCGGTCGCCCGTGACCACCACCTCCCAGCCCGCCTGCAGCGCCGCGCCGTCGAAGACCCGCGCGGGCCGCAGCACGACGGTCGCGGGCGGCGCCGCGGTGGGCGCCTGGGCGGCGGCCGCCACCGGCAGGACGAGAGACGTGGCCAGGTTCGTCAGGATCCGCAGGTACGTCTTCATCGTGACCTCACCGCATCAGGTGCACCCCAGTTTCGTCATGATCTCGGCTTCCGTCATCTTCACGCGCGGCCGGCCGTGCGCCCGGCCGCGCTCGCTCTCGATCCGGTCGAGCGTCTTCCAGTCGTCGAACGTGATCACGCACGGCTGCCGCTCGCGCAACAGCCGCTCGATCGCCGCTGCGTCCGGCTCGGCCGGCTGCGCGACGCGTCCTTCCCGCAGATCCTCGAGGATCGCGTCGGCCGTCTCGGCGGCGTCGGGCTTGTTGGTGCCGATGACGCCGGAGGGGCCGCGCTTGATCCACCCGGCCACGTAGAGGCCGGGGATCGGAATCCGGGTCTCGGGGTGAAGGACACGGCCCCCGGCATTCGGCACGATCCCGTGCTTCTCGTCGAAGGGCACGTCGGCGAGCGGCACGCCGCGGTAGCCGACGGACCGGAAGACCAGGCCCACCGGCAGCTTCTCGAACTGCGTCGTGGCCACGGCCTTGAGCGCGCCGCCACCGTCGGCGACGAGTGCGTTGCGCACCAGGCGGATCGCCCGCACGCGGCCCGCGTCGTCGCCCAGGAGCTCGACCGGCGAGACGAGGAAGCGCAGCGTGAGGCGCTTCGGCTTGCCCGAGAGCGGCCGCCGCGCGAACTCCTGCAGCAGCTCGATCTTCCGCCTCAGGGCCCGGTCCTCGCTGCGCGCGAGCTCCTCGCGGCTCAAGGGATCCGGCTCCGCCTCGGCCGCGGGGACGGTCACGTCGGCGTCGGCCAGCTCGCCCAGCTCGCGCGCCTCGGGCGTGGTGAATGCGGCCTGGACGGGCCCGCGCCGGCCCAACAGGTAGACCTCGCGCACGCGGCTCCGGCGCAGGGCGTCGAGCGCGTAGTCCGCGATGTCGGTCGCCGCCAGCTCCTCGGGCGTGCGGCACAGGATCCGCGCCACGTCCACCGCGACGTTCCCTACGCCCACCACGGCCACGCGCTCGGCGTCGAGGTCGAACGAGAGGTCGCGGAAGCGCGGGTGCCCGTTGTACCAGGCGACGAACTCCGTGGCCGCGTGGCTGCCGCGCAGGTCCTCGCCGGGGATGCCCATGCGGCGGTCGGTCTGCGCGCCGGTGGTGAAGCAGGCGGCGTGGTAGTGGCGGACGAAGTCGGCGAGCGTGACCTCCGCGCCGAACTCGACGTTGCCGAAGTAGCGGAACCCCGGCCGCCCCGCGACGGCGTCGAACGCGCGCGTGACGCTCTTGATCTTCTCGTGGTCGGGCGCGACGCCGAAGCGCACCAGGCCGTACGGTGCCGGGAGCCGCTCGTAGAGGTCCACCTCCACCCCGGGTTGGGCCAGCAGCCGCTCCGACAGGAAGAACCCGGCAGGCCCCGCTCCCACGACGGCGACGCGCATGGCGCCCAATCTAACGCGCGGCGCCCCCTCCCGTCTCCCGATCGCGCCCCCACTCTCGCGGCGGCGGGCCGCGCGCGTTAGCTTGTGCGGCCGTGACGCCCGATACCCTCTCGACCGTGCACGCGATGCGGCTGGCCCCGCTGGACTACGCCATCATCGCGATCTACTTCCTCTTCGTGCTCGGCATCGGCGCGGTGTTGCGCCGCCGCGTGAAGACCAGCAGCCACTTCCTGATGAGCGGCCGGTCGGTGCCGCTCTGGATCACGTCGCTCGCCTTCATCTCGGCGAACCTCGGGGCGCAGGAAGTGATCGGGATGGCGGCTTCGGGCGCCAAGTACGGGATCATGACCGCCCACTTCTACTGGGTGGGCGCGATCCCGGCGATGGTGTTCCTCGGGCTGTTCATGATGCCGTTCTACTACGGCAGCCGCGCCCGCAGCGTCCCGGAGTACCTCAAGCTGCGCTTCGACGAGAAGACGCGCGTGTGGAACGCGCTCTCCTTCGCGGTGATGACGGTGTTCTCCTCCGGCATCTCGCTCTACGCCCTGGCGCTGCTGTTCGAGACGCTCCTCGGGTGGTCGTTCGAGACGTCGGTGTTCCTCGCGGCGGGGATCGTGCTCGTCTACACCGTCCTGGGCGGCCTCACCAGCGCGATCTACAACGAGGTGGTGCAGTTCTTCCTGATCGTGCTCGGGATCGCGCCGCTGGTGTACATCGGGCTCAACCACATCGGGGGATGGTCCGGCATCCAGGCGGCGCTCGCGGCCCGGCCCGCGATGACGCACACCTGGACGTACATGGGGTCGCCCGCCGACAACCCGATGGGGATCGGCATCTTCGGCCTCGTGATGGGCCTGGGCTTCGTGCTCTCCTTCGGCTACTGGTGCACCGACTTCCTCGT
>DATKNX010000288.1:0-3338 GCA_035541085.1 Gemmatimonadales bacterium | reverse complement strand
CTGGGTGGAGCGGGTGGCGCCGCGCTACGCCGCGCTGTGCGCCGAGATCGGCGAGACGCTCGAGGCCGGCCTGTGTTACGCGTCGCGCGTGAGCGGCAGCGAGGACGAGCTGGCGGCGGCGCTGGCGCGGTCGCGGGACCGGGACCTGGCGCGGGGCACGACGAGCGTGGGGCCGCACCGCGACGATCTGCGGCTGCTGCTCGGCGGGCGCGACCTGGGCGTGTACGGCTCGGCGGGCCAGTGGCGGACGGCGGCCCTGGCGCTGCGGCTGATCGAGGCCGAGACGCTGGCCGAGCGCGACGGGCCGCCGGTGATCTGCCTCGACGACGCGTTCGCCGAGCTGGACGCCGACCGCAGCGCGCGGCTGGGCGGGCTGGTGGAGCGGCTCGCGTCGCGGGGCAGCCAGGTGCTCGCGACGGTGCCGCGCGAGGGCGAGATGCCCGCAGCGGTCGAGACCCTGCCGCGGTGGCGCATCCGGGACGGAGTGGTCGAGGCGGCGTGAGGGAGCGAGGCGCGTGACCGAACGGCGCAAGTCCAGACCTACGAAGGTGGCGGAGATCCTCGGCGGCGTGCTGAAGTCCGCGGGGGTGGCCGATCGCGTGGGCCAGGCCGAGGTCGTGGCGGCGTGGGAGCGCCTCGTGGGCGAGCGGATCGCGGGCGCGGCGGTGCCGGAGGCCGTCGCGGCCGACGGGACGCTGTTCGTGCGCGTGAGGTCGAGCGCCTGGCGGCAGGAGTTGTCGCTGATGACGCCCGAGGTGCTCGCGCTCCTCAACGCGGGCCGGTCGGCGGGCCGCATCAAGCGCATCCGCTGGCTCGTGGGCGGCGAGAGCCGGGAGGCACCGGGCCGCTGGGGTGCGCGCGGGAGGGCGCGGCGGTGAGCCCCGCCCTGTCGGCCGCTCCGGCGCTCACGACGCGCCAGGCCGCGAGCCGGATCGTGGCGCGCCAGGTGCGCGAGCTGCTGGCCTGGGAGAAGGCCGCGGGCCGCGGCGAGGACGCGGAGGCGGTGCACCAGATGCGCGTGCAGATCCGCCGCCTGCGGGCGGCGCTCGCGCTGTTCGCGTCGGTGATGCGGCCGCCGCGCCGCGCCGGCCGCCCGCGGCTCCGCTGGCTGGCCCACGCGCTCGGGCGCGTGCGCGACCTCGACGTGATCATCGCCCTGCTCGAGGAGGGGCACCTCGCCCGCCTCGACGCCGTCGAGGGCGCGCGGCTCGAAGATCTCCTGGCGGCGCTGAAGGAGCGGCGCTGGCGGGCGCAGCGGCGGCTCACGACGAGCCTGGAGCGCCGCCGCTATGCCAGGCTCAAGAGCGCGCTGCGCGACTTCGCGCGGCACCCGCGCTTCGCGCGCGAGAGCGCCGAGGAGACGATGGCCGCCCGCTTCCTCACGGACGTCATCCACCGCCTGGCGCGCCGCGTCACCGCGCACCGCGCGATGACGGAGCGGGCGCCGGAGGCCGCGGACCTGCACGCGCTCCGCATCGGGGTGAAGCGCCTGCGCTACGTCCTGGACTTCCACGCCGAGACGTGCGGGATCGCGTTCGACGAGGAGCGGCGGCTCACGCGGCTGCTGCAGGACTGCCTCGGCGAGATCCACGACCACGACGTCGTGCTCGCCTGGTTGACCGCGCCGGAGGGCACGCCGGCACAGGGGCACGGGGGCGCGGGCGAGCCGCCGGTCCAGGCTTCCCTGTTCCGTGGCGCCTGGCGCGTGCTCCCGGAGCGGCTCGCGGCCGACCGGGCGAGACTGCTGCGGCGCTTCCTCAGGCTGCGCCGGCAGTGGCGCGCGCGCACCGAGCCCGAGGGCAAGGTGGTGGCGCTCGAGGCGCCGCGGTTCGTGAACCTCGAGGCGGCGCCGGTGCAGCTCCGGCTGGCCCCGGCGCAGAAGACCGTGGCGTCGCTGAGAATCGTGCGATGAGAGTCTTGGGGAGTGGTGCGTGGTGGCCTACACCCTCACCCCCTCACACCCTACACCCGTTCTTGCAGGGGCTATGACCAAGGACCAAGCCGCCAAGGCCTACGACGCCGAACAGATCCAGGTGCTGAAGGGCCTGGAGGCCGTGCGCCGCCGGCCGGCGATGTACATCGGCTCCACCAGCTCGCGCGGTCTCCACCACCTCGTGTACGAGATCGTGGACAACTCGGTGGACGAGGCGCTCGCCGGCTTCTGCGACCGGATCGACGTCATCATCCATCCGGACGACAGCGTCACGGTGAAGGACAACGGGCGCGGGATCCCGGTGGACATGCACCCCACCGAGAAGATCCCCGGCGTCGAGCTGGCGCTGACGGTGCTGCACGCGGGCGGCAAGTTCGACCGCAACACCTACAAGGTCTCGGGCGGCCTGCACGGCGTCGGCCTCTCGGTGGTGAACGCGCTGAGCGAGCGGCTCGAGGTCTGCGTGGACCGCGACGGCCAGCGCCACCACATGGCGTTCGCCCGCGGCGACACGGTCAAGAAGCTGAACATCCGCGAGAAGGTGAAGGGCACGGGCACGATCGTCCGCTTCAAGCCCGACGCCACGATCTTCACCGAGACGCGCTTCGACTACAGCACCCTCGCCTTCCGGCTGCGCGAGCTGGCGTTCCTCAACAAGGGCCTCACGATCACGTTCCAGGACGAGCGCGAGGGGCAGCAGCGACAGGAGACGTTCTTCTACAAGGGCGGGCTGGTCGAGTTCGTGCAGTGGCTCAACGCGACCAAGAAGCCGCTGCACCCCAAGCCCATCGCGATCGAGGCGGTGCGCGAGAACGTGGACGTGCAGCTGGCGCTGCAGTACGACGACGGGTTCTCCGAGAACACGCTGACGTTCGTCAACAACATCAGCACCGTCGAGGGCGGCACGCACCTCACCGGCTTCAAGAGCGCGCTCACCCGGACGATCAACGAGTACGCCAAGCAGGTCGGCGCCCTGAAGAAGGCCGAGTTCACGCTCTCCGGCGACGACGTGCGCGAGGGCCTGACGGCGGTGCTCTCGGTGAAGGTGCGCGAGCCGCAGTTCGAGGGACAGACCAAGACCAAGCTCGGCAACAGCGAGGTCGAGGGCATCGTCAAGAGCGTGGTCAACGACCTGCTCGGCGCCTGGCTCCAGGAGCACCCGCCGGTGGCGCGGGCCATCGTCGAGAAGGCGGCCTCGGCGGCGCTGGCGCGCGAGGCGGCGCGCAAGGCGCGGGACCTGGTGCGCAAGAAGAGCGCGCTCGAGGGTGGCATCCTGCCCGGCAAGCTGGCCGACTGCTCGCTCACCGATCCCGCGATGTGCGAGATCTACCTCGTCGAGGGCGACAGCGCCGGCGGCTCGGCCAAGCAGGGGCGTGACCGCTCGTTCCAGGCCATCCTGCCGCTC
>DATKNX010000287.1:0-4976 GCA_035541085.1 Gemmatimonadales bacterium | reverse complement strand
AACGGGACTCGAACCCGCGACCCCAACCTTGGCAAGGTTGTGCTCTACCAACTGAGCTATTCCCGCAGTGGAGGCGAGGGGGATCGAACCCCTGACCTCGTGAATGCCATTCACGCGCTCTCCCAACTGAGCTACGCCCCCTGCGCCCAAACGGCGGCCCGGCGCCATTCCGGACGGGGCTTCCGTTTGGAGCCCCGAAAGCTATTTTGGTGGCCCGCTGGGGTCAATGTGAACTTCGGGCCCCCTGGCGGGTACCAGCGCCGATGAGCTCAGAACAGCCTCGGCGCCGGGCCAGGGCGCCCCGATATATAAGGAATCAGATGGCAGATCAGCCCGTTGTCCGGAAGCGCCGCCGGCCGTCCAAGCCCCTCCTGCCCCTCGGGCCGGGGGAGTCCGACCGCGACATCCTGGACCAGTACCTGTACGAGGTTTCGGTCACCCCGCTCCTCAAGCCGCACGAGGAGATCGAGCTCGCCAAGAAGGTGCGCGCCGGGGACCACGACGCCATGCAGGAGCTGGTGCGGCGCAACCTGCGCTTCGTCATCTCCGTCGCCAAGAAATACCAGAACCGGGGCCTCCCGCTGACCGACCTGATCGGCGAGGGCAACGTCGGGTTGATGACCGCCGCCCGGAAGTTCGACCCCGATCAGGGCGTGAAGTTCATTTCCTACGCGGTGTGGTGGATCCGGCAGGCCATCCTGGCCTCGCTCGCCCGCCAGGGCCGCACGGTGCGCGTGCCGCTGAACCGCACGGCGGACCTGTCGAAGATCGTGCGCACGGCCGAGGCGCTGCGCCAGTCGATGCGCCGCGAGCCGACGCCGGAGGAAGTGGCCAAGGCCACGGGGCTCTCGCTGGAGGTCGTGCAGTCGCTCGCCGCCCTGAACAGCGGCGAGGTGCGGCTCGACGCGCCCCTGGACCCCGACGGCGACCGCTCGCTGATCGAGCGGTTCGTCACCGACGAGGGGCCGACGACCGAGGACCGCGCGATGGACCGGTTCCTCGCGCAGGAGATCGAGAGCGCGCTGGCCACGCTGCCGCCGCGCGACGCGAAGGTGCTGCGGCTCTACTTCGGCCTCGACGGCGGCCGCGAGCACACGCTGGAGGAGATCGGCGGGATGCTCGGCGTGACGCGCGAGCGCATCCGCCAGCTTCGCGACCGCGCCCTCAAGCGGCTGCGCGAAGGCCAGGTCGGCAAGGCGCTGGCGAGCTTCGCGGCGTAGCAGGCCGGGACCCCGGGGTCAGGGGTCCGGGGTCCGGCAACAGACCAGGCGGCTCGGCGATCCCGGGCCGCTTTGGTTTTTCCCGTGCACCGAGCACCGTCTCCCGTGCCCCGGCATCACATTCTTTACCTCCGCTCCCGCGCGGTCTATCTTGCCTGACGTGTTCGCCTCCGTGGGGCGCCACGTGGTCGGGGTCGTCGAGGGCTACGGCCGTCTGGGCCGTTTCCTCGGCGACACGTTCCGTGCACTCTCGGACGTCCGCACCTGGGGGTCGCAGACCCTGCAGCAGATGCGGCGGCTGGGCGTGGACTCCCTGCCCATCACGCTGTTCATCGCCGCGTTCACCGGCATCGTCCTCGCCCTGCTCGCCTCCTACGCGATGACGAACTACGTGCCGCCGTACCTCGTCGGCACGCTGGTCGGCAAGACGATGATCCTGGAGCTGGGTCCGGTGCTGACCGGGCTCGCGCTCGCGGGCCGCGTCGGCGCCAACATCGCCGCCGAGCTCGGCACGATGCGCGTGACCGAGCAGGTGGACGCGCTGGAGACGCTGGCATACAACCCGTTCGCCTACCTCGTCATCCCCCGGGTGCTCGCCGGCACGCTGATGTTCCCGGTCGTGGTGGCGTTCGCGATGGGGACGGGGCTCGTCACCGGCTGGATCGCGGCCACGACGCTGCTGCCGGTGACGACGGCGCAGTTCGTGCGCGGCCTGCAGATGTTCTTCGTCCCGTTCGACGTGCAGTACGGCCTCATCAAGTCCGCCTCGTTCGGCCTCGTCATCACGCTGATCGGCTGCTTCCTCGGGCTCACCACGCGGGGCGGCGCCGAGGGCGTGGGGCGCGCCACGACGCGCACGGTGGTCTACAGCGCCGAGATGATCCTCGTGCTCGACGCGTACTGGGCCGTCACCCTGCTGCGGACGCAGGTCGCGTGATCGAGTTCCGCGACCTCCACAAGGCCTTCGGCACGAACCGGGTGCTGGAGGGATTCTCGCTCGCGGTGCGCGACGGCGAGACGATGGTGATCATCGGCTACTCCGGCACGGGCAAGAGCGTGGCCATCAAGCACGTGGTGGGCCTGCTGGAGCCGGACGCGGGCGAGGTGGCGGTGGACGGGCAGGTGGTCTCGCAGCTCAAGCGTCGGGATCTCACCGAGCTCAGGGCCAACATCGGCTTCGTGTTCCAGTTCGCCGCGCTGTTCGACTCGCTGACGATCTTCGACAACGTGGCGCTGGGCCTGAGGCGGCGGCGCTCGATGCGCGAGTCCGACATCGCGACCCGGGTTGCCGAGTCGCTCCGGCTGGTGGACCTGGCGGGGACCGAGGGGCACATGCCGGCGGAGCTGTCGGGCGGAATGCGCAAGCGCGTCGGGCTCGCGCGCGCCATCGCCCTCCGGCCCAAGTACCTGCTGTACGACGAGCCGACGACGGGGCTCGACCCGGTGACCGCGGCGGTCATCGACCAGCTAATCGTGCGGACGCGTGAGGCGCTCGGCGTCACCAGCATCGTCATCACGCACGACATGCGCTCGGCGTATACGGTGGGGGACCGGATCGCGATGCTCTATCAGGGCCGGATCCGCCAGGTGGGCACGGTGGAGGAGATCCGGGCGACCGACGATTCCGTGGTGCGGCAATTCATCGAGGGCCGGCCCGACGGCGGCCGGGCCGCCGAGCGCGCCAGCCTGTCGGACGCGGCCCGCGCCCTGGCCCATGAGGAGGAGGCATGAAACGCGCCAGCGAAGCCCTGGTGGGACTGTCGGTGCTGCTCGCCATCGCGGTGGTCGTGGCGGGCACCATCTGGCTGAGCCAGGCGCGGTTCGGCGGCAGCGACTTCACCCGCGACGTGCGGGTGCGCTCCATCGGCGGCCTGCTGACCGGCGATCCCGTGCTGCTCCGGGGCGTGCGCATCGGCTCGGTGGACGCCATATCCCTCTCGCGCAGCGACTGGGTGACGGTGACCCTGCGGCTGCGCGCCGGGACCGCGATGCCGGCGCGGCCGGTCGCCCTCTTCCTCTCCACCACGCTGTTCGGCGACTGGGGCGTGCAGATCATCTCCCACGACAACCTCCCCGAGGATCCCGAGATCCGGAGGGCGATCGCCGAGGCCACGCTACCCGGCAGCGCGGTCCTGCCGGGCGCCACGCTGCCCGACGTGGGCCAGCTGACGGCGGAGGCCGGCCGGATCGCCGGCGACATCGCGGTGATCTCCGAGCGCGTGAGCTCCGCGTTCGACTCGTCGTCCTCGGTGCGGCTCAAGAACGCGTTCACGGACCTGGCGCGCCTCTCGAGCGTGCTGCGGACCATCGCGCAGGGGCAGGAGTCCACGCTCGCCCACATCGGCGGCAACCTCGACACCGGCACGTCGCTGCTGGCGCGCTCGGCGCAGTCCCTCGCGCGCACCGCCTCGCGCGTGGATTCGGCCACGTCGCGCGACCAGCTGCAGCGGATTCTCGGGCACGCGGACACCGTCACCGCGGACCTGACCGACGTCTCGGGCAACCTCCGCGCCCTCGCGCGCGCGGCGGCGGGCCAGCAGCAGGCGTTCGAGCGCATCGTCGCGCGCACCGACTCGGTGATGGCGCGGATCCAGTCGGGGCAGGGCACGCTCGGCCGGCTGAGCCGCGACACGACGCTCTACAGCGAGACGCTGGAGACCGTCCGCGCGCTGCACTCGCTCCTGGCCGACATCCAGAAGAACCCGCGCCGCTACTTCCAGTTCTCGGTCTTCTAGTGGAAGGGAAGGCCGTGCCCGTCGAGGAGACCTCGGCGGGAGGCGTGGTATTCCGGCGGGGCGACGGGCAGCCGCCGCTGTTCCTGCTGATCCGGGACTCCTACCGCAACTGGGGCCTGCCCAAGGGGCACGTGGAGGCCGGCGAGCAGGCGTCCGAGGCGGCGCTGCGGGAGGTGGCCGAGGAGACGGGCCTCACCGACCTCGTGCTGCACGCGCCGATCCAGGAAATCGACTGGTTCTTCCGCTTCCGCCGGCGCCTGATCCACAAGACCTGCGCCTTCTTCCTGATGGAGAGCGACGCGGGCGAGCCGTGTCCCCAGCGCGACGAGGGCATCACCGCCTGCCGCTGGCTCCCCATCGAGACTGCGATCCGGACCGTGTCGTATGCCAACGCCCGCGGGGTCCTCACGGCGGCGGGCCAGCTCGTCGGCGGGCTCGGGGCGCGATGACGCCGCCCACGATCGTGACGCTGCTCAAGGGCCCGGCGGCCCGCACCGCGTTCCGGCGCGCGCTGCCGCGCGGGCGGGTCCGAGTGGTGTCGTGCCGGTCCGCGGCCGCGCTGGAGCGCTCGATGGCGGGCACCCTGATCGACGCGGTGGTCGTGGACCCGCGGGTGCCGGGCGCGCTCGGCGCGCTCGGCGCGTGCCACGCGACCTACCCGGGCGTGCCGCGCTTCGCGTACTCGGCCTTCCGGCCCGACGAAGCGGAGGTGCTCGCGGCGTGCGTCCGCGGGGCCGGCGCGCACCCGATCGTCGAAGGCGTCGAGGACGCGGTGCTGGCGGACCTGATCCTCCCGCGCACGGCGAGCGCGGCCCGGCTCTCGGCGCTGGCCGGCGCCCCGCGGCTGCTGCGGCTCCTGGACCCGCTCCAGGAGCAGGCCTGGCGCGAGGTGATGCGCCGGGTGGGGGGGCGGCTCCGGACGACCGACATCGCCGCCGAGCTCGGCGTGTCGAGGGAACACCTGTCACGGCAGTTCGGCGCCGGCGGGGCGCCCAACCTCAAGCGGGTCATCGATCTCGCC
>DATKNX010000286.1:0-3524 GCA_035541085.1 Gemmatimonadales bacterium | reverse complement strand
CCGCACGTCGCGCAGCGACTTCGGCGGCTGCGCCAGGTGCGCCGCCACGACCGCCTGCACCGTCCGGCCCGTGAACGGCGGCGCTCCGGCGAGCATCTCGTAGCCGACGATGGCCAGGGCGTACACGTCGGAGCGCGCGTCCACCGACGACTCGCCGACCGCCTGCTCCGGCGACATGTAGCCCGGCGTCCCCACGGCCGTGCCGGGGTCCGTCAGGCGCCGGCCGCCGCGCGCCTCTTCGAGCGCGTGCGCGACGCCGAAGTCGGCGAGCATCGCGTGCCCGCCCTGGAGCAGGATGTTGCCGGGCTTCACGTCGCGGTGCACGATGCCCGCGGCGTGGGCCACGGCGAGGGCGTCGGCGACCTCGCGCAGGATCGCGAGGCCGTCCTCGATGGACAGCCGCCCTTCGCGCTGCAGGCGGTTCCGCAGGGACTCGCCGTCCACGTAGGGCATGACGTAGTACAGCAGATCGCCGCGCGCACCCGCGCTCAACACGGGCAGGATGTGCGGATGCTGCAGGTGGGCGGCCAGCGACATCTCGCGCTTGAAGCGCGCCGCGCTGACTTCGGTGGCGGCGTCGAGCGGCAGGACCTTCACGACGACCCGGCGGTCGAGCGCGCGCTCCAGCGCGAGAAACAACCGGCTGGCGGTGCCGCCGGCCAGCTCGCGCTCGAGAAGGAATGCGTCACCCAGCGTCGCCTGAAGCCGCGCCGCGAGATCGTCCACCGCCGGTCCCGGATTGGGTGCGGGATAACATAGGACGGCGCCTTGACAATTGCGAACCAGGCGCGAGGCTTCCCTGCCGTGGCCGCCGTGCGCCGTATCGTCGTCGTCCAGCACCTCGCCGTCGAGGGCCCGGGGCTCGTCGCCGCCGTGGCGGCGGACCACGGCTTCGCCCTCGACGTGCGACGCATGGATCTCGGCGACGGCCTTCCCCCGGCCGAGTCGCTCGAGGGCCTCGTCGTCCTGGGCGGCTCGATGGGCGCGTACGAGGCGGCCGCCTACCCGCACCTCGCCGCCGAGCAGCGCCTGCTCGCCGCCGCCGTCTCGCGCGGCGTCCCCGTGCTCGGCGTCTGCCTCGGCTCCCAACTCCTCGCCGCCGCGCTCGGCGCGCACGTCTTCAGGGGTCCGGCGCCGGAGATCGGCCTGGGCGCCGTACGGCTGACCGCCGCCGGCTCCCGCGATCCGATCCTGGGCCCCTCGGGCCCGGAGCTGCCCGTCCTGCACTGGCACGGCGACACGTTCGACCTGCCCGCCGGCGCCGAGCACCTCGCCGCCTCGCCGGCCTACGAGCAGCAGGCGTTCCGCGTGGGCCGCACCGCGTACGGCCTCCAGTTCCACATCGAGCTGGACCGCGCACTCGCCCGCGAGTGGAGCGGCCTCCTGCCGGCCGGCGTGCGGCTGGACGAGAAACGCCGCGCGGCCGTCGAACGGACCGGCCGCGCCATCCTGCACCGCTTCTTCCGCGAGGTGCCGCGCTAGCCTAGTGCCCCGCCGCGCCGTGCGAGCCCATGGCGCCGTGGTGCATCGGCATGTGGTGCTGGCCCATCGCGTCCACCTGGGTTCGCTGCGCGTCCGTGAGGTCCGCGCGTGCGAGGGCCGCCGAGCGCAGCATGGCCCACATCGCGTCGCTCATGTACCGGTGCGCCGCGTCGAAGTGCGCCTTCACGGCGGCCGTGTCGGGCGCCGCCGCGTGGAGTGCCTGCTCCATCTCACCGAGGTGCATCTGGGCCTGCTGCGCCGCCGCGTCGTGCGTCGCCTTCGCCGAATCGGCCAGCTGCGTCAGCATCGTGACCTGGTCCGACGTGAGGTGCAGCGCGTCCTTCTCCCGCAGCAGGTGCTGCGGCACGTACGCCATGGCGCGCATCATCGGCGCCATCATCGAGTCCATCCCCGGCATCATGTCCCCGTGCATCGCCGCCGCCGGCGGATGGTGCATCGGCTGCTGCTGCGCCGCGACCGGCCCGGCCGCCGCGGCCAGGACGATCGCCAATTCGATCCCCTTCATCGCTGGGCTCCGTAGAGGAGGGATGACACAAGAGTAGCGCCCGCGGCTACGGGGTTGCAGGCCAGGCGCATGGGCGCGTGGACATCAGGTTTGCGTCGGGATCCGCGGGTCGCCGCCCGCTCCGGGTCACCTCCTGGTGCGCCCCCTGCAACACCGCAGCCGTTGCCGTTGTCATACACCGGCCGAGCCAAAAGGCGGCTCGGTCACTCGGAATTGGCGGGCGTCCGGCCGGCCCGGGCTGCCAAAGGTGTCGCATTCTGTCCGGCGACGCCTTGTCAATTCGGACACAAGAGATTCAATTTCATGGGTTCAACTGGCCAAACACAGCCCATCTCATTGTCTCCAAAGCGATTAAGCGTACTAGATGTCTGGCACGACGCCTGCTCTGCCGTCCGTACGACTACGTATGCCCGGGCACGGCAGCTACGGGCACTGAACGAAGAGAAGCGCGAGGCATAGCCATGAATCACACACATCGTGCACTGCATCTCCTGGTGGGCGGGGCGCTGGCGCTGGTCGCCACGGCGTGCGTGAAGGACAACAGCACGTCGCCGACCGGCACGGTCACGAAGGACGCCAGCTTCGTGGGCTACAGCGATCCGACCACGAAGCAGACGACCTGCGGCAACTGCCACATCGACCGGCAGACGGAATGGGCGGCGACGAAGCACTCCACCGCCTGGGCCGACCTGCAGGCGTCCGGCGGCGCGCAGCCGTACTGCTACCAGTGCCACACGACCAACGGCTTCTCCAACCTGGCGCAGGACAGCGCCGGGTATTTCGGCGTGCCGGCGTCCTCGCAGAAGTACTACCAGGACGTGCAGTGCGAGGCGTGCCACGGTCCCGGTGGGAGCCACATCTCGGCCCCCGACGAGACGCAGCCGCTGGGGACGATCCAGGCGGACACGGGCCTGCCGCAGGGCTGCGGCACGTGCCATACGGGCACGCACAGTCCGTTCGTGGACCAGTGGGTGCAGTCGGGCCACGGCACGGTGGAGCCCGCCGCGAACGGCAACGCGTCGTGCATCGGCTGCCACTCGGGCCAGGGTGCGCTGGCGCGGTTCGACAACAAGGCCGCGTACCTCGAGCAGAACAGCGCCACGTGGCAGCCCATCACGTGCGCCGTCTGCCACGACCCGCACGGGAGCGACAACCCGCACCAGCTCCGTTACCCGATCAACACGGCGGACCTGGGCACGAACCTGTGCATGCAGTGCCACTACCGGAACTCCACGCCCACGCCGTCCTCGAGCCGCGGCGCGCACTCGCCGCAGGGCCCGATGCTGCTCGGTGAGGCCGGCTGGATTCCGCCGAACTTCGCGTACGACGAGACGCAGCAGGCCTCCACGCACGGCACCGGGGCCAACCCGAACCTGTGCGCGGGCTGCCACGTCGAGGCGTACGACGTGACCGACAAGGCGACGGGGAAGTTCGTGGTGCACTCGACCGGCCACCTGTTCCGCGCGATCCCGTGCCAGGATTCGACGGGCGCTCCGGTCTACAACGACAACTGCGC
>DATKNX010000285.1:0-4259 GCA_035541085.1 Gemmatimonadales bacterium | reverse complement strand
AGCCGCAGGAACAGGAAGGCGGCGGCGAGGGCACCCACCAGCGCGGACAGGTCGATCGCCGGGTGGCGGTGCAGCCGGATTCCGCGGATCTCCATGCGCGGACCAATGTACGGCTTCGCGCGCGACGCCTCAACCACGCCTCCGGGCGGCCGGCCCGTCGGCTGTACATTTGGAGCCCATGACCCAGGCCACGCAGTCCGAGCGGGCGGCGCCGGCGCGCCGCGCCATCGCGCGGTTCGTGGCGGCCGTGCTCGCCATCCTCACGACCTGCTGGGCGGTGGTGGGCGTGGCGGTGGCGCCGGTCCTGCCCGGCGGCGGCTGGACGGCGGCGGGCGCGTGGGCGCTCTTCACCCTCGTACCGCTGGCGGTGTTCATCGGGACACGGGCGTGGCGCGTCTACCCGGGCGCCCTGGTGCGCCTGCTGGTGTTCCGGCCGCTGTGGTACGCGCAGTTCTTCGTGCTGCTGCTCGCGCCGCTGGTCGCGGCCTCGGCGCTGGTGGGGTTGCCGTTCGGCGCGCCGGGCGCCGCGGCCCGCGGCGCGCTCGCGCTGGGCGGCGCGGCCCTCGTCCTGGCCGCGCTGGCCGGGTACGCCGGCAGCCGGCGGCTCGAAGTGCGGCACCTCGTCGCGACGCTGCCCGGCCTGCCGGCGGGACTCGACGGCCTGGTGGTCGCGCAGATCTCGGATCTCCACGTCGGGCCCCACACGCCGCGCCGGTTCCTCGCCCGGGTGGCGGACGCCGTGCGGGCCGCGCGGCCGGAGCTGATCGCCGTGACGGGCGACCTGGTGGACGACTTCGCGCGCGACGCGGACCGCTACGCGGCCGCGTTCGCCGGCCTCCGGGCGCCGCTCGGCGTGTTCGCGATTCCCGGCAACCACGAGGTCTACTCCGGCTGGGACGAGCTGCGCGCGCGCCTCGAGGCGCTGCCGCTCACGCTGCTGGTCAATCGGAGCGTGCAGATCGGGCGCGGCGGATGCGCGTTCGCCGTGGCGGGCACGGGCGACCCGGCGGCCGCACCGGGCAGCGACGCGGCCCCCGACATCGAGCGGACGCTCGCGGAGGTGCCCGCGGGCGGTTTCGTGCTCGCGCTGGCGCACAACCCGGCGCTGTGGCCGGCCCTCGCGGCGCGGCGCGTGGACCTGACGCTGAGCGGCCACACCCACTGGGGACAGCTCGGCTCGCGCCGCCGGGGCTGGTGCCTCGCGAGCCCGTTCCTCGAGCTGGCGATGGGCGCGCACGTGCGCGGGCCGTCGGCGCTCTACATCCATCCGGGCACGAACTACTGGGGGATTCCGTTCAGGCTGGGACACGCGGCGGAGGTGGCGGTGATCACGCTGCGGCGCGGGCAGGCGACAGAGATCAGGGAAGAGACTTCGGAGTAGTTGCCAGACGCCAAGTTGGCAGTGGTTCCCAGAGATGAGTCGCGAGATTTCGGAACGGGCCGCCCTCAATCGATTCTCGAGGCGGCAGCCTCGGCTCCATCTTGGTCCCGTGGGACACTTCAAGCAGCTCAAGGCGTGGCAGCACGCCGAAAACGTGGCGGTGCTGAGCAAGGCCGCCATCGCGAGGCTCCCCGCCGAGGAGGCGAACGCCCTCGGCGATCAGTGGAGGCGGGCCGCCTACAGCGTGGCGCTCAACATCGCGGAGGGGGCGAGCCGGCGCGGAAGCCGGGAGTTTCGCAGGTTTCTCGACATGGCCCGGGCTTCCCTGGACGAGCTCGAGGCGATTCTCCACCTGGCCGTCGCGCTCGGCTACTTCAGGGCGGAAGAGCTTGCGAAGCTCGACGCGACCCGCGACGAATGCGCGAAGACGGTGTATGGCCTGCTTCGGAAGTTCAGCGACGCCTCGCCTGCTCCCGTGCGCTCACGTCTGGGAACCACTGGCAACTTGGCGTCTGGCAACTGAACTGAAATCCGTCCTCTTCAGTCTCCCGACTTCGCGGCCTCGGCCGCGAACAGCCGCGCATACCGCTTCTCGGTCCGCGCCCGCCACGCGCCCTTGTGATACGCGTAGCCCGCCAGCAGCGGCAGCGCGACCGTCGCCTCGGCGTACACCATCTGCTCCTCGCCCAGCTTCACCTTCCCCCACGAGTTGGCCTCGCGCAGGGTCGAGCCCGAGAGCGCGCCGTCGCGCTCGTCGGCGACGGTGATCTGCACGGCGTAGCGGTGCATCTCCACGTCGTGGCCCAGGACCTCGGCCGCGACCACCACGTCCTGCGTGAAGTTCTTGGGCACCCCGCCGCCGATCATCACCAGCCCCGTCGCGCCCGCCGCCAGCTTCAGGTTCGTGAGCTCGCGGAAGTCGGCCGCCGAGTCGAGGGCGATGTAGCCGTCGGGGTGGTGCACCTGGTGGTGCACGAGGCCGAAGCCGGCCGAGCAGTCGGAGAACGCGGGCACGAAGATCGGGACGTCGGCGCGGTAGGCGGCGGAGACGATCGAGCGGGTGCCCGGACGCTCGCGCTCGAGCCACGCGCCCATCTCGCGCAGGAACTCGCGCGAGCTGACGGCGCGCGGGCCGCCCGCGGCGAGCATCTCGTCGGCGATCTTGCCGACGGTCTCGTCGCAGATCCTCAGCTCGTCCTCGTCGATGTACGTGTCGTAGATCCGGTCGATGGCGTGGCGGCGGAGCTGGTCGTCGTCAACCCGGATCTCGCCGCGCCAGTGCCGGAAGCCTAGCGCCTCGAAGAAGTCCTGGTCCACGATGTTGGCGCCCGTGGAAACGATCGCGTCGGCCATCCGGTGCTCGATCAGGTCCACGAACACGTCGCGGAGGCCGGCCGAGCAGAGCGACCCGGCGAGGCACACGATGACGGAGCACTCCTTGTCGGCCAGCATCGCGTCGTAGATCCGCGCCGCGCGGCCGAGGTTCCGGGCCTGGAACGCCATGTCGGCCATGGCGTCCACCAGCGGCCGGACGTCGTGCTGCTTGATGTCGATGGAGACCACGGGGGTCTTGAGGATGTCGCTCTTCTTGGACTCGGCCATGGCGCGCCTCCGGTAACGCAAAAGCCACCCGCCCCGGCTACGGTCCGGACGGGACCGCCATCGCGCGGGAGGGTGGCTTCGCTGCGGGGAAAGTTAGGGGCCGGCGACGCGCGGTCAACCCGGTCCGGCCGGGGCCCGCGGGGCGCGCCGGCACCGGCGCCTACTTGAGCAGCAGCTTGGCGATCGTCTGCAGCTGCATGTTGCTCGTCCCCTCGTAGATCGTGCCGATCTTGGCGTCGCGGTAGTACTTCTCGACCGGGTACTCCCTGGTGTAGCCGTACCCGCCCAGCAGCTCCACGCACAGCGACGTCACCCGCTCGGCCACCTGCGACGAGAAGAGCTTGGCCATGGCCGCCTGCTGCGTGAACGCCTGGCCGGCGTCCTTGAGCCGCGCCGCGTTGTAGACCATCAGCCGCGCGGCCTCCAGCTCGGTCGCGGCCTGGGCCAGTTGGAACTGCACCGCCTGGAAGGTCGCGATCGGTTTGCCGAACTGCTTGCGCTCCTGCGTGTAGGCGGTCGCGGCGGCGAGCGCTCCGCCCGCGACGCCGATCATCTGCGCGCCGATGCCGATCCGGCCTTCGTTCAGCGTCTCGATCGAGACCTTGTAGCCCTTGCCCACCTCGCCGAGCACGTTCTCCGCCGGCACCTCGCAGTCGTCGAGGATCAACTCGGTCGTGCTCGAGGCCCGGATGCCGAGCTTGTTCTCCTTCTTCCCGACCGCGAATCCCTTGAACTCCCGCTCCACGATGAACGCGGTGATGCCCTTGTAACCCGCCGCGGGGTCGGCGTTGGCGAAGACCACGTAGAGCGACGCCTCGGCGCCGTTGGTGATCCACAGCTTCCGGCCGTTGAGGACCCAGCGGTCGCCGCGCCGCTCGGCGCGGGTGGCGAGGCCGAAAGCGTCCGAGCCGGCGCCGGGCTCGGAGAGGGCGTAGGCGCCCACCCACTCGGAGGCGAGCCTGGGGAGGTAGCGGCCCTTCTGGCCGTCGCTCGCCCAGCGCAGCAGGCAGTTGTTCACCAGCGTGTTCTGCACGTCCACCAGGATGGCGGCCGACGCGTCCACGCGGGACAGGGCTTCGACCGCCAGCACCGCGAGGAAGAAGGTGCCGCCGGCGCCGCCGAACGACTCCGGGATCTCGATGCCCATCAGGCCCAGCTCGAAGCAGGGCGGGATCAGCGAGGGATCGAGGGCCCCGGCCTCGTCCATCTGGCGGGTGAGCGGGCGCACCCGCTCCTCGGCGAAGCCACGCACCGCGCCCTGGAACATCTCTTCTTC
>DATKNX010000284.1:0-2794 GCA_035541085.1 Gemmatimonadales bacterium | reverse complement strand
TCTCCGTCGCGCTGGACCCCAGCGGTCTCGGGGCGGGCGACTACCGCGACACCCTGGTGTTCAGCGTCGCCGGACCGGCCATCGTGCCGGTCAAGGTGCCGGTCGAGTTCCGCGTCACGGGCTGCGTGCCGACGGCCCTGGTGAGTGGGGCCGTGGTCTCCGATTCGCTCACCACGGCCGACTGCGGGGCGCCGCACCGCTCCGGCCGGGTCGCGAAGCTGTACGCGTTCACGGGGAACGCGAACGACTCCGTGTCGCTGCACCTCGCGTCGGCGGCGTTCGGCGCGTACCTCGTGCTCGACAGCGCCGCGCAGGCGGGCGTGCCCAGCTTCGTCGAGAGCTCCGCGTGCCGGCCGGGGCAGACCGGGGCGTGCCTCACCTACGTGCGGCTGCCGCAGACGGGGAGCTACGTCGTCGAGGCGACGAGCGTCGGCGCCGGCGCGACCGGGCCGTTCGCGCTGAGCTTCACCGGCCCACGCCCGCCGGCCGCGCCCGACAGCCTCGCGCAGCTCACCTTCGACGGCGTCACCACCGTGCCGGCGGGCGGCGCCGTCACGCAGGACAGCGTGCTGCTCCGGGCGGTGCTCGCCGACCCCGACACGGACTCGGTGCGCGTCGAGGTCGAGGTCCGGGCCGTCGGCACCTCGTTCACCGGCACGGCCACGGCGGCCGGCGCCTTCGGCCCCTCCGGCACGCGCGGCAGCGTGCTGGTGACGGGGCTCGCGAACTTCGCGTCGTACCACTGGCAGGCGCGGGCGGTGGACCGCACGGGCCGCGCGAGCGCCTGGGTGGCCTTCGGCACGGGCGGCGCCGATTTCCGGGTCGTCGTTCCGCAGCCGCCGGTGGCGCCGGCGAGCCTCGCGCAGCTGAGGAGCGACGGCGTCACGCCGATCGGCGTGGACAGCGTGACGGACCAGTCCACCGTGCTCTTCCAGGCGCTCGTCAACGATCCCGACTCGGGCGACGTGGTCCGCCTCGAGGTCGAGGTCAAGCCGGTCGGCACCGCGTTCGTGGACACGGCGACGGTCTCGAGCACGCCGGCGCCGCGCGGCACGGTGGCGACCGCGACCATCACGGGGCTCGCCGACGGCACGGGTTACCACTGGCAGGCACGGGCGGTGGACGGGACGGGCCGCGCGAGCGCGTGGGTGCCGTTCGGCGGCAACGCGGAAACGCAGCCGGACTTCCGGGTCGCGCTGGCGGCCACGCAGCTCGCGGTGCTGACGCAGCCCACGAACGTCTCCGCCGGCAGCGCGATCGCGCCGGCCGTGCGGGTGGCGGTGCAGGACGCCTCCGGGAACACGATCGGCAGCTTCACGGGCACCGTCACCGTCGCCATCGGCACCAACCCGGCGGGCGGGACGCTCTCCGGCGCGACGAGCGCGGCGGCGGTGGCCGGCGTCGCGACGTTCGGCAACCTGCGCCTCGACCGGACCGGCAGCGGCTACACGCTGCTGTTCTCCTACGGCGCGATCGCCGCGACGTCCACGCCGTTCAACGTGACGCCGGGCGCCGCGACCGCGCTCGCCTTCACCGGCCAGCCCGGCAACGCGACGGCGGGCGTCGCGCTGGCGCCGGCCATCCAGGTGACCGCGCGCGACTCGCTCGGCAACGTGGCCACCGGTTTCACCGGCACGGTCACGCTCGCCCTCGCGAACGATCCGACGAACGACACGCTCACCGGCACGACCACGGCCGCCGCGGCGGCGGGCGTCGCCCAGTTCTCGAACGCGATCGTGCGGCGGGCGGGGACCGGCTACACGCTGGCGGCGAGCGCGAACGGCCTGACGGGCGCCACGAGCGGCGCCTTCAACGTCAGCGCGGCCACCGGCCAGAAGCTCGCCATCACCACGCAGCCGCCGGCCACGGCGGTGAGCGGCGTGGCGCTGATGCGCCAGCCGGCGATCCAGATCGAGGACTCGACCGGGAACCCGGTGACGGTCGGCGCCCAGGGCGTCGTGGTCACCGCGTTCATCGACAGCGGGCCCGCCGGCGCGACGCTGGCGAACGCCACGGCGACCACGCTCTCGACCGGCCTCGCGACCTTCGTCGACCTCACGCTCACCGGCACCGTGGGCCGGTACGTCCTGGGCTTCTCGGCGCAGGGCTACCAGGGCGCGGTGTCGGGAGCGGTCGTCCTCTCGGCGGGCGCGGCCACGCGCCTGGTGATCGCGACCGAGCCCTCGGGCTTCGCCCAGAGCGGCGTGCCGTTCGTGCAGCAGCCGGTGGTCCAGCTCCAGGACGCGTCGGGCAACGCGGTGCCGCAGTCGGGCGACACGGTCACCGCCTCGCTCGCCTCGGGCACCGGCACGCTCGGCGGGACCAGGTCGGTCCTGACGAACGCCTCGGGCGCCGCCGTCTTCACCGACCTCTCGATCAGCGGCTCGACGGGCCAGCGGACGCTGGGCTTCGCCGCCACCGGCCTCGCCGGCGCGACCTCGAGCGGCGTGACGGTGAGCGCGGGCGTGGCCACCCAGATCGCGAAGTTCGCGGGCGACAGCCAGACGGCCGCCGTCGGCGGGGCGGTGCCCGTGCCGCCGGCGGTGATCGTGCGCGACGCGAGCAACAACCCCGTGGCGGGCGTGGGTGTGACCTTCGCCGTGGCCGGCGGCGGCGGGAGCGTGACGCCGAGCGCCGTGGCGACGGACGCCTCGGGCGTGGCGGCGGTCGCGTCGTGGACCCTCGGCGCGACGGCGGGCGCGAACTCCCTGACGGCCAGCGCCGCGGGCCTCGCGGGCAGCCCGGTGACCTTCCACGCCACCGGCGTCCCGGGCTCGGCGAGCCCGGCGAAGTC
>DATKNX010000283.1:0-2371 GCA_035541085.1 Gemmatimonadales bacterium | reverse complement strand
GGTCGCCCGCTACGACGCGCGGAAGGTGGCGTCGCTGCTGAAGGACGCGGGCATCGTCCGCAACCGCCAGAAGATCCGTTCCGCGATCGGGAACGCGGCGGCGTTTCTCCGGGTCCGCGAGGAGTTCGGGAGCTTCGCCGCGTACCAGTGGCAGTTCGTCGGTGGGCGGCCGCGCGTCAACCACCGGCGGCGCCTGCGCGGGATCCCGCCGCGGACCAGGGAGTCCGACGTCTTCAGCCGGGACCTGCTGCGGCGCGGCTTCACGTTCGTCGGCTCCACCATCGTGTACTCGCACATGCAGGCGACCGGGATGGTGAACGACCACCTGGTGCGCTGCTACCGCTGGAGCGAGGTGCAGAACCCATGAGCGGAGGTGACCGGATGCGTCACACGAGTCGGAATGAACTGCGGCGCGGCGCCGCGATGGCGGCCGCGTGGGTGGCCTGCTGCACGCTCGCGGCGTGCGGCGGGAGCAAGGAGAACGGGGCGAGCCAGGCGGCCGCGTCGGCGGCCCCCGCGGGCGCGCCGGCCGCCGTGGCGGCGGCCGCGCCGACGGGCCAGCAGGTCTTCCAGCGCTGCGCGGTGTGCCACCAGGCCAACGGCCAGGGCGTGCCCGGCTCCTTCCCGCCGCTGGCGGGCTCGGAGTGGGCGACGGCGGCCAACGCGGCGCTGCCGATCCGCGTGGTGCTGCACGGGCTGCAGGGCGCGGTGACGGTGAAGGGCCAGAAGTTCAACGGCGCGATGCCGGCGTACGGCACGATGCAGCCGCTGTCGGACTCGGACGTGGCGGCGGTGCTGACCTACGTGCGCAGTTCGTGGGGCAACGCGGCGAGCGCGGTGACGCCGGCCCAGGTGGCGGCGGAGCGTTCGGCGACGGGCGCGCGCACGACGCCGTGGGCGCCCGCGGACCTCGCGCCGCTGCTCAGCTCGGGCGGTCGCTGACCGTTCGCGCCTCGCCGACGTAGCCGGCGGCCACGCCCCCGACCACCATCAGGAGGCCGAGCCAGCCGAGCGCGGTGAGACGCTGGGAGAGCAGCACCAGGGCGAGCAGCGTGCCGACCACCGGCTCGATGGTCGCCGCGACGGCGGTCGGCGCCGCCTCGATGCGCTCGGCGCCGGAGAAGAAGAACACATTGGCGAGAATCACGGTGCCGGCCACGAGCGCCGCGAGGTAGATCCAGCCTCCCGTCGTGGCCGGCGCGACGGGCGGGCGGCCGGCCAGGGGCAGGATGATCCCGAGCAGCACCGTGCCGCCGGCGATCTCCAGCAGCAGCATCCGGAACACCCCGTAGCGCGGGGCGGCGAACCGCGCGAGCAGCGTCGTGCCCGCGTAGCTCAGCGCGGCCAGCAGGCCGCCCGCGACGCCGAGCGCCAGCCGCGGCGCCTCGACGCCGGCGACGTGCGCGCCGTGCGAGCCGCCCAGGACCGCGAGCACCGCGCCGGCGCCGACCACCACCGCCAGCAGCAGCCGGAAGCCGGTCAGCCGCTCCTTCAAGAGCGGCCAGGCGAGCAGCGCCACCAGCGTGGGCGCCGTGTAGAGCAGCGCCGCCGCGCTCGCGACCCCCGCGCCCGCGATGGCGAACTGGTAGGCCACCTCGAACAGCGCCACGAGCGCGCCGCCCAGCACGCCCAGCAGCAGCACCCCGCGCCCGTCCACCTTCAGCAGGTCGCGCCGGAACAGCGCCGCGTAGACGAGCAGCGCCAGGGTCCCGAGCAGCACGCGCCAGAAGCCGATGCCGGTGATGGCCTCGCCCTCGGCGTACAGCGCGGTCGAGAGCGGCCCGGTCGTGCCCCACAGCGCGCCGGCGGCGAGCGCGAACGCGTAGCCCGCGGCGCGGCGGCCGGCCGACGCGCCGCCGGTCCCGGCTCCGCTCAGGCCGCCACCTCGCCGCCCACGAGCAGCTCCGCGAAGCGCACGTGCGGCGCGCCCTCGGTCACGGGCAGCGGGAACTGGCCCGCCTTGCCGCACCCGCCACCCATCTGGTTGAAGCGGAAGTCCCCCGCCAGGCGGTCGATGCTCTGCAGCGACTTGAAGAGGTTCCCCGCCAGCACGACGTCCTTCACCATCTCCGCGACCTTGCCGTCGCGGATCATGAAGCCGTGCGCCGCGCTGAAGGAGAAGTTCTCGAGGAAGGTCTGCCCGCCGATCATGTCCAGCGCGTACACCCCCAGCTTGACGTCGGCGATCAGGTCCTCGAACGTGCCGCTCCCGCCCTCGATGTAGGTGTTGGTCATCCGCACGATGGGCGGGTGCCGGAAGCTGATGGCGCGCGCGTTGCCGGTGGGCCGCTCGCCCATCTTCGCCGCCGTCTCGCGCGAGTGCAGCCGGCCCACGAGGATGCCGCGCTCGATCAGCCGGGTGTTGCGGGTC
>DATKNX010000282.1:0-4870 GCA_035541085.1 Gemmatimonadales bacterium | reverse complement strand
GGACGTGCGGCTCGTCGCCGCCACCAACCACGACATCGGCGACGCGGTGCGGCGGGGGCGGTTCCGCGAGGATCTCTACTACCGCCTCAACGTGATCCCGCTCCACCTGCCGCCGCTGCGGGAGCGCGCGCGCGAGGACCGGCTCACGCTGCTGCGGCGCCTGTTCGTGGAGCTCAGGAGCGAGCTGCCCGAGAGCCCGGCGGAGTTCGCGTCCGAGGCGCTGGAGCGCCTGCTCGCCTACCCGTGGCCGGGCAACATCCGCGAGATGCGCAACGTGCTCGAGCGGGCGCTGATCGTGGGGCGCGGCGCCGAGCGGCTGGGGCTCGAGCACCTGCCGAGCGAGGTGAGCCGGCGCCAGGCGGCGCCCGAGCCGGTGCAGGCCGTCTCGCTCGAAGAGGTGGAGCGCCGCCACATCGAGCGGACGCTCCGGCGGCACTCCGGCAACCGCACGCGCGCCGCCGAGGAGCTCGGCATCTCGCGCGCGACGCTGATCAACAAGATCAAGGTGTACGCCCTCGACGTCTGAGGCGGCCCGTGAGGAGGGACCATGGCTCCCGAAATCGACATGATGGTGTGCCGGTCGTGCGGCAATCAGGAACGGGCGTCGGAGGGCTCGCCGTGCGACGACTGCGGCACCTTCGTCTGCCTGATCTGCGGGTTCCGCGGCATCACGCTGTGCAAGGCGTGCCGCCAGAAGCGCGGGCTCCCCGAGCCGGCGAACCTGCCGCCGCCGGGGGCGAGCCGGGCGCCCTAGGCCGTCCCGGCGACCTCGAGCACGAGGGCCGCGAACACCTTCGGGTCGAGCATCAGGCCCACCAGCGAGCGCAGGTTGGCGATCGCCTCGCGCGGCTCGAGCGTCGACCCGCCGGCGCCGGCCACGGCCAGCTCGTCGTAGACGCTGGCGGCCGCCACGATGCGGGCGCCGATCGGGATGTCCTCCCCGCGGCGCCCCTCCGGCAGTCCCTTCCCGTCGAAGCGCTCGTGCTGGAAGCGCACGATGTCGGCGACGCCCTTGAGGTGCGCCAGCGGCTGCAGCAGGCGCTGCACCAGATCCGGGTCGTCCTGCGGGGCGGCGATCTCGTCGCTCGTCGCGGCGCCCAGCTGCAGCCCCGGCTCGCGCAGCGCCAGCTTGCCGATGTCGTGCATCCGGCCGGCGGCGCGCACGGCCTCGACCTCGTCCTCGGGCAGGCCGAGGCGGCCCGCGATCCGCGCGCTGAGATCGGCGACGCGCTGGGAGTGGCCGCGCAGGAGGGGGTCCTTGGCCTCCAGGGCGTCCACCAGAGCCGCGAGCACGTTCACCGAGAGCCGGCTGAGCTGGCGCGACTGCGTCTCCAGCTCCCTGGTGCGCGCCGCCACCTCGTGCGCCAGCCACTCCTCCAGCCCGCGCCGCTCGATCTCGAGGTCGCGCTTGTGCAGCGCCGATTGCAGGGCGTGCTGCAGCTCCTCGAGGTCCACCGGCTTGATGAGGTAGTCGGCCGCGCCCAGCTTGAGGCAGGAGATCGCGGCCGCGGGCTCGTCCACGCCGGTGAGCATGATGACGGCGAGATCGGGATCGGCCGCCAGCGCCTTCGGCAGGAGCTCGATGCCCGACATCCCGCTCATCCGGATGTCGCAGACCATCGCGGCCAGCCGCTGGGAGTGGACGCACTCCAGCGCCTGCTCGGCGTTGTCCGCCTGCAGCACCTGGTGGCCGAGGCGCTCCAGGAACGCCGCGAGGGCCGACCGCAGGGCGCGGTCGTCTTCGACGATCAGCACGCGAATCTTGGTTCCCGTCGCAGTCACGCCGCGAAGCTATGGCCGTCGGCGTGGGGCGGCAAGCCGCGCGGCGCGCGCGGCCCGGTCCGTCGCTTGACGCTGCCGCGCGCCGCGGGCTAGCCTTCGCCCCCGGCGCCATGGGTCCATCCATCACCGACGTTCCCGGCATCCTGGTCGGCCACGCGACGGACGCGGCCGGCGCCACCGGCTGCACCGTGGTCCTGGGGCCCCCGGACGGGATGCCCTGCACGGCGTTCGTCCGGGGCCGCGCCACCGGCTCGCGGGAGCTGGACGCCTGCCGCCCCGAGTCGCTGGCGGGGCGCGTGGACGCCGTGCTGCTCACCGGCGGATCGGCCTACGGCCTAGCCGCGGCCGACGGCGTCATGCGGTGGATGGAGTCGCGTGGCCGCGGCTTCAGGATCGCCGGCGGCGTCGTGCCGATCGTGCCGGCAGCCGTCATCTTCGATCTGCTGCCGCTCGGCCGGTTCGACGCCCGGCCGGGACCCGAGATGGGCGCGGCGAGCTGCGACGCCGCGGTGCGCGACGTCGCGGAGGGGGCGGTAGGCGCGGGGACGGGCGCGACGGTCGGGAAGGCGCTCGGGCTCGAGCGGGCGATGAAGGGCGGCGTGGGCACGTGGTCGGCCCGCGGCGGCGACGTGGTGGTCGGCGCGCTCGCCGTCGTGAACGCGTTCGGCGACGTGCTCGACGCGTCGGGCGCCGTCCTGGCGGGCGCGCGCGCCGAAGGCGGCGGCTTCGCGCGCGCGGCGGAGTACCTCGCCGCGGGCGGCGCTCCGGGCGGCGCGCTGCGGGCCGCGCATCACACCACGCTGGTCGTGGTGGCGACCAACGCCGCCCTCGACCGCCTGGCCCTGGGCGGCGTGGCGCGCGCGGGCGGCGACGCGCTGGCGCGGCGGGTGGTGCCCTCGGGCACCGCCGTGGACGGTGACGTCGTGTTCGCGGTGTCGGCGGGCGCGGTGAGTGCGCCGGCCGTCCAGGTCGAGCAGCTGGCGCGGGCGGCGACGGAGATGGCGGTCGAGCGGGGCGTGCGGGCGGCGCGCGGCCGGGACGGCGTGCCGGGCCTCGCGGACTGAACTACCGGGTGCCGGCGTCCCCTTCGCGCCGGAACTTCGCCAGCGTCACGCCGATCCGGTCCTGCACCGCCCGCGCCCGCCGGATGCGCGGCGGGTCGTTCACGATGATCGAGAACGCCAGCTCCTCGCCGCCTGCCGCCGTCACGTAGCCGGCCAAAGCCGACGCGTCGCTCAGGGTCCCCGTCTTGGCGCGGAGCCGGCCCTCGGCCGCGGTGCCCGTCATCCGCCGCTGCAGCCCCTCCCCCACCGCGGGCAGTGACGCGAAGAACATCTGGCCCTCGCTCGCGCGGCGCTCGTAGGCGAGGAGCTCGACCAGCGAGCGCGGCGTGGCGGCATCGAGCAACGAGAGGCCCGATCCGTCGGTGACCTGCACGCTGGCCGGCGCGATGCCGACGTCGTCGGTGAGGAACCGCTCGACGGCGTTCGCGCCGCTGGCGAACGTGCCGGCGCCCCCCACCGTGCGCCCGATGGCGCGGAAGACCAGCTCGGCCGACAGGTTGTCGCTGCGGTGGTTGATCGTGGTCACGAGGTCGTCGAGCTGCGGGGACTCCCGCACGGCGATGGCGCCGTCGAACGGCGCGCCGCCGCGGCCACGCGCGCGGGCCAGCAGCGTCCGGGCCCGGCCGGGCGCGTCGTCGGTCACGCTGCGCGTCGTGCCCAGCACGCTGACCCCCCGCGCCGCGAGCAGCCCGCGCAGCAGGCCCGCCGCGAACACCGCCGGCTGCTGCACGACGATCTCCGTGGTCCAGCTGGAGCGGCGCGGCGAGATCGTCCCGCTCACGGCCACGATGCCGTGGGGCGGGCCGTGCTCGACGTCGATGCGCGTGCGGCTGCGCGGGCGCCCCGTGATCACGACGCTGCTCAACGTGAAGTAGTCGGTCGGCGGATCCATCGTGACCACGGCCGGCGCGCCCGGCCTCGGCCCGGGCTCCACGGTGATCCGGATCTTGTTGGCGGCGGCGCCGAGGGCGGAGGGAGGCGCGGCGAACGGCTGCTCGCGGTTGTCGGGCGACCAGCCGGGGCCGGCCAGCTCGCCCCCGAGGAACGACGCGTCGCCCACCATGTCGCCGCGCACGCGGCGGATCCCGGCCAGCACGACGCTGTCCGCGAACGGGGCGAGGCTCGCGGTGTCGAGCGCGAACGTCGGATCGCCGGTACCGTAGAGCACCAGGTTGCCGTATAGCGTGCTGTCGCGGATGGGGCCGTCGGCGAAGAGCACCGTGACGAACCGGTAGTCGGGCCCGAGGTAGTGCAGGGCCGCCGCGGTCGTGAAGAGCTTCGCGTTCGACGCGGGCAGGAAGCGGCGGTCGGCGTGGTACGAGAACAGGGTGTCGCCGCGCGTGAGGCTCACCACGAGCGCGCCCCAGGTCGCGTGCCGCCACGTGCGCGCCTCGAACAGGGGCGCGATGGCGTGGGCGAGAACGCCGCTGGGACGATCCTGGGCGCGGAGGGCCGGCGCGGCGGCGGCGCAGCACAGGAGGAGCGCGGGCAGGCGCAGCTTCACGCCGCACCTTAAGGCCGCGGGTGGTCGCGGTCAACGGGGCGCGCGCGCCGTATCCCGCCCGCGCGACGCGACGAATGGCGCGCGCGCTTCGCGGCGCGGTGCCGTATCTTCGATCCGGATCAGCGAGGTGAGTCCATGACATCCATCACGGACGCGGCGCGGTTCCGCGCCAAGCCGGGCGTCGTCGCGACGGACCTCGAGACCGAGGTCGTGCTGCTCGACCCGGAGACGCGCGAGATGTTCAGCCTCAACGCGACGGGGCGCGTCGTGTGGCGCGCGCTGCCCGGACGCGTCGCCGACCTCGCGGCTGAGGTCACGCGGATCTTCGACGTCGATGGCGGGCGGGCGCTGGAGGACGTGCGCGGCATCCTGGGTGACCTGCTCGCGGCGGGCCTCGTCGTCCCGGAGGACCGTGACGCCTGAGAGCGGAGCGCTCGCCTTCGCGGTGCTGGGACGGCCGCTCGTCGCGCGGCGCGTTCCGGCGCGGCTCGCCGCGTGGCTCCGCGAGAGCTGGGACTAC
>DATKNX010000281.1:0-6236 GCA_035541085.1 Gemmatimonadales bacterium | reverse complement strand
ACGAGGTCAAGGGCGGGATGCTGGACGGCGATCTGTTCGGGCTGTTCGTGGAAGGCAAGGTATTCGAGCGACTGGCTGAAGATACGGCCGCGAGATCGTAACCGAACGGGGAGGTGATGGAAGTGATGAGGTGATGGGGTGATGACGTGATGAGGAGCGTACTCATCACGTCATCCCCCCATCACTTCATCACCTCCCCGCCGCAGTACCGCCCCGACGATAAGCGCCCCGGTACCAACCAGCGCCAGCAGTCCCACCCAATCCCCCCAGCGGACGTACGGCGTCCGTCCCGCCGTGGTGTACACCGTGTCCGCCTCCACCCGCTCCACGTCGAGCGGCGTGCGCCGCCAGGTCCGCCCGAGCGGGTCCACGAACTCGCTGATCCCCGTGTTCGCCGCGCGCGCGACGCCCATCCGCGTCTCGATCGCCCGCATCACCAGGTGCGCGGCGTGCTGGTACGGCGCGGCGGTGCGTCCGAACCAGGAGTCGTTGGTGATGTTGACGAGGAAGTCCGCCCCTTCGCGCCGGTAGCGGCGCGGCAGGTCTTCGAACGCCGACTCGTAGCAGATCAGGACCCCGAACCCGCCCTCGGCGAACCGGTACACCGGGAAGCGGTCGCCGTGCCCGAAGCCGCCGAACCACTTCATCGTGCCGAACCAGCGCGGATTGACGAACGGCACGCGCTCGACGATCGGCACCAGGTAGGTCTTGCGGTAGGAGGGCGCGGCGCTGTCGGAGCCCGTCGAGTCGAAGAAGAACGCGGCGTTGTAGGTGTCGTAGGTCAGGTCCGGCCTCAACCGGGCGTCGAGTCCGCCCACGAGAATCGGGGTCCGGGACGCGCGGGCGGCATCGCCGATCCACTGCACCCAGTAGCGGTGATCCACGAAATAGCCGTCGGTCGCGCCCTCGGGCCACGCCACGAGCCGCACGCCGGGCAGGCTGTCGGCACGCGCGCTGAACCGCAGCAGCCGCTGCACGACGGCGTCCTGGTCGCGGCTCGCCACCTTCTCCTGGAAGCCGAGGTTCGGCTGCACCACCGCCACCACCGTGACCGGGCGCAGCACCGTCGTCCGCTCGCGCCAGGCACCGTAGGCCGCCGCGAGGACCAGCGTCGCCAGCGCCGCCGCCGCCGGCCGCCAGCTGCGCCGCCGCAGCGCGAGAAGCACCATCACGTTCACCCACGCGAGCCACAGCGTGACGCCGCGCGCGCCGGCCACGTCGGCCCACTGCACCAGCACCGGCACCGCGGTGAGCGACGTGCCCAGCCCCAGCCACGGGAAGCGGACGTCGCCCTGGTGGCCGATGGCCCACTCCACCGCCGTCCAGAGGAGGGGGAAAACGACCCACAGCGGCAGCGCGGTCCGCCGCCGCACCCACACGGTGGTCCAGCCCAGCAGCGTCCACCAGCCCGCGAGCACCAGGATCGACGCGAGGTAGCCTGCGGCCGAGAGCGGCGTGAAGTGCCACAGCGCCACGATCATCCAGTAGAGCACGAGACCGTTCGCGAGGAGCCCGAACCAGAATCCGGTCCACGCGGGCCCGAGCGTCCGAGCGTCCGTGCGTCTGTGCGTCTGTGCGTCTAGGTTCTCCTCCAGCCGCCACAGCAGCGGGACCAGGCAGACGAACGAGGGGACGACGAGGCTGTAGGGCGGGTAGGCGACGAACAGCAAGACGGCGGTCGTCACGGCCGCCGTCAGGTCCTTGCGATCGGGCCAGCAGCGGGCGCTCACAGCTTCACGTCGCGCTGCTCGTCCGCCGAGCGGTAGATGGCCTCGAGCACGCGGCCGAGCTGCAGCTGGTCCTCGGGCGGCTCCGCCTGGATCTCGCCCTTGACCGCCGCGAGGAAATAGGCCCACTCCGAGCGGTAGGAGGCCGAGAACGGGTTCTCGCGGCCGGCCGCGCCGGTCGGCGTGACGTCCACCGGCGTGCCGTGCAGCTCCTTGAACACCCTGAGCGGCGAGATCGAGGCCGAGCCCTTGGCGCCCTGGACGTCCAGCCAGGTGCGCTCGCCCTCGCCCACGTGGCGCCACGACACGTCGCAGAAGATCGAGAGGCCGCCCTCGCAGAACAGGTGCGCGGCGCCGATCTCGTCCACCTGCTTGGTGCCGGGCGCGCGGTCGAAGTAGGCGGACACGCGCTCGACGACCGGCGTGCCGGCGAGCCACAGCGCCAGGTCGAGCATCGGGAGCCCCAGGTCCACCATCACGCCGCCGCCGGACTCGGCGCGGCGCGAGCGCCAGCCGAGGGTGTGGTGCGCCTGGCGGAACACCTGCCAGCCGCAGCGGATGGTCGAGAGCTGCCCCAGCTCGCCGCCCTTGAGGAAGCCGTGCACGGCCTGCACGTCGCTGCGGAAGCGGCTGTTCATCGCGACGAGCAGCGTGCGCCCGTAGCGCTCGGCCGCCTTGAGCACGCGCGCGGCGCCGGCCGGCGTGAGGGCCATCGGCCGCTCGACGAGCACGTGGGCGCCCGCCGCCAGGGCGCTCACCGCGTGCGCTTCGTGGAGGTGGTTCGGCGTGCAGATCACCACCGCGTCCACGCGGGCCAGCTCGAGCAGCTCCTCGATGTCGTCGTAGGCCGCGCCGGTCTCGAACCGCGCCGCCAGGGCGCGGGCCTTCGGGCCGTCGTTGTCGCAGATGCCCACGACCTGCACGCCCTTGAGCTTGCGCAGCACCGGCAGGTGCGCGATCTGGGCGATCGCGCCCGCCCCGACCACGCCCACCCGGATGTTGGACACCGCGCCGCCGCCAGCCATCAGTAGAGCCGCTCCAGTTTCGTGCCCGGATAGTACGTCGCCAGGATCTGGGCGTAGCCCTGCCCCGCCTTCGCGCGGCCCACCGCGCCCCACTGGCACATCCCCACCGCGTGGCCGGAGCCCGCCCCCGCCGCCGTCACCTTCACGATCTCGCCGCCCTGCCGCTGGACGTAGAGCTGGAACGCGGTCGAGAGCAGCTGCCGGTCGGGCGCGGGCCGCAGCACGTCGCGCACCTTGTACGACGGCACGGTGAAGTCGCCGCCCGTCGTCGCCACCACCAGCTGCGCGACGCGGCCCGTCGGCGTCGTCGCCGCGATCCGGAGGTCGGTCACGCGCCCGAGGTTCGCGGCGGAGGCGCCGAGCGCCGCCGGGAGCGTCTTCGCCAGGATCGCGTTCAGCGTCGCCCCGTCCCACGCCTCGGTCCAGCGGAAGTTGGGCGAGCCGGCGCAGTAGAAGTCCCGCTTCCCGGGGCCGAACCGGTCCGACACCGCGCGAAGGTACGGCAGCGGCGGCCCGTTGCGGAAGACCTGGTCCGAGGCCTCGGTGGAGTAGCCGCAGGCGGAGTGGTACATCGCCTCGATGGGCTGCCCGTTCCAGGTCACGATCTGGCCGGACGTCGCGCGCGTGGCGGCCGTGACCTCGGGCTTCTCCGAGTCGGCGCCGGGATACACCTGGTCCGCGACGGTGGCGTACAGGTCGAAGCCCAGCGCCTCCCGGCGCCCGTGGTAGTGGACCGCGTAGGTGCGCGACGCCACCGCCTGGGCCATCACGGCCTGCTGCACGTCGGGGGCGCGCATCCCCAGCTCGACGGCGACCACCGACTGCACGTACCACTCCAGCGGCACCGCGTTGACGACGGTCACGCCGCTCGAGCCGCGCAGCACGGTCGCGGCGCCGCGGTAGCGCCGGCCGGCGATCACCACGAGGTCCTCGGGGCGGTCGGGGCGCACGGTCACCGGCTGCGGCAGCTCGACCGGCTGCGGGCGGTCGGGCCGGACCAGCGAGACGCTGTCCGGCGCGCCGCCGGGCTCCGCGCGCCACGTCACGCCCGGATCCACGACGGCGATGATGCTCCCGTCGCTCGCCAGCACGCGAAACTGGCCGGTGCCGGTGACATCCACGGAGGGCTGGTCCACGGCGACGCCGACCCGCACGTCGGGCTGGCCCGGCACGGGCGCCAGCCGCGCGCGGCCCAGGCACCCGGACGCGAGGGCCGCCGCGCCCGCGGCGACGGCCGCCGAGCCCACGGCGAGGAGCCGCCACGCGCGGCCCACGGGGGCCGTCACGCCAGCGGCTCCGCCACGAGGTCGTAGTCGAGCGTCTCGACCACCCTGGCCCGCACGAAGCTGCCGGCGGGCGGCGCCTGCCGCGCCAGGTACGTGCACCCGTCCACGTCGTCCGCCTGCCACACGGTCCGCCCCACCGCCGCGCCGGGATCGTCCGCGTGCGCGGGCCCGTCCACCAGCACCTCCACCTCGCGGCCCGCCAGCCGCTGCAGCCGCTCGGCCGAGATGGCGCGCTGCAGCTCCAGCACTTCCGCGAGCCGCTCCTGCTTGAGTCCGTCCGGCACGTCGTCCGGCAGCGCGGCGCCGCGCGTGCCCTCCTGCTCCGAGTACGCGAACGCGCCCACGCGGTCGAACTGCAGGTCCTCGAGGAACTCCAGCAGCGCGCGGTGGTCGTCCTCGGTCTCGCCCGGGAAGCCGACGAGCACCGTCGTCCGCAGCGCCAGGTCGGGCACCGCCTCGCGCAGCCAGCGCACCTTCTCGCGGATCGTATCGGGCCGCTCCGGCCGGCGCATCGCCGCCAGCATCCGCTCGGTCGCGTGCTGGATGGGCATGTCGAGGTAGGGCGCGACGCGGCGCTCGCGAGCCATCAGCTCCACGAGCGCCGGCGTGATGCCGGCGCTGTACACGTACAGGCAGCGGTACCACGGCACTCCGGTCCCGTCCAGCAGCGCGCGCAGCAGCTCCGGCAGGCGCGGGCCGCCCGGCACGTCGCGGCCGTAGTGCCCGAGGTCCTGGGCGACGAGGTTGATCTCGCGCGCGCCGGCGCGCTCGAGCTCCTGCGCCTCGCGCACCAGCTCCTCCGCCGGGCGCGAGCGGTGCAGGCCGCGCATCAGCGGGATCGCGCAGAACGCGCAGGTGTGGTCGCAGCCCTCGCTGATCTTGAGGTACCGCACGTGCGGCGTGGCGCCGAGGTACGCGCGCATCCCCGGGTGCGCCGTCTCGGCCGCGTCCAGGAGGCCGGCGCTCGCGAGCCGCGGCACCAGCTCCGGCAGGTCCTTGAAGCCGAAGAAGTAGTCCACCTCCGGCAGCTCGCGCTTCAGCTCCTGGCCGTAGCGCGCCACCAGGCAGCCCACGGCCACCACGGCGCGGCAGCGGCCGCCCTTCTTGTAGCGGCCGGCCTCGAGCATCGCCTCGATGGACTCGCGCTTGGCGGCGTCGATGAAGCCGCAGGTGTTGACGAGGATGACGTCGGCCTGCTCGAGCGCGGGGGTGACGGTGGCGCCGTGGCCCACGAGCCCGGCGACGAGGTGCTCCGTGTCCACCGTCGCCTTGTCGCAGCCGAGCGAAATGACGCCGAGCTTCAACTCAGGTGAGGAAACTCTCGAGGGCGCGCGCCTTGGAGATGTGCCGCAGGCGCGACAGGGCCTTCTCCTTGATCTGCCGGACGCGCTCGCGGGTGATGCCCAGCAGGCTCCCGATCTCCTCCAGCGTCATCGGCTCCTGGCCGTCGAGCCCGAAGTAGAGCCGGAGGATCTTGGCCTCGCGCTCCTTGAGCGTGCCCAGCACGCGCTCGATGCTCTCGCTCAGCGCGTGCTCGAAGGTCTGCTCGTCGGGCGTGGGGTTCAGCGTGTCGGGGAGGTAATCGAGGAGCTTGTTGTCCTCGCCGGGGGTCATCGGCGCGTCGAGCGAGAGGTGGCTCTGCGAGATCGAGAGGGTCTTGGCGACCTCCTCCTCGCTGATGTCCATCCCCTCGGCGATCTCCTCCACCGTGGGCTCGCGGCCGAGCTCCTGCTGCAGCGCGCTCGACCGCTTGCCGATCCGGTGCAGCGTGCCCGCGCGGTTCAGCGGCACGCGCACGATCCGGCTCTGCTCCGCGAGGGCCTGGAGGATGGCCTGGCGGATCCACCACACGGCGTAGGAGATGAACTTGATGCCCTTGGTCTCGTCGAACTTGTGCGCGGCGCGGATCAGCCCGAGGTTGCCCTCGTTGATGAGGTCCGCGAGCGACACGCCCTGGTTCTGGTACTTCTTGGCGACCGAGACCACGAAGCGGAGGTTGGAGCGCACGAGCTTGTCGAGCGCTTCCTCCTCGTGCCGCTTGATGCGGACCGCGAGGTCGATCTCGTCTTCCCGGCAAATGAGGGGGTATGCGCTGATCTCGCGGAGGTACTGATCCAGCGAGCCTTCATCGACCGACGTCTTCCTCACGGAGGGTAAATGCCTTGCCATTGCGCTCCGCTAGGGTGCGGTCACCCTTA
>DATKNX010000280.1:0-20171 GCA_035541085.1 Gemmatimonadales bacterium | reverse complement strand
GGGCTGCGGCGGTTGCCAGTGGCAGCACCTCTCCGCCGCCGCGCAGGCCGCCGCCAAGCGGCGGCTGGTGGGCGACGCCCTGCGCCGCATCGGCGGACTCGAGGTCGAGGACCCCCCGCTCGTGCCGAGCCCGCGGGAGTTCGCGTACCGGGCCACCGTCACCCTGACCGTGCGCTGGGACGGGGCTCGGCCCGTCGTGGGCTTCCACCGCGCGGACCCCGGCGACCCCGTGTTCGCGCTCGAGCGCTGCGAGATCGCCCGCGCCGAGCTGATGGGTCTCTGGCAGGCGCTCCAGCCCGCGCTCGTCAGCCTGCCGCACGGCACGGACGTACGTCTCAGGCTCCGCGTGGCCGCGGACGGCCGGCTGCACGTGGTGGTCGCCGGCGGCGACGGGGCCTGGACCCAGGCCGAGCCCCTCGTGGCGGCGGCGGCCGCCGCAGGGCTCGAGGCGACCGTGTGGTGGGAGCCGACTGGCGGCGCCGTCCGGCGGATGGCCGGACCGCCGGCCGATCGCGGCGCCGTAGCCTTCGCGCAGGTGAATCCCGAGGTGGCGGCCGCCCTGCGCGCGGCCATCCTGGCAGCGGCGCCGGACACGACCGGCCGGGCACTGGATCTCTACGCGGGTGCCGGGGAGGTCGGCCTGGCCCTGGCCGCGCGCGGCTGGGAGGCGGTGTCGGTGGAGTCGGACTCGCGGGCCACGGCGCGGGCCGCGGACCTGGCACGCGGCGAGGGCAGCCGGCTGCGGGTGGTCACCGACCGTGTGGAGCGGTGCCTCGGCGGGCTCCTGCCCGCCGACGTCGTCGTGGCCAATCCGCCCCGAACCGGCCTGGACGAGGCGGTGACGGGGGCGCTGGCCGAGCGGCCGCCGGCGCGCCTGATCTACGTCTCGTGCGACCCTGCGACGCTGGCACGCGACCTCAAGCGCCTGAACGCCGGACTCCGGCCCCCGGCCCCCGGGTCCCGGTCCCCCGCGTTCACGTGCTACGACATGTTCCCGCAGACGAGCCACGTGGAGACGCTGGCCGTCCTGGAATCGCGCCGTTGACCTTGGGCTTCGGCCCGGGTATTTTGAAAAGCTGTTGCGGCTTAGGCCTTTACGAGCGAACGACTTGGAGAGCATGAAGACGCATTCGGTGACGCCGTCCGAAATCCAGCACCACTGGTTCGTCGTGGATGCCACCAACGTGCCGTTGGGGCGTCTGGCATCGAAGGTGGCGCAGGTCATCCGGGGCAAGCACAAGCCCATCTTCTCGCCGCACCTCGACACGGGTGATTCGGTGATCGTGGTGAACGCGGCGAAAGTCCGCCTCACGGGCCGGAAGCTCGAGCAGAAGCGCTATTTCCGGCACTCGGGCTACATGGGCCACGAGCGGTTCACGCCGCTCAAGACGGTGATGGCGACCCGTCCCGAGCGCGTGGTGGAGCGCGCGGTGTTCGGGATGCTGCCCAAGACCTCGCTGTCGCGCCAGGTGCTACGGCTGAAGCTGCGCGTGTACGCGGGCGCTGACCACCCGCACGCGGCGCAGCAGCCCACGCCGCTGGCCATGGGCGGCGCGGCCGCCGGGAGGAAGGCATGATCCCCGACGTCCCGATGCGGTTCCACGCGGTGGGCCGGCGCAAGACGTCCATCGCCCGGGTGTACCTCCGGCCGGGCTCCGGGAAGTGGGAAGTCAACGGGCGGACGCTCGGCGACTACTTCCCCCGCAGCTCGCTGGTGTCGCTGATCCAGCAGCCCTTCACGGTGACCGACACGCTCGGCGCGTTCGACGTCAAGGCGAACGTGCGGGGCGGCGGCGTGACGGGGCAGGCGGGGGCGCTGCGGCTCGGCATCGCGCGGGCCCTGGTGACGGTGGACGAGCAACACAGGCCGAAGCTGCGGGCGCAGGGGTTGCTGACGCGCGACTCTCGGGCCGTGGAGCGCAAGAAGCCGGGCCAGCCGGGCGCGCGGAAGCGGTTCCAGTTCAGCAAGCGGTAGACGGGCAGGACATCCTTCACACCGCTGGATCCCGTCTGGGGTGTCCGCCGCTGGCGGATGCGGACGGGAGGCGAAGGCGGTGGACGACGAACCCCAAACGACGTGACGGAGCACATGGCCTTTCCTGAGATTCAAGAGCTGCTGGAAGCGGGGGTGCACTTCGGGCACCAGACCCGCCGCTGGAACCCGAAGATGCGCCGGTTCATCTTCGCGGAGCGCAACGGCATCTACATCATCGACCTCGAGAAGACGATCAAGCAGCTGCAGCTCGCGCAGGATCTGATGCGCGAGGTGGTGCTGCGGGGCGAAGGCGTCCTGTTCGTCTGCACCAAGAAGCAGCTCAAGGCGATCATCCAGGCCGACGCGGAGCGGAGCAACTCCTTCTACGTGACGGAGCGCTGGCTGGGCGGGACGCTGACGAACTACGCGACCATCAAGAAGCAGATCCGGCGGCTCAAGGACCTCGAGCAGGGGCAGGAAGAGGGCAGCTTCGAGTTCTTCACCAAGAAGGAGCAGCTGCTGCTGGAGCGCGAGCGCGTCAAGCTGGAGCGGAACCTCTCGGGCGTGAAGAACATGAGCCGGCTGCCCGGCGCGCTGTTCGTGGTGGACGCCAAGAAGGAACGGATCGCGGTCGCCGAGGCGAACAAGCTCGGCATCCCGGTGGTGGCGATCGTGGATACGAACGCCGACCCCGACCTGATCACGGTGCCCATCGCGGGGAACGACGACGCCATCCGCTCGGTCTCGCTCATCAGCGGGGCCGTGGCCGACGCGATCGGCGAGGCGCGGGCGCGGATGCCGGCGCGCGAGGAGGCCGAGGAGACGGACTTCGCGGCCTACTCGACCGACGCGGGCGCGACCGAGGGCGGCGAGGACGCCGAGAAGCGGCGCCGGCGCCCGCGGCGCAAGCGGCGGCCCAAGCCCGAGGCGATCGTGGCGCGCATCAAGACCGACGAGGCGGCGCCGGGGGCGCCGGCCGCACCCGCCGTGCCCTCGCCGGCCGAGGACGCCACCGCCTAGCGGCGCGTCCGCCGGAGACGGAACGCCGCCGCCTCTGCCCGGTCGGGCGGGCGGCGGTTTTTTGCAGGTGAACCCTGGTGGAGATCATGACCGAGACTATGGCGAGCATCAGCGCGAAGGACGTGGCCGAGCTGCGCCGGCGCACCGGCGCCGGGATGATGGACTGCAAGAAGGCGCTGGCCGAGAGCGGCGGCGATTTCGACAAGGCCACCGAGTGGCTGCGCGCCCACGGGGCCGCGCGGGCCGAGAAGCGGGCCGAGCGCACCGCGAAGCAGGGCCTGATCGAGGCGTACGTGCACCACAGCGGCAAGCTGGGGGTGCTGCTGGAGCTGAGCTGCGAGACGGACTTCGTGGCCCGGACCGACGACTTCAAGCAGCTGGCGCGCGACGTCGCGATGCACATCGCCGCCTCGGCGCCCCTGGCCGTGACCGCGGAGGAGCTGCCGGCCGAGGTCGTCGAGCGCGAGCGGCGCATCTACACGGAGCAGGTGGCCCAGGAGGGCAAGCCCGAGGCCATCCGCGCCAAGATCGTCGAGGGCAAGCTCAAGAAGTTCTACGGCGAGGCGGTGCTGCTGGAGCAGCCCTACGTGAAGGACGACACGCGCACGGTCGGCGACATCGTCAAGGAGCTGTCGGGCAAGACGGGCGAGAAGGTGGCGGTCCGGCGGTTCGTACGCTTCCAGCTCGGGGAGGACGTGTGACCCTCGTCTACCGGCGCGCCCTGCTGAAGCTCTCGGGCGAGGCGCTGGCCGGGGAGAAGGACTTCGGCTTCGACCTGGCGGTGATCGACCGCCTGGCCGACGAAGTGAAGGCCGTCCGGGCCGAGGGGATCGACATCGGCCTGGTGATCGGCGGCGGCAACATCATGCGCGGCGCGGTCGCGAGCCGCGAGGGGATGGACCGCGTCTCCGCCGACTACATGGGCATGCTGGCCACGGTCATCAACGCGCTCGCCGTGCAGGACGTGCTCGAGCGCAAGGGTGTGGACACCCGCGTGCTGACGGCGATCCGGATGGAGGCGCTGGCCGAGCCGTACATCCGGCGGCGCGCCATCCGCCACCTCGAGAAGGGCCGGGTCGTCATCTTCGCCGGCGGCACCGGAAACCCGTATTTTTCGACCGACACGGCGGCCGTGCTGCGTGCGCTCGAGATCGAGGCCCAGGTGCTGCTCAAGGGCACCAACGTGGACGGGGTGTACACGGCGGATCCGCACAAGGACGCGCACGCCGAGTTCATCCCCGAGGTGAGCTACCTGGACGCGATGGTGAAAGGGCTCGGCGTGATGGACGCCAACGCGTTCGGCCTGTGCAAGGACAACGGGTTGCCGATTCACGTGTTCAACATCAACCAGCCCGGTGCGGTGCTGCGCATCCTCCACGGCGACCGCATCGGCACCATCGTCCGATGAACGCTCCGACGCTGCAGGACATCGTCAAGCAGGCCAAGGCCGGGATGGACAAGGCGATGGAGAACACCCGGCGGGAGTTCGCCACCATCCGCAGCGGCAAGGCCACCACCTCGCTGCTCGACCTCGTGCGCGTGCAGGCCTACGGCAACGAGATGCCCCTGAACCAGGTGGCCACGGTCGCGGCGCCCGAGCCGCGCCTCCTGACGGTCACGCCCTGGGACAAGTCGCTGACCCAGGCGATCGACAAGGGGCTGCGCGAGAGCGACCTCGGCCTCAACCCGGTGACGCAGGGCGGCGTGATCCGCGTCCCGCTGCCGCCGTTGACCGAGGAGCGCCGCAAGGAGCTGGTGAAAGTGGTGCACAAGCTCGCCGAGGAGGGGAAGGTCGCCGTGCGCCACGCGCGGCAGCAGTCGAAGGACCACCTCAAGAAGGTCGAGCACGTCTCCGAGGACGAGCACCGCAAGGCCGACCACGACCTCCAGAAGGTCACGGACGACCACATCAAGCACATCGACGAGATCGTCAAGGCCAAGGAAGCGGAGATCATGGAAGTGTGAGCGCGGCGCCGACGCTGCTCGATCGCGTCCGCGCCGGCGGCGAGGTCCCGCGGCACGTGGCCGTCATCATGGACGGCAACGGCCGGTGGGCGCAGGAGCGTCACCTGCCTCGGCCCGTGGGGCACCGCGAGGGGATGAAGGCGGTGCGGGAGGCCGTCGAGGGCTGCCTCGCGGCGGGCGTCGAGGTGCTCACGCTGTTCGCCTTCTCCGAGGAGAATTGGAACCGCCCGCCGATGGAGATCGGCGCGCTGATGTCGCTGCTCGAGGAGTACATCGCCCGCGAGTCGGCCGAGTTGCGAGCGAACGGCGTCGAGGCGCACGTCCTGGGGGACCTGTCCCGGCTCAATCCGCGGGCGCGCGAGGCGGTGGACCGGCTGCTCGCCGAGACCCGCGGCGGCACGAAGCTGCTGCTCAACCTGGCGATCTCCTACTCGAGCCGCAGCGAGATCGCGCGCGCGGCGCGGCGGCTCGCGGAGGACGTGGTCGCCGGCCGGCTGGCGCTCGAGGACGTGGACGAGGACGCCGTCAGCCTGCGCCTCTACACCGCCGGCCTGCCCGATCCCGACCTGCTCGTGCGCACCTCCGGGGAGCAGCGCATCTCCAACTTCCTGCTCTGGCAGCTCGCCTACACGGAGATCTTCATCACCCCGGTGCTGTGGCCGGACTTCACGCGCCAGACCCTCTTCGAAGCGATTCTCGACTACCAGGGACGCGAGCGCCGGTTCGGTCGCGTCACGGCCTGATGCCCGCCGAGCGGATGGGCCGCCGCGTCGCGTTCTCCGCGGTCGCGATCCCCGTGGCCGTGCTCGCGGCGTACGTGGGCGGTTGGGTGCTGGCGGGCCTGCTGGCCCTCATCGGCGTGCTGGCGACCCGCGAGGTCTACGACCTCGCCGAGGCGACGGGCGTGGATCCACTGCGCCGGATGGGGCTCGTCGCGGCGCTCGTGCTGCCCCTCGCCACGTTCTGGGCCAAGGGATCCGAGATCCACTTCGCCGAGCCGGCCATCTACCTCGGCGCGCTGTGGCTCGTCGCGGTGGTGGCCGTCGCCGCCTGGCGGCGGGGACCGGGCAGGCGGCCGCTCACGGCCGTGGCGGTCACGGTCTTCGGCGTGCTGTACGCGTCGGGGCTGTTGTGCTTCGCCATCGTGCTGCGGCACCCGACGGGCGTGGGCCTCGAGTCCGGCCTCGGAACGGCGCTGCTGTTCTTCCCGCTCGCGCTCACCTGGATCGGCGACACGGCCGCGATGGCCGGCGGCAAGCTGATCGGCGGGCCGAAGCTCGCGCCCACGCTCTCGCCGAGGAAGACCTGGGCCGGCGCGGTCAGCGGCTTCGCGGGCACGCTGCTCGCGGCCTGGGGGTACACCGCCTGGGTGCTGGGCCCGCTGGGCCGGCCGCTCGGGCGCGAGCTGCCCCTCGTCGGCGCCCTCGCGGCCGCCGCCGCGATCAGCGTGGCGGGCCAGATCGGCGACATCTCGGAGTCGCTCTTCAAGCGGGAGGTGGGCGTCAAGGACAGCTCCACCCTGATCCCCGGCCACGGCGGCATGCTGGACCGGGTGGACTCGCTGCTGTTCGCCCTGCCCGTCACGGCCGGGATCTTCCGCGTCTTCGGGGTCACGTGAGCCGCGGCGTCGCCATCCTGGGCTCGACCGGCTCGATCGGCACGTCCGCGCTCAAGGTCCTCGCGCGGCGGCGCGACGAGTTCCGCGTCGCGGCGCTCACCGCGTACGGGCGGCGCGAGCAGCTGGAGGCGCAGGTGGCGGCGTTCCGGCCCGGCTTCGTCGGCCTGGTGTGCGGCGGCGGCGCCGACGGGTGGCGCGCGGGCCGCGCGTGCCTGGTCGAGGCCGCGACGCGCCCGGACGTGGACATCGTGCTGAACGGCATCGTGGGGGCGGCCGGCCTCGAGGCCACGCTCGCCGCCCTCGGCGCCGGAAAGCGCGTGGCGCTGGCCAACAAGGAGACGCTGGTGATGGCCGGCGAGCTGGTGATGCGCACGGCGCGCGAGCAGGGCGGGGAGATCGTCCCGGTGGATTCGGAGCACTCGGCCGTGCTGCAGTGCGTCACCGGCCGGCGCCCGGCGGACGTGCAGCGGCTGATCCTGACCGCGTCGGGCGGCCCGTTCCACTCGTGGGACGCGGAGAAGGTGCGCCACGCCACGGTCGAGGAGGCGCTCAACCACCCGACCTGGCGGATGGGGCGGAAGATCACCGTGGACAGCGCCACGCTCGCCAACAAGGCGCTGGAGGTGATCGAGGCGCACTTCCTCTTCGGGCTTCCGTTCGACCGCATCGAGGCGGTGGTGCACCCGCAGTCGGTCATCCACTCCTTCGTCGAGTTCGTGGACGGCTCGGTGCTCGCGCAGCTCGGCTTCCCGAACATGGAGCTGCCGATCCTGTACGCGCTCACGCACCCCGGGCGCCTGCCCGACGACGGCGTGACGCGCTTCGACCCGGTGGCGGCCGGCCCCCTGACGTTCGAGCCGGTCCGGACCGACGTCTTCCCGGCGCTCTCGCTCGGGATGCAGGCCGGCCGCACGGGCGGCTCGGCACCCGCGGCCTTCAACGCCGCCAACGAGGTCGCCGTGGCGGCGTTCCTCGCGGGCCGCGCGCCCTTCGGGCGCATCGCGGAGGTCATCGCGCGCGTGCTCGAGGAGCAGATCGTGACGCCGGCCGGCAGCGTGGCCGAGGTGCTGGCCGCCGACGCCTGGGCGCGGCGCCGCGCGGAGGAGCTGCTGCGGTGTTCCTGAGCGCCAACTTCACCCTCGTCTCGATCGTCGCCGGCATCGTGGTGCTCGGCGTCCTGATCTTCGTGCACGAGGCCGGGCACTTCCTCGCCGCCAAGGCGGTGGGCATCGCGGTGCTCCGGTTCTCCTTCGGCCTCGGCCCGCGGACGCCGCTCGGGGTGAAGATCGGCGAGACGGACTACTGCCTGTCGTGGATCCCGTTCGGTGGATTCGTGAAGATGGCGGGCGTGGAAGAGGAGGGTGCGCCCGCGGCGGTCGAGGGCGGGACGATCGAAGCCGACGTGCCGGTGGAGCGCACGTTCGACGCCAAGCCGCTCTGGGCGCGCATCTTCGTCATTTTGGCCGGCGTGCTGATGAACGCCCTGTTCGCGATCGCGATCTACGTGGCCGTCGCCGGCGCCTACGGCGCATCCGTGGACCCGACGGTGACGGTGGGCGGCGTGGACACCACCGCGCTGCCGCTCGGCGCCCACCCCCTCACCGCGCTCAAGGCGGGCGACCGGATCGTCCGCATCGACGGCGACTCGGTGACGGGCTGGCAGGACATCCAGGAGCGGCTGTACACGGCCCCGGGCACCCGCATCACGATCCAGGTGGCCGGCCGCGCGACGCCCATCCTGCTCGACGTGCCGAGCTCGGAGTCGGACTCGCGGGCCGCGCTCGTGAACGCGCTCGAGCCGATGCACCGTCCCGTGGTGGGCGAGCTGGAGCCGGGCTCGCCGGCGGCGTCGGCGGGCCTGCGCACGGGCGACAGCATCGTCGCCGTGGGCGGCGCGGCCATCGCGTCGTGGGAGCAGCTCGTGCGGGCCATCCAGCCGAGCTGGGGCAAGCCCGTGCGGATCGACGTGGCGCGCGCCGGGCGGCCGGTCGAGCTGACGGTCACGCCGCGCCCGACCGTGGTGCACGACCAGCCGGGCGGCAAGGCGCGCACGGTGGGCCGGATCGGCATCGGGCTGGTGCTCGAGGTGCGGCACTTCGGAGCCGTGGGCTCGGTGCGCGAGGGGCTGCGCGAGGCGGGCCGCGGGGCGGGCCTGATCCTGTTCACGCTCAAGGGGCTGGTGACGGGGCAGGTGTCGGCGCGGGAGATCGGCGGGCCGATCCTGATCGGCCAGCTGGCGGGCGAGGTCGTGCGCGCGGGCTTCCGCGAGTTCCTGGCGTTCGTGGCGCTGCTCTCGATCAACCTGGCCATCCTGAACCTGCTGCCGATCCCCGTCCTCGACGGCGGGCACCTGCTGTTCCTGGCGGTCGAGGGCGTGCGCGGCCGGCCGCTCTCGGTCGAGCAGCGGCAGCGCCTGACGCAGGTGGGGTTCTTCGTGCTGGTCGCCATCATGCTGCTGGCGGTGGGCAATGATGTGTTGCGGCTGTTTCACTGACGGGGAGGCGATGATGTGATGAAGCGATGAGGACCGTCTGCGGACTGCGGACCGCAGACCGGAATCTGCAGTCCGCCCTTCATCACCCCATCACTTCATCACGTCGTCACCTCCCCGTTCATTTCCCCAGAAGTTTCTTCACCGCATCCAGGGCCACGTCGGTCGTCTTCCGCTTCCCGCTCAGCAGCCCCTCGAGGTCGTCGGCCAGGTCGGAGGCGTGGGCGTAGCGCTCCTCGCGGTCCTTCGCCATGCAGGTGAGGACGATCCTCTCGAACGCGCGCGAGAGCTCGGGGCGCTTCTGGCGCAGGGGCGGCGGCGGCTCCTCGACGTGGAGCCGCGCCAGCTCGTACCAGTCGCTGGAGCGGAAGGGCAGCTCGCCGGTGGCGGCCCGGTACATCGTCACGCCGAGCGCGTACACGTCGGTCCGGCCGTCGAGCGGCAGGCCGCGGGCCTGCTCCGGCGAGATGTAGTGGGGCGTGCCGATGGTGAGCCGCTTGCCCGTGGTGGACACGTAGGAGGCGATGGCGCGGGCGATGCCAAAGTCGGTCAGGACGGCCCGGCCGTCGTCGTCGAAGAGGATGTTCTGCGGCTTGATGTCCCGGTGCACGACGCCGGCGTCGTGGGCGAACGCCATCCCGCGGGCCACGTCCCGGGCCGCCCGCATCACCTCGACCTCCGGCAGGGCGGCCGTCGCCTCGAGCCGGGCCGCGAGCGAGGCCGAGAGCTTGGGCATGGCGAAGTAGACCGCCTCGCCCGCCTGGCCGGCCTCGAGGATGCGGATGATGTTCGGGTGCCGGAGCTCGCCCGCGATGGTGGCTTCGTTGAGGAAGCGGGCCGTGAACTGCGGGTCGCGCGCGTACTTGGGCTTGAGGACCTTGAGCGCGACGTCCGGCGCGCCGCCGCCCTTGCTGGCCACCACCACCCAGGCCATTCCGCCGGCGCCGAGCAGGGCCGTGGCCAGGTAGGGGCCGATGGTCTTTCCGACGAGGGAGTCGCTGTCGAGCGGCACTTGGAGCCCCTTGAGATCGGAATCGACTGCGGTTAAACTACACAGCTACGCGGAATTAGAGAATCGCTCCCGGAACCGCGTGACGGGAGCCAGGACGCCCGAGAGGACAGGCATGAGCTACGACAAGGCGGCGGCTGCCGCCCAGTATCGCCTCCACGAGACGGACACGGGTTCCACCCGGGTTCAGATCTCGCTCATCAGTGCCCGCATCAATTCCCTGACCGACCACTTTCGCCAGCACGCCAAGGACCACCACGGACGGCTTGGCCTGATCAAGATGGTCGGGCGCCGGCGCCGCCTGCTGGAGTACCTCAAGCGTACGGACCTCGTGGCGTACCGCCAGCTCATCGACGAGCTGGGGCTCCGTCACTAACCGACAGTTCCGAGACCCGGGTTGCGAGGGAGGACCAGCTCAGTGACTGAGCGGTCGTCTCGCGCCGTCGGGGTCTCGCCACGCGCCACCGACACCATCACAGGACCCGTGTCCCCATGATGCATCGCCTCGAGCGGTCGTTCGCCGGCCGCACCTTCCGTATCGAATGCGGCCGCATGGCCAAGCAGGCCTCCGGCGCCGCGCTCGTCCAGTTCGGCGAAACCACCGTCCTCGCCGCCGCGTCGGTCGCCGACTCGGTGAGCAACCTCCCGTTCTTCCCGCTGCTGGTCGAGTACCGCGAGAAGTTCTACGCCGCGGGCAAGATCCCCGGCGGCTTCCTCAAGCGGGAGGCGCGGCCGCACGACGAGGAGATCCTCGCCGCGCGCCTGATCGACCGCTCGATCCGGCCGCTGTTCCCGGAGGGCTTCAAGAACGAGGTGCAGGTCTTCGTCTACGTGCTCTCGGCGGACCAGGAGAACGACGCCGACGTCCTCGGGATGGTGGCGGCGTCCTTCGCCCTCGCCTCCTCGAAGATCCCGTTCGCCGGGCCGCTCGCCGGCGTGCGGGTCGGCCGGGTGGAAGGGAAGTGGATCCTCAACCCGACCTTCCAGCAGCTCGAGTTCTCCGACGTGGACATCGTCGTGAGCGGCACCGCCGACTCGATCATGATGGTCGAGGGCGGCGCCGGCGAGATCTCCGAGGCGGAGATGGTCGAGGCGCTGAAGGTCGCGCAGAAGGGCCTGCAGGAGCTGGTGGCGATGCAGAACGAGCTGCTGGCCCAGCACAGCGTGCCCAAGATGGAGTGGACCAAGGCGGAGCCGCCGGCGGAGCTGCTGGCCCGCGTGAAGGCGCTGGCGGAGCCGCGGATCGCCGAAGCGATGAACCTCGCCAAGAAGGAGGAGCGCGTCCAGGCGCTCGGGGCCCTGCAGTCCACCGTCGTGCGGGAGCTGGGCGAGGAGTTCCCCGACCAGGGCCGCGTCATCGGCGGGATTCTCGAGGACCTGCAGTACCACACCATGCGCAGCCAGGTGCTGGAGCGCGGCGAGCGGGTGGACGGGCGCGATTCCACGACCATCCGGCCCATCACCTGCGAGGTCGGCATCCTGCCGCGCGTCCACGGCTCGGCCCTCTTCACCCGCGGCCAGACCCAGGCGCTGGTCACGACGACGCTGGGCAGCGTGGACGACGAGCAGCGCATCGACAACATCGACGTGCCGCGCGAAACGACCAAGTCGTTCATGCTGCACTACAACTTCCCGCCGTTCTCGACCGGGGAGGTGCGGCCGATGCGCGGCACCTCGCGCCGGGAGATCGGGCACGGCGCCCTGGCCGAGCGGGCCGTGACGCCGCTGCTGCCGCTGTACGAGGACTTCCCGTACACCATCCGCATCGTCTCGGAGATCCTGGAGTCGAACGGCTCGTCCTCGATGGCCAGCGTGTGCGGCGCGTCGCTCGCCCTGATGGACGCGGGGGTGCCGCTCAAGGCCCCGTGCGCCGGCGTGGCGATGGGGCTGATCAAGGAAGGCGACAAGATCGTCATCCTGACGGACATCCTCGGCACCGAGGACGCGCTCGGCGACATGGACTTCAAGGTGGCCGGCACCGAGACCGGGATCACGTCGATCCAGATGGACATCAAGATCGCGGGCCTCTCGCTCGACATCATGGCGAAGGCGCTCGACCAGGCCCGGAAGGGCCGGCTGCACATCCTGGGCGTGATGGCCAAGACGCTGAAGGAGCCGCGCTCCGAGATGTCGCAGTGGGCGCCGCGGATCCTCACGATCCAGGTGAAGCAGAAGGAGATCGGCAAGATCATCGGCCCCAAGGGCGCGACGATCCGGGACATCGAGGAGCAGTCGGGCGCCAAGGTCAGCATCGACGACGACGGGCTCGTCACGATCGCCGCGGTGGGCGCCGAGGCGGGGGCGAAGGCGCGCGAGATGGTCGAGGCGCTGATCCAGGAAGCCGAGGTCGGCAAGACGTATACCGGCAAGGTGAAGACCACGACCGCGTTCGGCGCGTTCGTGGAGATCCTGCCCGGCGTCGAGGGGCTCGTCCACATCTCGGAGCTGCAGCACGGGCGCACGGACAAGACGGAGGACGTCGTCAAGAAGGGCGACACCGTGACCGTGAAGCTGCTCGAGGTGGACGAGCGCGGCCGGCTGCGCCTCTCGCGCAAGGCGCTGATCGAGAAGTCCTGAGTGCGGACGGTCCGGCTCGACGAAGGGATCTGGCGCAGCGACGTCCCGAACGGCCTCGTCATCCTGACCGAGCGGATGCCCTGGCTGCGCTCGGCCGCGGCGGGCTTCTGGGTGAAGACGGCGTCGGCCCACGAGCCGCGCGAGAAGATGGGCGTGTCGCACCTGCTCGAGCACATGGTGTTCAAGGGCACCGAGACGCGCTCCGCCCAGGACATCGCCGTGGCCCTCGAGTCCCGGGGCGGCGGCCTCGACGCTTACACCGGCCGCGACCACACGACGTACCAGGCGCGGATGCTGGACGCCGACTTGCCGCTCGCGCTGGACCTCCTCACCGACATCGTGCGCCACCCCACGCTCAAGGACAGCGACCTCTCCCTCGAGCGGAACGTGGTGCTCGAGGAGATCGCCACGGTCGAGGACACGCCGGACGACCTGGTCTTCGACCTGCACGCCGCGGCGCTGTGGCGCACCCACTCGTACGGGTACCGGATCCTCGGCACGCGGGAGACCGTGGCGGGCCTCACGTCCGGCGACCTCCGGGCGCTGCACGACCGCACGTACCTGCCGCGCCAGCTCGTGTTCGTGGCGTCGGGCAACGTCGAGCACGAGGCGGTGCTGGACCTGCTCGCGCGCGCGGGCTGGTTCGACCTCGCGCCGGGGCCCGAGGAGTCGGCGGTCGCGCCGCCGGCGGCGGCCACGCGGCTGGAGCAGCGCGTCGAGCGCGAGGGCGCCCAGGTGCACCTCGTCTTCGGGTCGGAGACCTTCCGCTACGCCGACCCGCGCCGCCACGCGCTGGTGCTGGTCTCGACCATCTTCGGCTCGGGGATGAGCTCCCGGCTGTTCCAGCGGATCCGCGAGGAGCTGGGGCTGGCCTACAGCGTGTACGCCTTCCACTCCTTCTTCCAGGCCTCCGGCGCCTCGGGTGTCTACGTGGGCACGCAACCGCCGACGGCGCAGCAGGCCGCCGACGCGATCCGCGAGGAGTTCGCCAAGCTGGCGCGCGACTCGCTGACCGCCGAGGAGCTCCGTTCGGCCAAGCAGCAGGTGAGGGGGCAGCTGGTGCTGGCGCTCGAGGGCCCGGTGAGCCGCATGTACCGGCTCGCGGGCGCGGCGCTCTACGGCGAGCCCTACAGGACGATCGACCGGGTGCTGGCCGACATCGACGCCGTCAGCGCCGACGACGTTGCGGCCGTCTGCGCGGAGTTCTACACGCCCGAGCGCCAGGTGGTCGTGTGGCTGGGCCCGAGCTGAGCGGGGCGAGAGCCGATCCCGGCGGCCCGCCCGGCGCGGTCCCGCCAATCCTCTGCTATCACAAGGTCGACACGCGGTTCGAGCTGGGCTTCACCCAGATCGAGCCGCGCACGTTTCGGCGCCAGGTGGAAGCCCTGGCCCGCGACGGCTGCCGCGCCCTCGGCTCCGAGGGCCTGCTGGCCCGGCTCGCCGGAGCGGCGCCTGCCGCGGCCGGCCCCGAGGTGGTGTTCACCTTCGACGACGGCTACGCGGGCCTCGCGCGCCACGCCTTCCCGGTCCTGGCCGACCACGGGTTCCCGGCACTGGTCTTCGTCGTCAGCGACTACGTGGGACGCGACAACGACTGGGACGTGCAGTACGGCTGGCGCCGCTTCGCCCACCTCGGCTGGGACGATCTCGCGCGCTGGCAGGAGCGGGGCGTCGAGGTCCACTCCCACGGCGCCACGCACGCCCGGCTCACGTGGCTCGCCGACACGGAGATCTCCGAGGAGTTGGAGCGCTCGGGCGAAGCGATCGAGCGGAGGCTCGGCCGCCGGCCCTCGGCGGTCTCGTATCCCTTCGGCTCGGTGGACGGACGGGTGCGCGCCCTCGCGGCGCGGGCCGGCTACCGGCTCGGCTTCGCCGGCCCATCCCAGCGTGGCACCGAGCGGCTCGCGCTGCCGCGGCGGCCCGTCTACGGGTGGGATCGCTTCGAGAGGCCGATGGTGCTCGGAGGCTCCCCGCTGTCGGGGACGGCCCTGGCCCTGGCGCGCTTCACGAACCGCTGCGCCGTGGGCACCGCGGTCATCCAGCGGGCGCTGGGGAGGAAATACAGAGACGGGGGCTCAAGGGCGTAGGGAACGACACGCTCGGGCTGCGCGCGTGGTGCCCGCCCTACCCCCGACATCCTGCCTTTTACCGCCGCGCCGCCGCCGCCTTCCCGTTCCCCGCGAGCGCGTCCACGTAGCGTTCGTGGAACGCCTTGAGGCGCTCGACGAGCGCCTCGATCTCCTCCTGCGACGGCAGGAAGGTCGTGCGGAAGTGCAGCGTCCCCGGCTCCTGGCCGAAGCCCGAGCCGGGCACCACGCAGATCCCCGTCTCCTCGAGCAGCGCGAGGCAGTAGCCGTTGTCGCGCTTCGCCTCGTACTCGCGCCGCGCCTCCTCGCCCATCGCCGCCGGATCCACGCCGGGCTCCGCGGGCAGCTCGAAACGCACGAAGCCGTACAGCGCCCCCTGCGGCGATTCGAGCGACATCCCGGGGATGGCGTTGATGCCGCGGCTCAGCACCTCGGCCTTGGCCTTGAGGGCGTCGAGGATCGCGGCCCGCTCCTCGACGTAGCGGGCGTGGCTCGGCTCGCCGGGCTGCGGCGGCGCGACCATCACGTAGACGGCCACCTGGCCCACCAGGCCCGCGCACAGGCTGATGGACTGGAGCTTCACCAGCTCGGCCAGCACGTCGTCCGGGATGTTGCGGAACTCCACGTACCCGCCGCGGTGGCCGCACTCGCCGAGGAATCCCTTCGAGACCGAGTGGAAACTGAACAGCGAGACCGACGTCTCGCCCAAATCGTGCATCACGCGGGCGAAGGAGTAGAACCGCCGGTCGGCGGCGTAGACGTTCTCCTGGTAGACCTCGTCGGCGAGGACGGCGAGGCCGTTGGCCCGGGCGAAGCGGATGACCATCGCGATGTTCTCGCGCGTCAACACCGCGCCGGTCGGGTTCCCCGGGTTGATCACCGCGATCGCGACGGGATGCACGCCCTCGGCGCGGGCGCGCGCCACGGCGGACGCGAGGCTGTCCTCGCGCAGCTGCCAGTGGTGCGCCTCGTCGAGGTAGTAGCCGATCGCCTTCCCGCCGCGGAGCGCGATCTCCGCGCTGTAGAGCGGATACTGCGGGATCGGGATGAGGATGCCGTCGTGGCGGTCCCTGATCAGCGCGACGATCGCGGCCTCGACGCCCTTGCTCGCGCCGTCGGTGAGGATCACGTGCTCCTTGTCCGCGGGGATCCCGTCGCGCCGCGCGATGAAGTCGGCCACCGCCTGCCGGATGAACGGGAGGCCCGCGCTGACGGAGTACGCGCCGGTGCCCGGCGGGTGCCGCTCGAGGATCGCGCGGACCCTCCGCACCACGTCGGCCGGGAAGAGCCGCGCCGCGGCCGGATCGTCGAGCAGGGCGGGGTATTCCAGCAGGCTGAGGATCTGCCGCAGGTACGTGAGCGGCCGCTGGGCCGGGAACGCGAGCGGGTTGCCGATGTTGCAGTAGATGATCTTCCGACCCTGCGCCTCCAGCTCCTGCGCGCGGGCGGGGATCGGCCCGCGCACCGCGTACTCGGCGCGCAGCAGGTCCCGGTTGAGGTCGTTCCTAGTGATCATGGCGACGCGCGAGCTGCTCGAAGGTGAGGTTGAGGACCGGGTAGCGGGCCCAGTCCTTGTAGTCGAAATGCCACCACTCCGCATCATACACCGTAAAGCCCACCGCTTCCATAGCGCGCCGCAGCAGGGCGCGATGCCAGCGCTCCAGGCTCGTCCCGCCCGGGTAGTCGGGGAAGGAGCGCGGCGAGAACTCGTCGTAGCCGCCCACCATCTCCACCGGGCGGCCCGTCGCGAGGTAGTAGAGCGAGAGGTCCACCGCGCAGCCCCGGTTGTGGTGCGAGCCCTGGGCGGGGTCGGCCACGAAGATCTTCAGCGAATCGGGCGTCGCGTCCCAGAACATCCGCGTCACGTACCACGGGCGGTACGCGTCGTGGATCAGGACGCCGAAGCCGCGCGCCTCCAGCCACCGGGCCGCCCGCTGGAGCGCCAGCGCCGCGGGCCGCTGCAGGAAGGCGCGCGCCGAGGTGTACATCGCCGCGCCCATGAAGTCGTTGGTGGTCGCGTAGCGGATGTCGAGCCTGATGCGCGGATCGAGCGCCGTCAGGTCCACCAGGTCGGGCGTGCGGAGGCCGGCGGGCTGCGCCGGGGGCCGCATGCGGAGCGCGGCGCGCCGCAGCTCCTCCACGGGCCTCAGCGGCGTGATGTGGAACGTCACGCCCGCGTCGGGGCCCACCGCCCGGCGGCGGAACACGACGCCCGCGACGGCCGCCGATGCCACGCGTCCGTCGGCGCCGTGCGCGAAGGCGACCTGCTCGCCCGCGTACAGCCCGCGGTCGGGGAACCGGAACAGCGAGTCCGAGATCCGCTCGAGCGGGTAGAGCGCGAACCATTCGATCTGCGCGTAGAGGCGGCCGTCGCGCTCGAGCACGTAGAGCACGTCGTGATTCCAGCCGTACTCACCGATGAGGGGCACGAGGCCGGGGTCCGGGGCACGGGGTTCGGGGTCCGGAGCCTGGCGGAGCGTGTCGCCCTCGTAGACCAGGTAGTCCCCGCCGCGCAGGATGCGCTCGCCGTAGGTGACGCGCCCGTCCGCGATCAGCGTGTCGCCGCGCGCCCGCACCGGCGTCAGGAAGCCGCCCTCGACCGGCGTCATCCACAGCACCCCGGAGCGCACGTCGAAATCGAGTCCGAGGCGCGCGCCCCGCCACCGGCCCACGAGCCGCGCCGCGTCCTCAGGGGGGACCGGCTGCGTCGTCCCGATCGCCGGCAGCACGCGGTGCTCGCGCAGCGCGAGCATCAGGCGTAGGGCGGCGGTGGCCACGCGGCCCGGCACCGCCATCCCGGCGTCCACCGTCGTCGAGACGGCGACGCCCAGCTTCTCGGCCGGCAGCGCGGAGACCTGGGTGCCGAAGCCGTAGTGCCAGCCGTCGTGGCCGATCATCTGGTGACCGTCGAGCTGGGATACGGCGAACCCCAGGCCGAAGCCGGAGGTCTGGCTCTTCGCGCCGAACTGGATGCCCCACATCCCCGAGAGCGTCGAGTCGGCGAGGATCCGGCCGCCCGGACCGACGCCGCCGGCGAAGAGCGCGCTCAGGAAGCGGCCGAGGTCGAGCATCGAGGCCGTCAGCTCGGCGGCCGGCGCGATGCCCAGCGGGAAGGTCGGAGCCGCGAACGTGCGGCCGTCCGTGGTCCACATCTGGCCGCGGGCGCGACGCCGCAGCAGGTCGGGCGACGGGTCGAAGCTGCTGCCCGTCATCCCCAGGGGCGCCAGCACGGTCCGCTGCAGGTGCGCCGCGAACGGCTCGCCCGTGACGCGCTCGACGATGTAGCCGGCCAGGGTCACGGCGGCGTTGGAGTACTTGGTGTGCGAGCCGGGCGCGTAGATCAGGCTCGTCGCGTCGAGGCTCTGCGCCGTGGCCGCGAGCGTCGGCGAGGTGGGGTCGAAGTAGTTGCCGACGGGAGGCTCGCGCACGATGCCGGAGCGGTGCGAGAGCAGCTCCCGCAGCGTGATGGGCGCGCCGAACGGATCGGCCGGGTGGATCTCGGGGACGTAGCGCGTGATCGGCGTGTCGAGCGCGACGCTCCCGGCCTCGACGAGCTGCATCACCGCGACGTCCGTGAACAGCTTGGAGACCGACGCGACGCGGTACGGGGTCTCGGCGGTGGCGGGCGTGCCGTCGTCGGGATTCGCGACGCCGAAGCCGCGGGCCCAGACGATCTGCTGGTCGTCCACCAGCGCGATGGAGAGCGCGGGCAGGTGCTTCTCGGCCATCTGGGCCGTGATGAACTGCGTGAGCCGGGCGGCGACGCTGTCGTAGCCCGGCCGCGGGGGGACGACGGACTGCGCGTAGAGGGGCGCGGCCAGGACGCCGGCCAGGAGGAGGCCGGCCAGGCCGCCGAGCGGGCGCTGCCGCCGAAGGAAGCGCATCGGCGCATTCACCCGACGGACGTAGCGCGCGGGCGGCGCGGCGCGCAACCCCGGCCGATGCGCGAGGGGGCGGTCGTCGCCGGCCGCCCCCCCGAGTGCGCTCGAGCGAAGCGGGCTACTGCCCGCCGGGGCCACGCCGCCCCATCCCCATCGGCGGCAGGGAGGCGAGGTTCTTGTCGAAGATCTTCTGCTGTTCCGGCGTCAGGACCGCGCGGATGTCCTTGTCCTCGCTCTGGCGCAGGGCCGTCATCTGCGCCCTCGCCGCCGAGTCGGGCGGCGAGCCGGGCGTGAAGAGGGCCCGCATCCGGGGCTGGTAAGCCCCCTGGATGGAGTCCACGGCGGCCTGCTGTTGCGTCGTCAGGGTGATGCCGTTGAGCAGGGCCTGCATGCGACGCGCGGGGCCGCCCTGGCGCATGCCCCCGCCCATTCCGCCCATGCCGCCCGGGTCCTGGGCGAGGGCGACCGACGCCGACAGGGCCATCAGTGCCGTGGTCACGAGTGCGATGCGAATCCTCATGTGTCCTCCGCTGAGATGCGAGTTTCGGTCAGGGGTTGTTCAACGCTTACGGCCGAATGGCGCCGGCCGTTGGCGCGTGCGCGCCGGCCGGGACCGGGTTACCCTCCATTCGACCTCCGTCACGGTGACCCTATGGAACCCCTCAAGCTCGACCCACGATCCACGGCCCTCGTGCTCATCGACCTGCAAAAGGGCGTCGCCGGCAGGGAGACGGCGCCCCACGCGGCCAAGGACGTCATCGCGCGGGCGCGACGCCTCGCCGAGCACTGCCGCAAGGTGGGGGCGACGGTCGTCCTCGTGCGCGTGGCCTTCGCGGCCGACGGCAAGGACCGCCTCTCGCCGCAGACCGACGAAGCCGGGTGGGGCGGCCAGGTGCCCCCGGACTTCAGCCAGCTCGTGCCCGACCTGGGGCCCCAGGAGGGCGACCTGGTGGTCACCAAGCGGCAGTGGGGGGCGTTCTACGGCACCGAGCTCGACCTGGAGCTGCGGCGCCGCGGAGTCCGCACGATCGTCTTCGGGGGCATCTCGACCAACTTCGGTGTCGAGTCCAGCGCCCGGGACGCCTACGAGCGGGGCTACGAGCAGGTGTTCGCCGAGGACGCCATGTCCGCGATGGCGGCCGAGGCGCATCGATTCGCCGTGACCACGATTTTCCCCAGGATCGGGCGCGTTCGGTCCACCGACGAGGTGATCTCGGCGCTGAAGTAGGGCGGGGGCGCAGGTCGATCCACAGCGCTGCAGTGCGCCGATTGGAGCAATCGCAACGCGTGTTGCAGCAATGCGTTACGACATCGCATATCACGCATCGCCTGAAGTTCGCTGACCGCCCGGCCGCAACAAGCGGGGGGCGCGAACGGATGCGTCGTCCGCGCCCCCCTCCAGAGTTATCCACATCTACCCGTCAGTTGCTCAGGGCATGCGTGGCCCCACCTGCCGGGCCTGGAGCATCTGAGCCTCCCGCTGCTCCACCTCCCTGACGTAGTCGGCGAAGCTGCGGGGCGGCGGCGTGCAGGTGGGCCAGCTCGTGC
>DATKNX010000279.1:0-8011 GCA_035541085.1 Gemmatimonadales bacterium | reverse complement strand
CTCTCGGGCGGGCAACAGCAGCTGGTGGCGGTGGCGCGTGCGATCGTCGCCAAGCCGCAGCTGCTCCTCGCCGACGAGCCCACGGGCAACCTGCACAGCTCGCAGGGCAAGGAGATCATGGAGCTGTTCAAGAAGCTGAACCGCGAGGGCACGACGATCGTACAGGTGACGCACTCGGAGACCAACGCGGCGTACGGGAATCGGGTCGTGAATCTGATGGATGGGTGGGTCGTAAGGTGACGAGGGGGTAGGGTGTGGGGTGTAGGGCGTAGGCCGGCGATCCACACCCTACACCCTTCACCCTGCTTCTCAGGAGCTCGATGCCGTGGAATCCCTGATCCAAGACCTGCGGTACGCTGCCCGGACGCTGCGAAAGTCCCCCGGCCTCGCCGTGCTCGCGATCCTCTGCATGGGGCTTGGCATCGGCGCGGTGACGAGCATGTACAGCACGGCAGAGGCGTTCACGCTGCGGCCGCTGCCGATGGTGCGGGGCGCGGGCGACGTGATGCACGTGTGGGAGGGGCCCGCCGATGCCCCGCGGCGGGACGACGGCATGAGCGCCGCGGCGCTGCGGGACCTCACGGGTCTGAAGGTCTTCGGCGGCGTGACGGCGATGCAACGTTGGAGCGCCGACATCGTCGGCGCGGACCTCCCGGAGCAGGTGTCCGCGGCGCGCGTGTCGGCCGGCGCCCTGCACACGATGGGACGCGTGCCGTACCTGGGCCGCGACTTCACGGCGGCCGACGACGAGCCGGGCGGCGGCCACGTCGTCATGCTCGGCTACGGCCTGTGGCAGCGCCGCTTCGGGGGCGACCGCGGCGTCGTCGGGCGGACCGTGCGGATCAACGGCGAGGGATACTCGGTCGTCGGCGTGATGCCGCCCGACTACGAGTTCCCGGCGGGCATCGAGCTGTACGCGCCCCTGGCGCTCGACCCCGACCAGTGGGCGAACCGGGCGGCCCGCACCTACTTCGTGCTCGCCCGCCGGGCGCCCGGCGTGGACCGGCGCGCGGCCGAGACCGCGGTGGCGGGACTCGGGACGCGTCTCGCCGCTTCGTATCCGGACGTCAGCACCGGCTACGTGATGCGCGCCGAGCCCGCGGAGCGGTACTTCGGCGATGGGCCGCGCCCGTTCATGAACGTGCTGCTCGCCGCGAGCGTGCTCGTGCTGCTCATCGCCTGCGCCGACGTGGCCAACCTCCTGCTGTCGCGGGCCACCGGCCGGCAGCGCGAGCTGGCGGTCCGCATCGCGCTCGGCGCCTCGCGCCTGCGCATCGTGCGGCAGCAGCTGACGGAGAGCGTGCTGATCGCGGTCGCGGGCGGCGGCCTCGGCGTCCTGCTTGCGGGGTGGGGCCTGAGCGGCCTGGCGGCGAGCGTGCCGGTGGAGGTACGCGCCTACATCCCGGGCTTCGGCGAGCTGCACCTCGACGCGCGCGCACTCGTGCTGACCCTCGCCGTCGCGATCGGCGCCGGCGTCCTGTTCGGGATCGTGCCCGCGTTCGCGGCGGCCAAGGTGGACGTGCAGGGCTCGCTCAAGGAGGGCGCGCGCGGCGACGTCGGCGGTACGCGCTCGAGCGGCGGGCGCTTGCGCAGCGCGCTCGTGGTCGCGGAAGTGGCGCTGGCGCTGATGCTCCTCGTCGCCTCCGCGCAGACCTACGGGACGTACCGCCGCCTCGCGCTCACCGATCCCGGCTTCCGCAGCGACGGCGTGCTCACCGCGGGCGTGACGCTGCCCCGCGCCGATTACCCGCAGGACAGCAACGTCGTGCGCTTCTACCGGGACCTCGAGGGCCGCCTCGCGGTGCTGCCCGGCGTCACGGCGGTCGGCGCGACGAGCGTGCTGCCGCTGTCGTGGAACGAGGACCGCCGGGGCGTCGAGGTCGAGGGCAGCCCGCCGCGCCGGCCGCAGGACCTGCCGGGCATCGGCGTGCGGCTCGTTTCGCCCGGGTACCTCGCCGCGCTCCGCGTGCCGCTGCTCGAGGGGCGGGCCCTGACCGAACAGGACGACGCCCGTGCTCCGGCCGTCGCCGAGGTCAGCGACGCGACGGCGAAATTCCTCTGGCCCGGCCAGGACCCGATAGGGAAGCGGTTCCGGGTGGGCACCGACCAGTGGGTGCAGGTGGCGGGCGTCGTCGGCGACGTGCGCGCCAACCCGCTGATGGGCGGCGACACGCGCCTGGTGCTGTACCTCCCGGAGCGCCAGCGCCCGGGCCGCATCATGTCCCTCGTGCTCGCGGCCTCGGGCGATCCGGAGCGCCTCGCGCCGCTCCTGCAGCGGGAAATCGGCGTCCTCGATTCGCGGCTCGCCGCGGGCACCGTGCTCCCGATGGGCCGCGTGATCGGCGCCGCGCTCTCGCCGCAGAGCGCCACGGCGCAGACGCTGGTGGTGGCAGCCGTGGTCGCGCTCCTGCTGGCCTGCATCGGCCTCTACGGCGTGATGGCCTACAGCGTCGCGCGCCGCACGCAGGAGATCGGCGTGCGCGTCGCGCTCGGCGCGAGCGCCGGCGGCGTGGTGCGGCTCGTCCTGCGGCACGCCCTGATGCTCACGCTCGCGGGCGTCGTGATCGGCGTGGCGGGCTCCCTCGCGCTGAGCCGCGGCCTGCAGGCGATCCTCGTCGGCTCCAGGGCGGGCGATCCCGCGACGCTGATCGCGGTCGCGCTGGTGCTGGCGGCGGTGGCCGCCACGGCGAGCGCCGTGCCCGCCCTCCGCGCCGCGCGCGTGGATCCGATGGAGGCGCTGAGGAGCGAGTGAGGCGGGCCCGGCACCGTCCGCTTTCGGGATGCCGGTTCCCACGGCCGGACGGTCGCCTCCGGGGTGCTCGAGCGTAAGTCGTTGTCACAGGCCGCGGCCGCCGTGGCACGGTGGGTGATAGGGCAGGGACCCATGGACGCGTTCCTCCACGATCTCCGCTACGCCGCTCGCACGCTCCTCAGGAGCCCGGGCTTCACTTTCGTCGCCGTCCTCACGCTCGCCCTCGGCATCGGCGCCAACACCGCGCTGTTCAGCGTGATCGACGCGACCCTGCTGCGGCCGTTCCCGTATCCCGAGCCGGACCGCATCGTACGCGTGATCCCCACGAACCGCACCGGCGACGAGGCGAGTGTATCGCCGGCGGATTTTCTCGACTGGCAGCGGATGACGCACTCCTTCACCGCGCTCGCCGCGATGGACGCCAGCTCGATGGCGCTGAGCGGCGACGGACCGGCCGAGCAGCTGCGCTTCGGCTCGGTCACCGGCGACTTCTTCGGCGTCGTGGGCGTCGCGCCCGCGCTCGGCCGTTCGTTCACCGCCGAGGAAGAGACGTTCGGCCGCGACCACGAAGTGATCCTGAGCGACGCGTTGTGGCGCACGCGGTTCGGCGCCGATCGCGGGATCGTGGGCCGCACGATCCGCCTCGACGGCGCGCCGTGGCAGGTGGTCGGCGTGATGCCGGCCGGCTTCGCGTATCCGGCGGACGTCGCGATGTGGATCCCGTTGGCGTGGAACCCGCAGATGAGGGCGCTGCGCGGCGGGCACTATCTCGACGTGGTGGCGCGGCTGCGGCCCGGCGTGACGGTGGCGGACGCGTCGCGCGAGATGGCGGCGCTGGCGCAGCGCATCGACGCCGACAACCCGGGCGTGAACATCGGATGGTCCGCCAAGACCGTGTCCCTGCGCGACGCCACCGTCGGCGACGTGCGACCCGCGCTCCTGCTGCTGTTGGGTGCGGTGGGCTTCGTCCTGCTCATCGCGTGCGTCAACGTCGCGAACCTGCTGCTGTCGCGCGGCACCGGCCGCGCCCGTGAGCACGCCGTGCGCGCCGCGCTCGGGGCCTCCACCGGCCGGCTGGCGACGGGCGTCATGGCCGAGAGCCTGTGGCTCGGCCTCGCCGGCGCCGGAATCGGTCTCGTGCTGGCCGCGTGGGGAACGAACGCCATCGTCACGCTGGCGCCGCGCGACGTCCCGGGCATCGCGGGGGCGCGGGTGGACCTCCCGGTGCTGGCCTTCGCCGCCGCGCTCGGCGTGGTGGCCAGCCTGCTGTTCGGCCTGCTCCCCGCCTGGCGCGCCACCACGGTGTGGTCACTGGCGCAGCGACTCCGCGAGGGTGGGGCGGCGCTCGGCGGCCGCCACGGCCGGCGCTCGCGCCAGGGCCTGGTCGTGGCCGAGGTGGCGTTGGCGGTGGTGCTGGTCGTGGGCGCGGGCCTTCTGCTCAAGAGCTTCGTCCGCCTCCGCCAGGTGGATCCCGGCTTCGATTCACACGGCGTGATGACCTTCGAGACGTCACTGCCGGACGGAGCCGGCCCCGATCAGGCGCGGCAATTCTATGGCGCGCTCCTTGGGCGCCTGCGGGCGCTGCCCGGCGTAACCAGCGCCGCCGGGATCTTCGGCCTCCCGCTGACCGACTTCGGCTTCGACATCAGCCTGCATGACGTGGACGGGCGGGAGCTGTCGCCCGAGGAGCAGGAATCGCGCGTCACGCCGCAGGTGCGAGTCGTCACGCCGGATTTCTTCCACACGCTCGGCATCCGCCTGCTGGAGGGCCGCGTCTTCACCGACGCCGACCGGAAGGGCGCGCCGTACGTCGCGGTCGTCTCCGCCTCCGCCGCGCGCCGCATCTGGGGCGGCGTGGACCCGCTCGGCCACACCTTCACGATCGGGACACGCCTGTTCGGACCGACGTATCCGCGCGTGGGCGGCGCCGTGGTCGGCGTCGTCCAGGACGTGCGCGACGTCTCGCTCGACCGCGCGGGCCGGCCGTGGGTGTACGTGGTGCACGACCAGTATCCGGTCGGCCAGATGTCGCTCGTGCTGCGGACCGGGCGCGACCCGGCGTCGCTCGTCAATCCTGCGCGCGCCGCGCTGGCCGCCGTGGACCCGGACATTCCGATGTACAAGGTGCAGAGCATGGGTGAGTGGGTTGCGGGCTCGATGACGCGGCGGCGTTTCTACGCCTCGCTCATCACCGTTTTCGCCTTGCTCGCGCTGGGCCTGGCCGGGGTCGGGGTGTACGGCGTCCTGTCGCAGGCCGTGGGCGAGCGCACGCGGGAGATCGGGCTGCGCGTGGCCCTGGGCGCCGCGCCGTCGGTGGTCACGTCCATGGTGGTAGGGCAGGGCGTGGCGCCCGCGGCCGTGGGCATCGCCGCGGGCCTCGCGCTCGCGCTGGCGCTGACCCGTACGCTCTCGCGAACGCTGACGCCGATGCTGTTCGAGGTCGGCCCCGCGGACATCGCGACCTACGCGGTGGTGACGGGCTTCATCCTGGCCGTGGCCCTGGTCGCCGCCTGGATTCCGGCCCGCCGCGCCGCGCGGGTGGATCCGCTGACGGCGCTGCGGAGTGAATGAAACATCGAACCGGAGCCTGATACGTGCATAGCCTGATCCAGGACTTCCGCTACGCCACGCGCACGCTGCTGCGCACGCCGCTCTTCACCCTCGGCGTCGTGGTGACGCTGGGCCTCGGCCTTGGGGTCAACGGCGCGATCTTCGGCGTGGTGGACCGGCTGTTCCTCCGGCCGCCCGCCGGCGTCCACGGCGCCGACCGCGTGGTGCGCCTCTACGTGCGGCGCCGCGATCCGTTCTTCGGCCTCAACACGCAGGGCATCGGCCAGTATCCGGCCTTCGTGGACGTCCGCGACGCCCGCGCGTTCGCGCACGTCTCGGCCGTCACGACCCGGGACATGAGTCTGGGGCGCGGCGCCGAGGCGGTGTCGGTCCAGGTCGGCGCTGTGTCGTGGGACTACTTCGCCACGCTCGGCGTCGGGATGGAGCTGGGGCGCACGTTCGTGGCCGGGGACGACGACCCGGGCGCGGCGCGGACGGTGGTGCTCACCGACGCGTTCTGGCGCTCGCACTACGGCGCGGACCCCGGCATCGTCGGCCGCCGCATCCTGGTGGGTACGGGGCCGGCCACGGTCGTCGGCGTGGCGGCGCGCGGTTTCCGCGGCATCGACCTCGGTCCGCTGGATATGTTCCTGCCCATCGGCGCCGCGGCGGCGGAGGTGGCGAGCCCGGAGGCGCTCACCAGCCGGCACTGGTGGTGGATGGACGCCATCGCGCAGCTCCGGCCCGGCGAGCGGCCCGAGGAGGCCGCGGCGCGGGCGACGCTGGCGTTCCGCCGTGGTGCGGAGGACAAGGCGGACAGCACCGCCACCGTGCTGACAGGTCCCATACAGCACGCGCGCGGCCCCCAGGCCTCGAGCGCCGCGAAGGTCTCGGCGTGGATCGGGTTCGTGGCCCTGGCGGTGCTGCTCATCGCGTGCGCCAACGTGGCGAACCTGCTGCTGGCGCGCGGCGTGACGCGGCGGCGCGAGCTGGCGGTGCGGGCGGGCCTCGGGGCCGGGCGCGGCGGGCTCATCCGCATGCTGCTGGCCGAGTCGCTGGTGCTCGCGGCCGGCGGTGGTGCTGCCGCACTCGCGCTGGCGGCGTGGAGCGGCGCGCTGGCGCGCGGCTTCCTGGTGCCCGACCTTCCCGCCGACACGCCGGTCGTAGACCCGCGCATGGTGGCGTTCACCGCGCTGGCCGTGGCGGTCACGGCGCTCTTGATCGGCGTCGTGCCCGCCGTGCAGGCGAGCCGCACCGACCTCACGGAATCGCTCAAGAGCGGGGGCCGCGGCGCGACGCAGCGCGGCGGACGCACGCGGACGGCGCTGCTCGCCGTGCAGGTCGCCCTCACCCTGGTGCTGCTGGTGGGCGCGGGCCTGTTCGTGAAGAGCCTGCGCAACGTCGAGGGCATCGACCTCGGCTTCGATCCCCATCGCGTGCTCGAGGCGAGGGTGGACATGAGCGCGACGGGCCTGAGCGGCGCGGAGGCCGACGCGACCTACCTGCGGATGCTGGACGCCGTCCGCCGCCTGCCCGGGGTGGCCGGCGCGGCCGCGATGCAGTCGCCCTACGAGTTTGCGTCGGCGATCACGCTGCGCGCGCAGGGCGTGGACTCGCTGCATCGCCCGGCGACGGGTGGGCCGTACATCAACGCCGTCACGCCCGGGTACTTCGCCACGCTCGGCACGCCGCTGCGCGGAGGCCGCGACTTCACCGACCGGGACGTCCTGGGCAGCCCGCGGGTCGCGGTCGTCAACGCGTACATGGCCAAGGGGCTGTGGCCCCACGAGAGCGCGATCGGCAAGTGCCTCTATCTCGGCTCGGACACCACCAAAGCGTGCACGGAGATCGTCGGCGTCGTGGGCAACGTCGCGTCCAACGGGGTGACGCAGGGGGAGATGTGGAACTACTACGTCCCCTTCGCGCAGGCGTCGCTCGCGAGCATAGCGCACCTCAACGGCCTGGCCGTCCGCTCGCGCACCGGCGCCGACGAGATCGCGGGCGCGGTGCGCCGCGAAATGCAGGCCGCCGGGAACCTGCCGTACGCGCAGGTCCAGAGCCTCGCCGACCGGATCGCGCCGGACTACCGCTCCTGGCGCCTGGGCGCGACGGCGTTCACCGCGTTCGGCGCGCTGGCCCTCGTCATCGCGGCGATGGGGATCTTCGCGGTCATCTCCTACTCGGTCAGCCGCCGCACCCAGGAAATCGGCGTGCGGATGGCGCTCGGCGCCCAGGCGGCGCAGGTGGCGCGGATGATGCTTGGGCAGGGGCTGCGCGCCGCCGTGGTGGGCGTGGCGGTCGGCGCCGGCGGCGCGTGGGCGCTGGGGCGCGGGGTCCGGGCGCTGCTCTACGGGGTGTCGCCTGGCGACCCGTTGGTGCTCGGGTCCACCGCGCTGGTGCTGATGGTGGTGGCGGCGCTGGCCGCGTGGCTGCCGGCGCGGCGCGCCGCGCAGATAGATCCCATGGTGGCGTTGAGGAATGAATGAAGCAGGGTGTAGGGTTTAGGGTGTAGGGTGCAGAGGCGCCCACACCTACACCCTGTCTCCAGGCATCCATATGGCCGGCTACTCGCCCAAGCCCCTCGTGTCCAAGCTCGGCATCAAGCCGGGCGCGCGCATCGTGATCCTCGCGCCGCCTCCGGGCTACGCGCGCACGCTCGGCCCGCTGCCCCCGGGCGTGGTGATCGCGAAGACGCTGCGCGGCAGTTTC
>DATKNX010000278.1:0-10631 GCA_035541085.1 Gemmatimonadales bacterium | reverse complement strand
CCGTCGAGCCGCACGTTGAACCGGTAAAGGCCGGTCCCCACGTCGAGCGCGTAGCGGTAGCGGCCGCCTCCGTCGGGCTCGAGCGCCACCGGCTGCCAGCCGGTGAAATCGCCCATCACCTCGACGCGCGTGGCGCCCACGGCGCGCACGACCAGGTACGTGCGCCCGCCGCGGTCCTCGAGCGTCGCGTGGACGCGGTCGAGCGTCGCCACGCCGGGCGCCAAGCCGCCGGAGGTGAGGGGCCGGGCGCCGCGCAGCGGCCCGGGGCGCGCGGCCGGGCCGAGCGCGACGCGGAAGCCCGCCGTCGCGAAGCGGCCCGCGATGCTGCCGCTCACCGGATCGCTGGGGTAGCGCCCGGCGGCGGCGACGAGCGAGGTGCGCCCGCCGATCCGCAGCGCGAGCGATCCGTCGCCGTAGGCGCCGGACGCGCCGCCGCGGCTCGCGGTGCGCCGGCCCAGCGACGCCTCGGCGTCGAGCGCGCCCCGGCTCCACTCGGCGCGCGCCTGCAGGTCGCCGAACGTCGTGTCGCCCACGGCCACGCTCGTCCACGTGAGGTCGAGCCGCGCGCCGCTCACCCGGCCCCACCAGCCCGCGGCGAGACCGGTGACCGCCCGGCCGTCGCCGTCGCTCGAGATGCCGCCGGCGAGCGGCCCGCCCCAGATCCCCCAGTGCTCGCCCAGGGCGTGCAGCCGCACGCGAGCGAGGGCGTGCGAGAAGTGCGCGTACGACGCGTAGGCGCTGGCGCCCGCCTCGGCGCCGGCCTCGAGGCGCACCGGGCCGTCGGGCCCGGTGAACGCGGCGGCGCTCACGAGCCCCTGGAGGCTGGTGTTGCCGCTCTCGAACATCAGGAAGGTGCCGCGCGCGGCGAGCGTGGCGCGCGGGGACCGCCAGGCGAGCGAGGGCGTGACCGTCGCGGCCCACGAGGTGAGGAAGCCCGCGTACCGGACGAGCGAGGCGGCCGCGTCGAGGTCCGTCCGGAGCTGCGCGCGCGCGGGGCGCGCCCCGGCTCCGGCGCAGGCCAGGGCCAGCGCCAGGGGCGCGAGACCGCGGACCGGGCGCGGGCGCACCGAGCGCGGGATCGCTAGGGCTTCCGCGGGCGCGGCGGCGGGATGTTGTTCCCCGGCATGACGGGCTCGCCCGTGATCACCGCGCCGGCGAGCGCCGCCGCCGTGCCGCCCGCCGGCGCGCCGAGCGCGATGTCGCGCTCGACGCTCTGGCGGAACGCCACGAGGTCGGCGTCCTGCACGCCCTCGTGCATCAGGGCCAGCACGGTGCGGGTCGCGGTGTCGGCCGGCACGCCGCGCGCGACGAGGTCGGCGGTGACCGCGAGCGGCACCACCAGCGATTCGCGCGGGTACGTGCTGCGCAGCCGCGCGAGGTACGCCGGCCCGGCGCCGGCGCGCAGCGCCGCCGCGCCCGCGACCAGCTCCGGCTCGCTCGCGCCGGGTCCGAGGGCCACGCGGGCGCCGGCGAGGTCGCCCGCGAGCGCGCGCACCGCCGCCGCGATCCGCTCGCCGCTCGCGCCCTTGCTCGCGCCCTCGAGCGCCTTGTTCACGAGCGGCGTGGCGGGCACGCCCGACGCACGCGCCGAGTCCACGAGGGCGGTGACGGCCGCGAGCGTGCGCTCGTCCACGCGCCCGGCCAGGCGGTCCACCTGGGCGGCGAGCGCCGGCGGCAGCGCGAGCAGCACCGCCGCGGCAGCCACCGCCGCGATCCGTCCGTTCACAAGGCACCTCCCGCGCCCCGCGGGGCGCCCCCACTCACGGTCACCACGGAATTCGGCTCGCCGAAGTCGTCGCCCACGGCGCGCGGCGCCGACGGGTCGGCGACGAACTGCCGCCCGTCCACCACGAACGCGTACTGGTAGCGGCCCGGCGCCAGCGGCACGTCCAGCGTCCACAGGCCGGAGGCGCCGCGGCGCATCGGCAGGCGCGTGCGGTCCCAGCCGTCGAAGTCGCCGGCGAGCGCGACGGTCCGGGCCCTCGGCGCGACGAGCACGAACGTCACGACGGAGCCCGCGCCGCCGGCCGGCTGTGCCGCGGCCGCCGGAGCGGCGACCGGTGCGCGCGCGGTGCGCAGCGCGGCCCAGGTGCCGCCGGCGAACAGCAGGGCGAGGACCGCGGCGGCCGCGAGGCCGCCCAGCGGCGAGACGGCCAGCGCGCGCGGCTCGCCGAGCCACGCCCACACGCGCTCCGGCAGCGGCGCCGGGGCCCGGCGCACCGCCGCCATCACGCGCGCCTCGAAGCCGGCGCTCGCCTCGACGGGCAGGCGCAGCTCCGCGCTCACCCGCGCGATCAGCGTGTCGTCACCCGGTCCGGTCGTGGTCCACCTCCCTCAGCATCTCGCGCAGCCGGTCGCACGCGCGCTTGACGCGCATCTTCAGCGCCGGAATCCGCGCGCCCGTCAGCCGCGCCATCTCCTCGTACTCCCGCTCCTCGACGTGCTTGAGGAGGAACGCCTCCCGCTGCAGCGCGTCGAGCCGCGCCAGCGCGCGCTGGATCTCCTCCCGCCACTCCGGGTCGCCGTCCGGCCGCGCCGCCGCGCGCTCCACCGCGAGGTCGTCGCGGACGAACAGCGCCGCGCCGCGGCGCCGCGCGGCCGCCCGGGTCCGGCACCGGTTCACGAGAATGCGCAGGAACCAGGCGCCGAACCGGTCGGGCTCGCGGCAGCTCCCGATGCCGCGGTACGCCCGCACGAACGCGTCCTGGAGCGCCTCCTCGGCGTCGGCCCGGTCGCCGAGCATCGCGACGGCGTAGCGCAGCGCGCGGGCCCGGTGGCGCGCCACGAGGCCCGAGAAGGCCTCCGTGTCGCCGGCCGCCACGCGCCGCACCAGCTCGCCGTCCGACGCGTCTCCGCTCATCCAGACCCTCGGTGCGGGAATTCGGTCACCGGCGCGGTGACGCGGGAGCGCCGGGGCGGGTCTTGCCGTGAAAGCCGGCGCGCCGCGCCGGCCGGTGGACTAATACGCCCCGGGTGCGCTCGCGCGCAACGCGGCTGCACCGGATGCATCGAGGGACCATGAGGCGCATCGCTGCCGAATGCCGCAGGGCCGCGCGATGGGTGTCGCGGCCGGGGCACGTCGTCGTCCTCGTGGCGGCCCTCGCCACGGCCCGGCCGGCCGCGGCGCAACGCCTCGAGCTGGGCGTGCGCGTCGGGCACGCCGCGGTGACGGGGCCCGAGTTCGTGCTCGCCAACTCCGGCGACTCGGCGCGCGTGTGGGACCGCGACGGCGTCACCGTGGGGGCGGGAGTCACGTACTGGCTCGGCAGGCACGTCGGGGTGCGCGGCACCGCGGACTTCCAGTTCGCGCGGCACCGGGCCGCGTGGTCGTACTTCGGCCCATGCTGCGTGCCCATTCCGGCGGGCCCCGGCGACAGGGACTCGGCCGTGACGAACGTGGCGGCCTCGCTCCGGCTCGCCGCCCGGTTCGCTCCGGTCGGCCGCGTCGAGGTGGGCTTCAGCGCGGGCCCCGCGCTCGTCCACCTCGGCGAGCAGAGCGACGCGTCGACCTACGCGTTCGTGCACACCGACGTGGTCGGGGCGGCGGGCGGCGTCACGCTGGCCTGGGCGCCGACGCGGCGCCTGCGGCTGGGCCTGTCGGCCGACGAGCTGCTCTACCGCGTCCGGCCGGCGGACCCCGCGCTGTTCCCGGGTTTTTGGACCACCGTGAGCGCCCCGATCCAGCGCCAGCTCACGCTGGGCGTCACGGCGACGGTCACGGCCCACTGATTCGCCTCGCACGCCGAGGCGCACGACACCCGCTGTGAGGATGATCATGCGCGTTCCGTCGAAGCTGCTCCTGGTCCCGGTCCTGCTCGCCGCCGCGTGCGAGTCGCCCGTCACGTCGCCCCGCGCTCCGGCGCAGATCACCCAGCTGCCGAGGGCGCTGACGACGGGCGAGTCGCAGCTCGTGACGGCCGACAACCGGTTCGCCTTTGCGCTGCTGAAGACGTTCGCGGCGCAGCGCTCGGCGGGCGCCAACGTCTTCATCTCGCCGCTCAGCATCGGGATGGCCCTCGGGATGACCGTGAACGGCACGGCCGGCGCCACGCGCGACTCGATGCTCGCCGCGCTGCAGCTCCCGGGCGCGGCGCTCGACACCGTCAACCAGGGCTACCGCGGCGTGATCGACCTGCTGGCCGGTCTCGATCCCTCGGTGACGTTCACGCTGGCCAACTCGATCTGGTACCAGCAGGGCGCGGCGCCGAGCCAGGCGTTCCTGGGCGACGTCGGCACCTGGTTCGACGCCACGGTGCGGGCGCTCGACTTCACCTCGCCCGGCGCCGTGACGACGATCAACGCGTGGGTGAACGCCCAGACGCGCGGCCGGATCCCGACCATCGTGGACACGGTGGACCCCAGCACGGTCCTGTTCCTGGCCGACGCCATCTACTTCAAGGGGAGCTGGACCCAGCAGTTCGACCCGTCGCTGACGCACGACGCGCCGTTCGACCTCCGGGCCGGCGGCACGGTGCAGGCGAGCACGATGACCCACGCCGACGCGGCGCCCGCGCGGTTCTACGCAGGCGACGGCGTCACCGTGGTGGACCTGCCGTACGGCGGCCGCGCGTGGTCCATGACCCTCGTGCTGCCCGACACGCCCGCCGGGATCGACTCGCTGCCCGCCGCGCTCACGGCCGACCGGTGGAACGCGTGGATGGCCGCGCTGGACACGGAAGCCGTGATCGTCACGATGCCGAAGTTCCAGCTCTCGGACCGGGCGGATCTGGTGCCCGTGCTCACGGCGCTCGGGATGGGGATCGCGTTCTGCGACGGCGGCGACGCCGACTTCTCGCGGGCCTATCCGGGTTCGCGGCCCGGCGACTACTGCATCTCGCAGGCGGAGCACAAGACGTGGGTGGACGTGGACGAGGAGGGCACGGAGGCGGCGGCGGCCACCGGGATCGGCGTCGTCCCGACGGCGATGCCCGCGGGCCCGCGGCACGTCGTGATCGACCGCCCGTTCCTCGTCGCGATTCGCGAGCGGCTCTCGGGGACGATCCTGTTCCTCGGCCGCGTGATGGACCCGACGGCGTCCTGACCCGGCGCGCGTAGACGCGTTCGGCGGCCGCGGGCGGAGGCGCGTGGCAGGCGCGGCCGGCCCGCCGCCGCCCGCTACTCGCCCGGGTGGTACTCCCGCTCGGTGTGGCCCTTGAGCTCGGAGCGGTAGAAGTAAACGGGGCGGAGGCTGCCGGCGGCGTAGCGCTCCGCCTCGTCGTCGAAGTGCCTGGACGCGGGATCGCCGCTCTCGCCGCCCGCGGTCACCGCCAGGGCGCGCACGCTGTCGCCGAACTCCACCACCGCGACGAAGCTGTTGCCGCTGCTGCCGTACCACTTCTTCGTGCCGGGGTAGCGCCGTGCGCCGAACGACGCCAGCGAGCCCCACTGCGACGACGTGAAGCCCACGGGGATGCTCGGCTTCGCGTCGTCGAAGTGCGGATCGATGCCGTCGTCGAGCCGCTGGAAGCGGTTCACGTCGCCCCACGGCGTCCGCCACGTGCCGAAGTCGGCGGCGAGCGTGTCGCACGCGGCCGCGAGCGACTCGAGCCGCTCCCGCGGCGTGGCCTCCGTCGCGAGGTAGTCGTAGACGGGGATGCCCGCGGCGCGCGCCTCGCGCGCGGTGCGCCGCCAAAGCTCCGTGCCCCACAGCACCGCCAGCGCCGTCGGCACCGACGCGACCGACCAGCGGTCGTCCCAGCGCCTGAGCAACCGCACCGGCTCGGCCAGCTTCGCCTTGAGCGGGTCCTTCGCCGGCGCCGCGTCCCACGCGCGCACCAGCGTCGGCACCAGGATCGCGAACTCTGGCAGCCAGGAGTCGAACGCGGTCGCGACCATCGTGGACATCGTCAGGTTGCCTGCCCGCGGCAGGAGGCGGAGCGCGTGGAGGCCGCGCGGCGACTCCTCGGTGCCCGTCTCCACGTAGCGCGGGAAGTCGGCCCGCTTCGGGCTCGCCGGCCCCGCGGCCGACCACGGCCAGTTGTTGGAGTTGTAGATCCAGCCCGTGGACGGGTTCAAGAGGTGCGGCGTCTCGTCCACCGTGAGGATGCCGTGCCAGTCCGTGCCGGTGTCGGCGCCGTCCACCGGCTTCGTCCAGTCGTAGGCGGTGTCGCGGCGCGGGATCCAGTTCGCGTGGAAGTACGCGATGTCGCCCGCCGCGTCGGCGAAGACGGTGTTGTTCGACGAGTTCGCGTGCAGCTCCATCGTCTTGCGGTACTCCACGTAGTTCCGCGCCTTGGTGCGCGTGAACGACTGGATCAAGGCCGCCACCGGCCGCTGCATCAGGCCGACCGTCAGCCAGCGCGCGCCCACCTTCCCGACGACCGGGCCGTGCCGCGTGTAGTAGGCCGTGAACGTGGTGTCGGCCAGGCCGGAGGCCGTGCGGTACCGCACGGTCACGCGGCGCGTGGCGACCGGCAGCTCCTCGCTCCCGTGGCGGTAGTACCAGCGGCCGTCCCGCGGCGTGACCGTCTCGAGGAAGAAGTCCACGGCGTCCACGCCGCTGGAGGTGTGCATCCAGCCCGCGGTGGCGTTGAAGCCCTGGTAGACGAAGAACTGGCCCCACGTGACCGCGCCGTAAGCGTCGAGCCCGGAGTCGCTGGCCATCTGCAGCTCCGAGCGGAAGTAGAACGACGTGTGCGGGTTGATGTAGAGCAGGGCGTGATGGTCCTTCGTGCGCGAGGGCGCGATCGCGATGCCGTTCGAGCCCGTCGGCTCGGTGAATTCGTCGCGCGGGCCGCCGGCCGCGGCCAGGGTCGTGGTGTCGGGCGCGGGCGCGTAGAACGCCTCGAGGCCGCGCGGGTCCACGCGCTCGATGTCGCCGCCGATGCTGCCCTCGCTGAACGCGAGCGCCATCCATGGCTCGAAGCGCCGGATCACCTTCGGCCGCACCGCCGGATGCGTGTAGAGGTACCAGTTGAGCCCGTCGGCGAACGCGTCCATCAGCGCCCGCAGCCACGGCGGGCAGGTGTCGTACGCCGCCTTCAGGCTGTCGGGGTCCACGAACAGCTTCATCCTCAGGTCGCGCCAGATCTCGCCCTTGCCGGCCGTCTCCGACAGCCGCCCGAGGGCGTTCACGTAGTTCATCTCCACGCGGTTGAAGTCGTCCTCGGCCTGCGCGTACTCGGCGCCGAAGACGGCGTCGGCGTCGGAGTGCCCATACACGTGGGCGATGCCCCAATCGTCGCGGACGATGGAGACGTTCCGCGCTTCGCGCTGCCAGCGCGCGACGTCGCGGCGGGAGGGGCGGGACGGGCTGCAGGCCGCGGCCGCGAGCAGGAGGAGGAGCACGAGTCGCTTCATCAAGGGCTCCGGATCGCGTTCGGAAGGAAGGCCGCAGCCGGCAGGCCGCGGCCGACGGATCAATGTAACCGCGCGCGCGGCTCGGCCTGCGGCCGCTCTTGCGACCGGCGGCCGGGGCGGGTAGCTTCTGGGTACCCGAATAAACACCGAATCGACGGCCCGTCCCCAATCCCGGAGGCACACGTGTCCCCTCAGCAGGCAGGCAGCGACGTCTTCCTCACTCCGAAGGCCCTGCTCGCGCACTGGCAGGGGCACCGCCGCCTGACGCGCCGCGTCATCGAGGCGTTTCCGGACGACAAGTTCGGCGCGTTCTCGCTGGGTGGAATGCGGCCGTTCGCCGTGATGGCGGTCGAGCTGCTGCGGATGGCGGCGCCCACGGTGCGCGGCGTCCTCACCGACAAGTGGGAGGAAGGCCTCTCGCGCGACACGCTGCCCAAGGCGGAAGTGCTGAAGCTGTGGGACCAGAGCACGAAGGAGATCGACGCGCTCTGGCCGAAGATCCCGGCGGAGCGGTTCGCCGAGACGGTGAAGGCGTACGGCCAGTGGGAGATGCCGGCGCGGGACATCATCCTCTACGTGGTGGACAACGAGATCCACCACCGCGCCCAGGGCTACGTGTACCTGCGCGCGCTGGGCATCGAGCCGCCGCACTTCTGGGAGCGGGAGTAGCGGCAGGCCGCGCGGCCGGCGCGCGGGCGGCTCAGGCGGAGAGCGCCTTGGCCAGCTCGCGCACGCCGCGGCGGATCTCCTCGACGTCCACGGCGGCGAAGCCGAGCTGCACGCCCTCGCGCGGGAGCGGGGCGCGGGCGAAGCGCGACAGCGCGCCGACCTCGACCCCGCGCTCGGCCGCCGCGGCCTCGGCCTCGAGCCCCGTCGTGCCGCCGGCGAGCCAGCCCACGGTCTGCAGGCCGGCCTCGATCTCGGCGATCTCCACCAGCCCGCCGAGCCGGCGGCGGCCCTCCTCGAGCAGCACGCCGAACCGCTCCGCGTAGACCTCGCGCATCCGCCGCAGGTGCCGCCCGAAGTGCCCGCCCGTGATGAAGTCGCTGAGCACGGCCTGGTCGAGGAGCGGCGCGTGGCGGCTCATCACCGACTTGGCCGCCGACACGCGCTCGACGAGGTCGGGCGGCACCACGAGGTAGCCCAGCCTGAGCGAGGGGAAGAGCACCTTGCTGAAGGTGCCCGCGAAGCAGACGACGCCGTGCCGGTCGAGACCCTGCAGCGCGGGCGTCGGGCGGCCGGCGTAGCGGTACTCCGCGTCGTAGTCGTCCTCGAGGATCAGCGCCCCCGCCTCGCGCGCCCACTCCAGCAGCGCGAGGCGGCGCGGCAGGCTCAGCGCCACGCCGAGCGGGAACTGGTGCGCGGGCGTGACGTAGGCGAGCCGCACCAGGCGCCAGCGCGCCGGCTCGAGCGTGATGCCCTCCCCGTCCACCGGGACCGGCACCACCGTGGCGCCGTGCGCCTCGAACACGTGCGCCGCACCGGTGTACCCGGGGTCCTCGACCGCGACGCGGTCGCCGCGGTTCAGCACGAGCCGGGCGACGAGGTCGAGGGCTTCCTGCGCGCCGGAGACGATGGCCACCTGCCCCGGCTCGCAGCGCACGCCCCGCGAGGTGCGCAGGTAGTCCGCCACCGCCTCGCGGAGCGGCCGGTAGCCCAGGGCCTCGGTGCCGAGCAGGAGCGCCGGCGTCACGCGGCGCAGCCGGTGCGCCGCCACCTGCGCCCATAGCGTGGCCGGGAAGAGGTCGAGGGCCGGCTGGTTTGCGCGGAACGCCCGCAGCGTGCGCGGCTCGTAGCCGCGGAACCACGTCACCTGGCGCGCGAACAGCGACAGCGGCCGGGCCGGCGGCTGCGGCGACGGAGCGCGGGCGGCACCGGGCGCGCCGGCCGGTGCGGCGGAGGCGCCGGGGCGTGCGGCCGCCGGCGCGTGGAGCAGGTCCTCGGGCAGCACGTCGCTCACCCGCGTCCCCGAGCCCACGCGGCCCACGACGTAGCCCTCGGCCCGCAGCTGGTCGAAGACGGCCACGACCGTTCCGCGGGAGAGCAGGTGCTGAACCGCAAGATCGCGGGAGGCGGGCAGGCGGGCGCCCGGCCTCAGCCGCCCGGCCAGGATCTCGCCGCGCAGGGCCTCGAAGAGCCAGCGCCCCGCGGGCGTGCCCGCGGGCCGAGGCGGCAAAGCCAGGGGTAGAGTGGCGGCGCGCTTGGGCATAAATGGACTATCGAAAATACTACAAATGGATCTTCTGGATAGTCCATATATGCACTAGACTGCCGCCACCTCAACCAAACAGGGAGTGCCGATGAAGCCCCGTCTCAACTACGCCAAGGTGGCGCCGGGCGTGTACGACGCGATGGACGCGCTGGACGGCTACCTCGCGTCCTGCGGCCTGGAGGAATCGCTGCTGCACCTGGTGCGGCTGCGCGCGTCGCAGATCAACGGCTGCGCGTACTGCCTCGACATGCACTGGAAGGACCTGCGCGCCATCGGCGAGGGCGAGCAGCGGCTCTACTCGCTCGACGCGTGGCGCGAGTGCCCGTACTACACGGAGCGCGAGCGGGCCGCCCTGGCGTGGACGGAGGCGGTGACGCGGGTCGCGGACGGCCACGTGCCCGACGCAGTGTTCGAGGAAGCGCGGCGGCGGCTGAGCGAGAAGGAGCTCGCGGACCTCACGCTGGCGGCGGCCGCCATCGGCTCGTGGAACCGGCTCTCGATCGCCGCGCGGCTCGAGCCGGGCACGTACCAGCCGGCGCCGAGGACGAACTGAGGAGGCCGGATGCTCGGATACGTGTTGTGGCACTGGAAGCGAGCGGACGTGGCGGCGGCGGACTACGAGGCGCGGCAGCGCGCGTTCCACGCCGCCCTGGGCGCGGCTCCGCCGCCCGGCTTCGGCGGCTCGTTCAGCGTGGCGCTCTCGGGCGCGGGCTGGGCCGCGGGCGGAACCGCCGCGTACGAGGACTGGTACCTCGTACGGGACTTCACCGCGCTGGAGAGCCTCAACGAGGCGGCGGTGTCGGGCACGCGGAAGGGCCCGCACGACGAGGCGGCCGCCACGGCCGCGGGCGGCGCGGCCGGCCTCTATCGGCTGCGGCACGGCGAGGTGGCGATGCAGCCGCGCTGGGCGCACTGGTTCTCGAAGCCGGCGGGCACGACGTACGCCGAGTTCCTGGCCGCGCTCGAGCGGCCGGTCGCCGCGGCCGGGGGCGCGCTGTGGCAGCGGCAGATGACGCTGGGACCGACGGCCGAGTTCTGCCTCCACGCCGCGGAGCGCGTCCGGCTCCCGGGGGTGGAGCCGCTCGTCCTGGCGCTGCGCCCGGCGTGGAAGCCGCTCGGC
>DATKNX010000277.1:0-4310 GCA_035541085.1 Gemmatimonadales bacterium | reverse complement strand
CTCGCCGCGCCGGTCGTCGCGGTGGACGGGCCGTCGGGCCTCGATCTCTCGACCGGCGTGGTGAACGCGCCGTGCGTCCGCGCCGCGACCAGCGTGACGTTCGGCGGCTTCCGGCGCGGCCACCTGCTGCAGCGCACCGTGTGCGGCCGCGTGCTGGTGGCCGACATCGGGTTCCCGCCGCCCGACCCGTCGTGGCCGAGCGCCGTGACCGACGCGTGGCTCCGGGAGGTGCTGCCGCCCTTCAGCGCGGAGATGCACAAGGGCGACCGCGGGCGCATCCTGGTGGTGGGCGGCGCCGAGGGGATGGCCGGTGCGGCGATCTTCGCGGCGAAAGCCGCCGCGCGCTCGGGCGCCGGGCTGGTGAAGATCGCGGCGCACGAGGCGACGGTGCGCGCGGCGCAGGCCAACAACCCGGACCTGATGACCGTCACGACGGCCCTGGACGGCCGGCTCGAGGGGCCGCTCGCCGAGGCGCTGGAGTGGGCGGACGCCGTGATCCTGGGACCCGGCTTCGGGCGGGGACCGGCGCGCGACGCGTTCGCGCGCAACGTGCTCGCGGGCGCGAAGGGCGCGGTGCTCGTGGACGCCGACGGCCTGGTGGCGTTCCGCGGCGCGGCCGACGAGCTGGGCGCGCTGCTGAAGGGCCACCACGCGCTCCTGACGCCGCACCGCGGCGAGTTCGCGGGGCTGTTCCCCGAGCTGGCCGAGGCGGCGCGCCGCGATCCGTTCGCGGCCGCGGGGGAGGCCGCCGCGCGCGTCGGCGCGGGCGTGCTGCTCAAGGGCGTGCCCACGGTCGTGGGCTCCCCCGGCGTGCCCCCGCTCGTCTCGGCGGCGGGGAACCCGGGCCTGGCGACCGGCGGCACCGGCGACGTGCTCTCGGGGATGGCCGCGAGCTGGCTGGCGCGCGGCGCGCCGCCCCAGATCGCGGGCGCGGCCGCGGCGCACGTGCACGGCCGCGCGGCCGAGAACCTCTCGCAGCACCGCTCGGTGCGCACGCTGCGGCCCGACGACCTGCTGTCCGTGCTGAGCCCGCTGTGGCGCGAGCTGGCGGAGAAGGACGTGCGCGTGGAGCCGCCGTTCATCGCCACCCTCGAGCCGCCCGCCGTCCACTAGTGCGCGGCGCCGCCGTCCTGCTCCTGGCCGCGGCCGCGGCCCCGGCCGCGCGCGCGCAGCCGGCGAGCTCCCGCTTCTGGCGCCCCGAGGAGCGCACGCTGGTGACCGACCTCTCCGGCGTCACCGCCGTCGCCGCCACGCCGATGATCGTCTACGGCGCGACCCGCGACGCCCTCGCCGTCTACGACCGCTACGCCCTCACGCTGCGCGACGTCGTCGGCACCATCGACGGCTATCCCGGCGGCCAGGTCACCGCGATGGTGGCCGACCCCACCAACGACACCGCCTGGCTCGGCGGTCTCGGCGGGTGGGCCGCGTACCAGCCGCTCGGCCGGCGGTTCGACGGCGGCTCGCTGCCCGGTCCGGCGGACCAGGTGGTGCTCGACGCCGCCGACCCGTCGCGCGGGGCGTACTTCCACACGCCCGCGGGCTGGTACTTCGTGCCGACCGCGGGGATCGTGGCGCAGCCGGCGCGCGACGTGCCGCCGCCGGGACGGCGGATCGCGGGCCTGACGGGGCAGGAGCTGATGGCGCGTGCACCGGGCTTCGACCTCGTCCGGCTGCGGATCCAGCGCGACCAGATGCTCCGCACCTGGCGCATCACCGGCGCCGCGGTGCCGCCCGCCTCCACGGAGGCGTTCGTCGCCACCGACGGCAACGGCCTCTACCGCGTGGACCTCACCACCTACGACGTGCAGCGGCTGCCGTCGGGCGTCCTCGCCGCGCCCACCGGCGCGGTGACGGTTTCGGGCGACACGGTCTGCGCCGGCGTGGACGCCCGCTTCCGCTCGGTGCGCCGCGGCGTGACGTGCTTCGACGCGAATCTCTCCCGCTTCGCCTCCTTCGAGGGCAGCGCGGTCTCGGGGCTGCCGGGCTCGATCGTGCGCCGGCTGCTCGTGACGCGCGGCGCCGTGTGGGCCGCGACGGACCAGGGCCTGCTGCGGATCGACCGCGCGAGCGGCGCGGTGCGCGTGTTCGACGCCTTCAGCGGGCTCCCCTGGGGCGACGTGCGCGCGCTCGCGCCCGCGCCGGGCGGCGTCTGGGTCGGCACGGCGCACGGCCTCGGGCTGCTGCCGGACACGGCCGCCGCGGTGAAGGCGACGTCCTCGACGTTCGACGCCGGCGTGCTCGCCCTCGCGGTGCACGGTGACACGCTGTGGCTCGGCACCTCCGTCGGCCCGTACGTGCTCCCGCCGGGCGCGGGGGCGCCGGTGAGCGCGGCCCCGGACCTGCCGCGGCTCGCCGTGCCCGTCGTGGCGCTCGCGTTCAAGGGGGACACGCTGCTGCTGGCGACGGAGAACGCGCTCGCGTGGTTCGCGGCCGGCGCGTGGCACGACGTCGCGCCCCCGGCGCCCTCGATCGGCGGGTACACCGCGCTCGCCGCGGACGCCTCCGGCTTCTGGGTCGCGGGCACCGGCGGACTGGCGTACTGCGAGCCCGCGCGCGGGGGGTGGCGCGCGCTCACGCTGCCGGGCGACGTGCCGCTGCCGGTGGCCGACGTGGCCGCGGGCCGCGACTACGTGTGGGTCGCCACGCCGGAGGGCGTCGTGCGCCTCGAGCGCGACGTGCTCGGCCGGTGAGCGGCGCCCTCGGCACGCCCCTCGGACCCGGCGCGGAGTTCGACCGCATCCGCGCCCTGGCGGCACGCTGGGGCGGGCGCGCCCGCGGCCTCGGCGACGACTGCGCCTTCATCGAGGCCGGCGGCGAGCGGCTGGCCGTCTCGGTCGATCTCTCGGTCGAGGGCGTGCACTTCAGGCGCGAGTGGCTCGCGCCGGACGAGATCGGCTACCGCGCGGCGGCGGCGGCGCTCTCGGACCTCGCGGCGGTGGCGGCGGAGCCGCTCGCGCTGCTCCTCGCCATCGCCCTGCCGGCGAGCGAGCCCGAGGCGACGCTCGAGGCGCTGGCCGACGGCGTGGCGGACGCGGCGGCCGACTGCGGCGCCGCGATCGTCGGCGGCGATCTCTCGCGCGCCGACGGCATCGTGATCGACTGCTGCGTGATCGGCCGCGCCGGCGCGGAGGTGCGGCGCCGCGGCGCGCGGCCGGGCGACCTGCTCCTGGTGACCGGCGCGCTGGGCGGGCCGCTGGCCGCGCTCCTGGAGTGGCGCGCGGGCCGCGAGCCGCCGGCCGCGGCGCGCGAGCGCTTCGCGCGGCCCGCCGGCCGCCACGCCGCGGCGCGCTTCCTCGCCGCGCACCGCGCGCACGCGATGATCGACCTCTCCGACGGTCTCGCCGGCGACATCGGGCACCTGCTCGCGGCGTCGGGCGTGGGCGCCTACCTCGCCGTGGACCGCCTGCCCGTGTTGCCGGCGGCGGCCGAGGTCGCCGAGCGCAACGGCGAGAGCGCGTGGATCGTCGCCGCGCGGAGCGGCGAGGAGTACGAGCTGCTGGCCGCCGTGCCGCCCGAGGCGGCGCCCGAGATCCTCGCCGAGTGCCCGGTGCCGGTCACCGTCGTCGGCGCCGTCGAGGCGGAGCCGGGCCTCCGGGCCATGCTCGGCGGCGCGCCGGTGGACCTCCCGCACGGGTTCGACCACTTCGCCGCGCCCTGACGTGCACGCCGTCCTCTACCTCGTCGCGCTCGTGGCCGGCACCATCTGGTACGGCTCCGTCGTGATCGTCGCCGCGCTGCTCAAGCGGCCGCACGGGCCCGCCAGCGTCTACGAGCGCGCGGCGCACGACTGGGCCCGTCTGCTCCTCAATGCGGCCGGCGTCACGGTCACCGTGGAGGGCACGGAGCACCTGTCGCCCACCGAGGCGCAGATCATCGTCGCCAATCACCAGTCGTGGTTCGACATCCTCGCGGTCTTCTACGTGCTGCCGGTCGAGGTGCGCTTCGTCGCGAAGAAGGAGCTGTTCGCCATCCCGTTCTTCGGCCAGGTGCTGCACGCGCTCGGCCACGTGCGCCTCGACCGCACCAACCTCAAGCAGGCCATCGGCGCCTACGAGATCGCCTCGCGCTACATCCACGACCAGAAGCTGAGCGTGCTGGTCTTCGCCGAGGGCACGCGCTCGCGGACCGGGAAGCTGCAGCCCTTCAAGACCGGGCCGTTCGTGCTCGCGATCGAGAGCGGCGCGCCGGTGGTGCCCGTCTACGTGGCGGGCACGTTCGGCATCCTGCCCAAGGGCTCGATCCGCGTGCGGCCCGCGCACGTGCACGTCACGGTGGCGCCGCCCATCGTCACCACGGGGCTCACGGTC
>DATKNX010000276.1:0-11983 GCA_035541085.1 Gemmatimonadales bacterium | reverse complement strand
CCACCGGATCACGATCCGCTCGACGCCCGTGGCGGCGGGACTGTGGTGCCACGCCCCGACGTTCTGGTTCAGCGCCGCCGCCATCGCCTCGGCGAACACCGCCACCGGGAGCGGCGTCGGGTTCATCAGGCCGAAGTACCGTGGGCTCGGCAGGTGGAAGCTGTTGGGCACGACGTCCCGCTCGAAGCGCTCGAGCAGCGCGGGCCACGGCGTCGCCTCCTCGGGCAGCGGCTCGGCGAACAGCGCGAACGACTGCTGCGGCGTGATGGCGGGGACGACGGGGAGCGTGCGGAGCGCCTCGTAGTGGCGGGCGATCCACTCCGTCGCCGCGAGGCCGAGGACGCGCACGTCGCCCGGAGAGGGATCGAACGGCGAAGGGAGGTCGGTCGTTCCGCGCGCGCTCACGATCGGCGCAAGCTAGCGCGCCGAATTCCCGCGGGGCAGTCCCGCGGCTGACCGGCGCCGGTGCGCCGCCCGGACGAACGGGTGCCGAGTCGCCGCCGCGGCTGCGGCCCGCTCAGCGCCGGGGGTCCCGGGAGACCGAGAAGTTGAACGGCACGGTGACCGACGCGGCGACGGGGCAGCCGCCCACGCGCCCGGGCAGGAAGCGCGCGCCCGCCAGCGCCTGGTGTGCGGCGTCGGAGAACGCCAGGTAGTCGTCCAGGTCCCGACCCGTCGGCCTGGGATCCGGCCAGACGTTCTGGATGCTGAGTGGCTCCGGCGTGCCGAGACTGTCGATCGTCGCGCGCAACACCACGTGGCCGTCCGTGCCGTTGTCGCGCTGGGCCGTCGGGTAACGGGGCGTGACGTGCGACGCCAGCTGGGGAGGTGTCTCGGCGGGACGGTGCAGCGTGAAGGCCGGGAACCCGACGCCGATCGCGCGCTCGAACGACGGCTCGCCCGTGTGCGCGAGCGCGAGGCGGATCTCGATGGAATCGCGCGGGGCCTCCGCGGACCACGTGACCATCTCGTGGGCGGCGGCCAGGGCGTCCAGCGCGGCGGCGACGAGCCGCGTGGGCGCCGGATCGGGCAGGGGCATCGGCATCAGCTCGGTCCAGGTGGCCTGCCCGTCCCGCCGCGCCTTCACCACGACGTTGCCGCCCAGCCGGCTGCGCCAGGTGAGTCGGGGCTCGCCCCGCGGCAGCGAGTCCGGCCCTCCGCCGAGCGCGCGCCGGAGCCGGTACGCCACGCGCTGTGCCAGCAGGTCCGCCTCGGGCATCATCCCGCGCGCCGTCGTGTCCACCAGAAACGCGTGCACCCACACGGTGTCCACGACCGTGAGCAGACTCTCCGGAAGAACGTCGGGGCAGGGCCGCGTGGGCGCGGCGGCCGCGACGCGCGGCGGCGCGGGTGCCGCCTCGCGCGGACCGGGCGAGACGGCGGCGCAAGCGGCGAGCAGCGCGCCGGCGGCGGCGTGGGTTGATCGCGCGGACATCGGGACTTGTCGGCTCGGGGTTGGTGTCATGGCGACCACCCTAACGGGCGGGCGTCACGCGGGCGTTACGCGCCGGCTCCAGCGGTGCCACGGGGCGGGCCGGCGCCGCCGATCAGGCACGCAGCCACAGCCAGGCGGCGGCGATCGCGAGGGTGGCGAGCGTGATGGGCACGCCGAGCCGCGCGTGCTCGCGCCACCCGATCCTGACGCCGAGCCGGGCCGCCTGGTCCACGACGATGATGTTCGCGATGCTGCCGACGATGAGGAGGTTGCCGGCCAGCGTGCTCGCCAGGGCGAGGATCGGGCCTCCCTGCGCGTGCGCACGCGCCACGGGCAGGAGCAGCATCACGGCCGGCACGTTCGACACCAGGTTCGAGAGCACCACCGTGACGCCGAAGAGCCACGGCGCCGAGGCGGGCCGCACGCCGGCGTGCTCGAGCCCGGCGAGCGCGCGGTCCGTGAGCCCGGAGCCGATCAGCGCGTGGTTCACCACGAACAACCCGATGAACAGCACCAGCAGGTGCCAGTCCACCTGGCCCAGGATGTCGCGCGACGCCATCCGCCGGCTGAGGAGCAGCAGGCCGGCCGCCGTGAGGGCCGCCGCCTCGCGCGGGACGGGCACGAAGAGAAACGTCGCCACCAGCGCGACGAGCACCGCGAGTCCCTTCGCCGTCTGCCAGCGGTCGAACGCCAGGTCGCGCTGCTCGGTGCGCGTGAGCACGACGGCACGCTCCCAGCGGCCGGCGAAGCGCCACGCGATCAGCGCCCAGGTCGCCCCCAGCCCGAGCAGCGCCGGCACCAGCGCGTCCGCCAGGTAGCCGTGGAAGGAGAGCCCGAGCGTCTGGCCGATGAGCATGTTCTGCGGGTTGCCGATCAGCGTGGCCGCGGAGCCGACGTTGGCGGCCGCGGCGAGCGCGAGCAGGTAGGGCACCGGGTCGAGGCCGCGGCGCGCGCACCCGGCGGCGAGGATGGGCGCCATCGCCAGGCACACGATGTCGTTCGCCAGCAGGGCCGAGAGGAGCCCCGCCACGCCCACGAGGAGCGCGAGCAGGGCCGCGGGCGAGCCGCCGTGGCCGGCCAGCCAGCCGCCGACCCTGGCGTAGAAGCCGCCGAGACGGAACTGGGCCGACACCACCATCAGGCCCAGGAGCAGCGCGAGCGTCGGCACGTCCACCGCGCTCCACGCCTGGCCGACGGTGACGCGGCCCGTCGCCACTAGCGCGATCGCCCCCAGGAGCGCCACGCCCGCGCGGTCCAGGGCGAGGCCCGGGAGGCCGCCGAGCAGCATCCCGGCGTACACCGCGACGAAGACCAGGAGGACGGTGGTGTCCACGCCCCACCAAGATACAGCGGGGCGCCGGGCCCGCCGCGTCTGGCGCCGGAGGCCCCCGGTCGGTATTCGTTAGTGCATTCCGGAAGCCATAGGCAGGGTGCCGTCACTCGCCCGGGAGAACAGATGCGCGACCGAATCGTGAGGGTTGGACTGGTGCTGGCGCTGTGTCTGCCCGTCCTGGCGGCGGCGCAGCAGCCGGCCGGAGCGTCGGCCGGTCCGAGCCTCGCGGGCAGCTGGGAGCTCAGCGTGGGTGCGGGAGGTACCTATTTGGACCACCAGCTCCAGCTCTTGATCGGCGCGGGCGGCGTGGCCAACCCGAGCCGGTTCGTGCCGGGGGGCGTCCTGCGCATCGGCTACAACATCGACGACCACTGGAGCCTCAGCGCCGGGTCGGGCGCGGGGTACGGATCGTCGGCGACGGTGATCGAGCCGTTCGGCGCCGTGACCTGGACGCCGAACCTCGACGCCAGGACCAGCCCGTTCCTCACCGTGGGCGGCGGCGGCACGATGCTGTGGTGGAAGGGCTTCCGCGCCAACAGCCAGTACGGCGGCCACCTCGGCGCCGGCGTCCGCTTCATGATCGGTGAGCGGACCGCGCTCAGGATCGAGGCGCGCGAGCAGTACGAGAAGTTCTCCAGCAGCGCGTTCTCGAACGCCGCGTTCGAGGGCATCGGGACCGTCGGCTTCTCGTTCTTCCTCGGCGGCGGGCCGCTCAAGGACACGGACGGCGACGGCGTGCCGGACAAGTACGATCGCTGCCCGAACACGCCGCACGGCGCCATCGTGGACTCGCGCGGCTGCCCGATCGACAGCGACCACGACGGCGTGCCAGACGGCATCGACCAGTGCCCGAATACGCCGGCCGGCGTCACGGTGGACGCGGTGGGCTGCCCGGTGGACAGCGACGGCGACGGCGTGCCGGACAATCTCGACAAGTGCCCCAACACGCCGGCGGGTGTCCAGGTCTACAAGGACGGCGCGCAGGCCGGCTGTCCGGTGGACAGCGACAACGACGGCGTGCCCGACTATCAGGACAAGTGCCCGAACACGCCCGCGGGCGTGGCCGTCGCCAAGGACGGCGCGAAGGCCGGCTGCCCCGTGGACAGCGACAACGACGGCGTGCCGGACTACCTCGACCGCTGCCCGAACACGCCGCCGAACGCGCGGCCGGTGGACGCGGCCGGCTGTCCGGTGGACAGCGACCACGACGGCGTCCCGGACTATCTCGACCGGTGTCCCAACACGCCGCCGAACACCCAGGTGGATGCGTCCGGCTGCCCGATCGCGGCCGCCCGGCCGCAGCCGGCCGTGCAGCCCCCGCGCGCGGCGCCGCCCGGAGCGGCACCGCTCCCGACCGTCCACGCCACCCTGGTGCTGCGCAACGTGCGGTTCCGGCCCAACAGCTGGCGCCTGCCGCCGGAGGCGATGCCCGCGCTCGATTCGATGGCGGCCGCCTTGAAGTCGGTCCCCGGCGCGCGGTGGGAGATTGGTGGCTACACCAGCAGCATGGGTAACGCGGCGAAGAACCAGCGTCTGTCGCGGCTCCGGGCGCTGACGGTGCGGAACTACCTCGTCCGACAGGGCGTGCCGGCCCGCAGCCTGACGGCCGTGGGCTACGGCCCCCAGAACCCGATCGCCACGAACGCCACCGTGGCAGGCCGGCTGCAGAACATGCGGGTCGAGATCAAGCGACTGCAGTAGCTGAGGTCGGGATTCGGCAACCCGGGCCCCATCCCGCACCCGCGGGGTGGGGCTCGGTCTTTCGGGCCCCCCGGCGGCCGCCGCCGGTGGCGGGAACGCGGCCGAAGTGGCGCCCTTGACCCGTTTTCCCGCACCGGGTAAGTTCATACGTCTGCGGCCGAAGTGGGCCGCGCGTTTATTCTTGTGCGTGTGCTGGGGGCTATGCCGACGATCAATCAGCTGGTCCGCGCGGGCCGGCGTTCGGTGGAAGCGAAAGAGAAGGCGCCGGCGCTCAGGGGCAATCCACAGAAGCGCGGCGTGTGCACCCGCGTCTACACGACGACGCCCAAGAAGCCGAACTCGGCGCTGCGCAAAGTGGCCCGCGTCCGGCTGACCAACGGGTTCGAAGTGACGGCGTACATCCCGGGCGAGGGGCACAACCTCCAGGAGCACTCGATCGTGCTGATCCGCGGCGGGCGCGTGAAGGACCTGCCGGGGGTGCGCTACCACATCATCCGCGGCACGCTCGACGCCGCGGGCGTGGGCGAGCGCAAGAAGAGCCGGTCGAAGTACGGGGCGAAGGCGCCCAAGGCGGCCAAGTGAGCCGGCGGCCGCGGATGGTGCGTCGCACGGTGCCCCCGGACCCGCGCTACGACAGCCAGACGGTGTCGAAGTTCATCTGCAACCTGATGCGCCGCGGCAAGAAGTCGGTGGCCGAGGGGATCTTCTACTCGGCGATGGACCTGATCGAGCAGCGCACCGGCCAGCCGGGCGTGAACGTGTTCAAGCAGGCGCTGAGCAACGCCAAGCCGGTGGTCGAGGTGAAGAGCCGGCGCGTGGGCGGCGCGACGTACCAGGTGCCGGTGGAAGTGCGGCCGGAGCGGCGCACGGCCCTGGCGATGCGCTGGCTGATCGACTACAGCCGCTCGCGCGGCGAGAAGACGATGTCGGACCGGCTGGCGAACGAGCTGGTCTCGGCCTCGAAGGGCGAAGGCAACACGATCAAGAAGAAGGAAGACACGCACCGGATGGCCGAGGCGAACAAGGCGTTCGCCCACTACCGGTGGTAAACCCTTAGCGCGAACAAGATAGGGCCGCTGCCGTAAGCGGTCCCCGTCCGGAACGTTCGGACGACGGCGGAGCGAGACCTGCGCCCCAGGCGCGAACGGTCGCCCCGCGTTTTTCTTGACCAGACTTGGGAGCGTATGGCCCGGAACACACCACTCGACCGCGTGCGGAACATCGGCATCATGGCGCACATCGATGCCGGGAAGACGACCACGACCGAGCGCATCCTGTACTACACGGGCCGCACCTACAAGCTGGGTGAGGTGGACGACGGCACGGCCACGATGGACTGGATGGAGCAGGAGCAGGAGCGGGGCATCACCATCACGTCGGCCGCGACCACGACCGAGTGGAAGCGGAACGACGCGCTCTACCAGGTCAACATCATCGACACGCCCGGCCACGTGGACTTCACGGTCGAGGTCGAGCGGTCGCTCCGGGTGCTGGACGGCGCCATCGCGGTCTTCTGCGCGGTGGGCGGCGTCGAGCCCCAGTCCGAGACGGTGTGGCGCCAGGCGGACAAGTACCGCGTGCCGCGCATCGCCTTCGTGAACAAGATGGACCGCACGGGGGCGGACTTCGACAACGTCGTGGCGGAGATCCGCCAGCGGCTGGGCGCGAAGGCGTTCCCGGTGCAGATCCCCCTGGGCGCGGGCGACCTGTTCACGGGCGTGATCGACGTCGTGCGCCGGGTCGAGATCGTCTACGACGAGAAGTCCCTGGGCCAGCAGTTCGTCGAGGGCCCGGTGCCGGCCTCGATGAAGGAGAAGGTGGAGCAGCTGCGGCACGAGCTGATCGAGGCGGCCGTCGAGTCGGACGACGAGCTGCTCGAGAAGTACCTGGGCGCGCACGACCTGTCGGAGGCCGACGTGCGGCGCGCCATCCGGCAGGCCACGATCGGGCACGGCCTGGTGCCGATCTTCTGCGGCGCGGCGGCCAAGAACAAGGGCGTGCAGCCGGTGCTGGACGGGATGGTGGACTACCTGCCGAGCCCGGTGGACATCCCGCCGGTGCAGGGCCACCTCCAGAGCCACAGCGAGAAGCACGAGTGCCGCGAGGCCAAGGACGACGCGCCGTTCGCGTCCCTGGCCTTCAAGATCATGACCGACCCGTTCGTCGGGAAGCTGACGTTCATCCGGGTGTACTCGGGCGTGCTGGAGTCGGGGTCGTACATCTACAACGCCGTGCGGGACCGGAAGGAACGCGTCGGCCGGCTGCTGCAGATGCACGCCAACAAGCGCGAGGAGATCGAGGAGGTCCGCGCCGGCGACATCGCCGCCGTGATCGGGCTCCGCGACACCAAGACCGGCGACACGCTGTGCGTCGAGGACCAGCCGATCATCCTCGAGGCGATGCGGTTCCCGGAGCCGGTGATCGACGTCGCGATCGAGCCGAAGACGAAGGCGGACCAGGACAAGCTCGGCACCGCGCTGCAGAAGCTGGCCGAGGAAGACCCGACCTTCCGCGTGCACGTGGACCACGAGACGGCCCAGACCATCATCTCGGGGATGGGCGAGCTGCACCTCGAGATCATCGTGGACCGGATGAAGCGCGAGTTCAAGGTGGACGCGAACGTGGGCCGGCCGCAGGTGGCCTACCGCGAGACGATCCGCCAGCGCGTCGCCGACGTCGAGGGCCGGTTCGTCCGGCAGACGGGCGGCCACGGGCAGTACGGCCACGTGGTGATCAACCTCGAGCCGGCGGAGAAGGGCGCGGGTTTCGTGTTCGAGGACAAGATCGTGGGCGGCGTGATCCCGCGCGAGTTCATCCGCCCGGTCGAGCAGGGCATCCAGGAGGCGCTGGAGAACGGCGTGCTGGCGGGCTACCCGGTCGTGGACGTGAAGGTCGAGCTGATCGACGGCTCGTACCACGACGTGGACTCGAGCGAGATGGCGTTCAAGATCGCCGGCTCGATGGCGTTCAAGGAGGCCGCCCGCCAGGCCAAGCCGGTGCTCCTCGAGCCCGTGATGGACGTCGAGGTCGTGGTGCCCGGGGAGTACCTGGGCGACGTGATGGGCGACCTCAGCAGCCGCCGGGGGCGGATCGGGGGGATGACGCAGCGCGCCGACGCGCACGTCATCGGGGCCTCGGTGCCGCTGGCGGAGATGTTCGGCTACTCGACGACCTTGCGCTCGATGAGCCAGGGCCGCGCGGTGTACTCGATGCAGTTCTCCCACTACGAGGAAGTCCCGAAGTCGAAGGCGGACGAAATCATCACCAAGATGAAGGGCTAAGACCATGGCCAAGGCGAAGTTCGAGCGCACGAAGCCCCACGTGAACGTCGGGACCATCGGCCACGTGGACCACGGCAAGACCACCCTCACCGCCGCCATCACCAAGGTGGCCGAGATGCAGGGGCTGGCCAAGTACGTGTCGTACGACGAGGTCGCCAAGGCCTCGGAGTCGCAGGGCCGCCGCGACGCCACGAAGATCCTGACCATCGCCACCAGCCACGTCGAGTACTCCACCGCGCACCGGCACTACGCGCACGTGGACTGCCCGGGCCACGCCGACTACGTGAAGAACATGATCACGGGCGCGGCGCAGATGGACGGCGCGATCCTGGTGGTGAGCGCGGTCGACGGCCCGATGCCGCAGACCCGCGAGCACATCCTGCTGGCCCGCCAGGTGAACGTGCCGGCCATCGTGGTCTTCCTGAACAAGGTGGACCTGGTGGACGACCCGGAGCTCCTGGACCTGGTCGAGCTCGAGGTGCGCGAGCTGCTGAGCAAGTACGAGTTCCCGGGCGACACGCTGCCCGTGATCCGGGGCAGCGCGCTCAAGGCCCTCTCGGCCAAGGACGCGAACGACCCCGAGGCGAAGCACATCGTCGAGCTGATGGACGCGATCGACGCCTCGATCCCGGAGCCGAAGCGCCAGGTGGACAAGCCGTTCCTGATGCCGGTCGAGGACGTCTTCAGCATCACCGGCCGGGGCACGGTGGCCACGGGTCGCGTGGACCGCGGCAAGGTCAAGGTCGGCGAGGAGCTCGAGATGGTCGGCCTCGGCGCCGCCAAGAAGACCGTGGTGACGGGCGTCGAGATGTTCCGCAAGCTGCTCGACGAGGGGCAGGCGGGCGACAACATCGGCCTGCTGCTGCGGGGCGTGGAGAAGAACGAGATCGAGCGCGGCATGGTGCTCGCCAAGCCCGGCTCGATCACGCCGCACACCAAGTACAACGCCGAAGTGTACGTGCTGACGAAGGAAGAGGGTGGCCGGCACACGCCGTTCTTCAAGGGCTACCGGCCCCAGTTCTACTTCCGCACCACCGACGTGACCGGGTCGATCGAGCTGCCCGCGGGCGTCGAGATGGTGATGCCCGGCGACAACGTGCAGATGGAGATTCAGCTCATCACGCCGATCGCGATGGAAGAGCAGCTCCGGTTCGCGATCCGTGAGGGCGGCCGCACGGTCGGTGCGGGCGTCGTGACCAAGATCCTGGAGTAGGCACCGTGAAGGCTGGCCGCATCCGCATCCGCCTGAAGGCCTTCGATCACGCCGTGATCGACCAGGCCTCGGCGGACATCGTCCGCACCGCGGAGAAGACGGGCGCCCAGGTGTCGGGGCCGATCCCGCTGCCGACGAAGACGCAGCGCTGGACGGTCCTGCGGAGCCCGCACGTGGACAAGAAGAGCCGGGAGCAGTTCGAGCTGAAGACGCACAAGCGGCTGATCGACATCCTCGATTCGCGGCCGCAGACGGTGGATGCGTTGACGAAGCTCGACCTGCCGGCGGGCGTGGACGTGGAGATCAAGGTGGAGTAGCGATGGACGCGATCATCGGCCGTAAACTGGGAATGACGCAGCTCTTTGCGGAGGACGGGACCGCGACGCCGGTGACGGTGATCGAGGCGGGCCCGTGCCCGGTCGTGCAGGTCCGGCCGGCCCGCGAGGGCGCGCCCGCGCGCATCCAGCTGGGTTTCGGCGTCGCGAAGGCCAAGCGCTCGACCAAGGCCGAGCGCGGCCACGCCGCCAAGGCCGGGCTGGAGGCCGCGCCGCGCGTGCTGCGCGAGTTCCCCGCCCGCGGCGAGGCGCCGCAGCCGGGCGCCGTCGTCACCGTGGCGGACTTCGCCGCGGGCGAGCGGGTCAAGGTGACCGGCATCTCCAAGGGGCGCGGGTTCCAGGGCGTCGTGCACCGCCACCACTTCGGCGGCGGGCCGGCCACCCACGGCAACACGCGCTTCCGCAAGCCGGGCTCCGTGGGACCGGGCACCGACCCCTCGCGCGTCATCAAGGGCAAGCGGATGCCGGGGCACATGGGCGCCGAGCGGAGCACCGTGATCAACCTCCTGGTGGCCAAGGTGGACGGCGAGAAGAACCTGCTGTACGTGCGGGGCGCGGTGCCCGGGCCGATGCGGGGCCTGGTGACCGTGTCGAAGGAGGGCGCGTGAGCGAGGCGCTCGAAGTCCTGGCCTACGGCGCCGACGGCGCGCGCCGGCCGCGCGCGGTGCGGCTGCCCGCGGATCCGTTCGACGGCGAGGTCCACGAGGCCGTGCTGCACCAGGCGGTCACGACGTACCTGGCCAACCAGCGCCAGGGCACGGCGCAGACCAAGACCCGCAGCTTCGTCACCGGCGGCAACCAGAAGCCGTGGCGGCAGAAGGGCACCGGCCGCGCGCGGCAGGGCAGCATCCGCTCGCCGCTCTGGCCCGGCGGCGGCACGATCTTCGGGCCGCTCCCGCGCGACTACCGCCGCGGCATCCCGCGCAAGGTGCGCCAGCTGGCGCGCCGCTCCGCGCTGAACGCGCGGGCCCGCGAGCGGGCCATCAGCGTCATCGCGCCGCTCGCCTTCGAGGAGCCGAAGACGCGCCGCGTCGCCGAGCTGCTCGGGCGACTGGGCATCGAGGACCGGCGCGTGCTCGTCCTGACCGACGCGATCAACCCGAACCTGCTGCTCAGCGCGCGCAACATCCCGGACGTCGCCGTCATGCGCTACCGCGACGCCTCGGCGTACGACATCCTGCGCGCCGACGCGCTGGTGATCGAGGAGCCGGCCCTGGGCGGCGCGCTCGAGCAGGGCGTCGAGGCCTCGACCATCGCCCCCGAGCCCGCGCCGCGCCGCGAGCGGCCGAAGAAGGAACCGAGGCCGAAGGCGGAGGCGAAGGCCGCGGCGCCGGCCCGCAAGGCGGCGCCCGCGAAGAAGGTGCCCGCGCCCAAGGCGGCGGCGAAGCCGTCCAAGGCGGCCGAACCGGCGAAGAAGCCGGCGGCGAAGAAGGCCGCGCCCAAGGCGAAGGAAGCGCCCAAGGCCAAGCCGAAGTCCGGCAAGAAGCCGGGAAAGAAGGAGTAGGCGATGCCGGCACTGTACCGCGCGGTCGTCAAGCCGCTGGTGACGGAGAAGTCCTCGGCGCAGTACGAGAACCGGAAGATCTACACCTTCCGCGTGGACCACGCCGCCACCAAGCCGGAGATCCGCGACGCGATCGAGCACTTGTTCGCCGTGACCGTCAAGGACGTGCGCACGATGCAGATGCGCGCCAAGGAGCGCCGCGCCGGCGGCCTCGGCCGCGGGCGCCAGGGGCGCCGGCCGAAGTGGAAGAAGGCGATCGTCGTCCTCAAGGAGGGCGACGTGATTCCGATCTTCGAGGGCTAGCGCATGGGCATCCGTCAGTTCAAGCCCGTCACGCCGGGCACGCGCTTCCGGATCATCTCGGACTTCGAGGAGATCACGAAGAAGGCGCCCGAGGAGTCGCTCCTCGAGCCGCTGCGCTCGCAGGGCGGCCGCAACAACCAGGGCCACGTCACCACGCGCTACCGGGGCGGCGGGCACAAGCGGATGTACCGCCGGGTGGACTTCCGCCGCGACAAGTTCGGCATCCCGGGCAAGGTCGCCGCGATCGAGTACGACCCGAACCGCTCGGCGCGCCTGGCGCTGGTGCAGTACGGCGACGGCGAGAAGCGCTACATCCTCCACCCGCGCGGCCTGGTGGTCGGGGACACGGTCAGCTCGGGCCCCGGGACCGACATCCGCCTGGGCAACGCGGTCCCGCTGGCCGAGGTGCCGCTCGGCACCACCGTGCACAACGTGGAGCTGAAGCCGGGGCGCGGCGGCCAGATGGCCCGCTCGGCCGGCGCCGGCGTGCAGGTGGTGGCCAAGGAGGGCGAGATGGTCACCCTCAAGATGATGAGCGGCGAGGTCCGGCTGGTGCGCGGCGTGTGCCTGGCCACGATCGGCCAGGTGGGCAACGTCGAGCACGAGCTCGAGAGCATCGGCAAGGCGGGCAAGTCGCGCTGGCTGGGCCGGCGCTCGAAGGTGCGCGGCGTGGCGAAGAACCCGGTGGACCACCCGCTGGGCGGCGGCGAGGGCAAGTCGAGCGGCGGCCGGCCGCCGGTGAGCCCGTGGGGCAAGCCCGAGGGCGTGAAGACGCGGCACAAGAAGAAGGCGAGCAACAAACTCATCATCCGCGGCCACAAGCGCGGGAAGGCGACGCGATAAATGTCCCGCAGCGTCAAGAAGGGCCCGTTCGTGGA
>DATKNX010000275.1:0-3215 GCA_035541085.1 Gemmatimonadales bacterium | reverse complement strand
GTGGCGCGCCGGCCCTGGCCGGCATGATGGACCGGCTGGCCGGTGCCTGCGGGTGCACCAGCATCCGCCTCGACGCCGGCGACGTGATGCAGGGCTCGCCCGCGTCGAACCTGTCGTACGGCCGGTCCACCGTGGACGTGTTCAACGCCATGGGCTATCGGGCCTCGGCCATCGGCAACCACGAGTTCGACTGGGGCGTGGACACCCTGGCGGCGCGTATCCGTCAGGCGCGGTTCGGCTGGCTCTCGGCCAACCTGCGTGACCGTGCGACGGGGCGCTCGCCCGCGTGGGCGGAGCCGTGGCGGATCTACACGGTGGGCCGGCTGCGCGTGGCGGTGGTCGGCTACAGCACCGAGGACACGCCGGGCACGACCCGGCCGTCGAACGTGGCGGGGCTGAGCTTCGACAGCGGGCCGGCGCGGCTCGACTCCGCCATCGCCGCGGCCCGCGCGGCGCACCCGGATTACGTCATCGTGGTGGCGCACGCCGGCGCGTTCTGCGCGCCGACCATCGGGTGCGCCGGCGAGATCGTGGACCTGGCGCAGGCCCTCACCCACCGGCCCGACCTGATCGTCAGCGGCCACACGCACTCGCTCGTCGAGACCACGGTCAACGGGATCCCGATCGTGCAGGCGCGCTCCAACGGCACGGCGCTCGGCATCGTGGACTTCGTGGACAGCGCGGGCGTGCGCGTGGTGCGGATGCGCGTCGAGACGGTGTGGGCGGACCGCGAGAGCGCCGACAGCGGCGTGGCGCGGATCGTCGCGGAGGCCGCCCAGCGGGTGGCGCCGCTCACCTCGCGCGTGGTGGCCACGCTGGCCGCCCCGCTGGTGCGCGACGGCGAGCAGTACCCGCTGGGCAACCTCATCGCCGACGCCTACCGCGCGGCGGCGCACACCGACGTCGCGCTCGTGAACAACGGCGGCATCCGCGCCGACCTTCCGGCGGGTCCGGTGACGTGGGGCGAGGTCTTCGACGTGGAGCCGTTCCAGAACTTCGTGGTGCGGCTCACGGTCACCGGCGCCGTGCTGCGGCAAACCCTCGACCACGCGATAGGGGCCGCCGACGCGCGGGCCCACCTGTCGGGCGTCGTGGCGGTCGTGGATCCCTCGGCGCCGCCGGGCCGGCGCGTGACCGGCCTGACGCTGGCCGACGGCCGCCCGGTGGTGGACACGGCGCAGTACACGTTCGCCGTGCCCGATTTCGTCGCCGCCGGCGGCAGCGGGTTCTCGATGCTGCGCGGCGTTCCGTCGGAGAACACCGGCATCGTGGATCTCGACGCCTTCATCGGCTGGCTCGGCAAGCTGCCGCAGCCCGTCGAGGCCCCGCAGGACACGCGGGTCCGGGAGGCGGGCCGATGAAGACGAAGCGCGCCGCGCCCCGCGGCGACGTGTTGACGCGCGAGATGATCCGCCGGATGCCCAAGCCCGAGCTTCACGTGCACCTGGACGGCTCGGTGCGGCCCGCGACGCTCGTGGAGCTGGCGCGGGAGCAGGGCGTGAAGCTGCCGACGATGGACCCGGCGGCGCTCGGCCGCCAGATGCTGGTGTCGGACGCGCGCAACCTGATGGACTACCTCGCCAAGTTCGAGATCACGCTCTCCGTGCTGCAGTCGCCCGAGGCGCTGGAGCGCGCCACCTACGAGCTGGTGGAGGACGGCGCCGCCGAGGGCGTGCGCTACATGGAGATCCGCTTCTCGCCGATCCTGTGCACCAAGCGCGGCATGCCGCTCACGGAGGCGGTCGAGGCGCCGCTCCGGGGGATGCGCCGCGCCGAGGAGGCCTTCGGCGTGAAGACGGGCCTCATCATCTGCGGCATCCGCAACATGAGCCCCGCGACCTCGATGGACCTGGCGAACCTCACCGTGGCGTTCAAGGGCCGCGGCGTGGTGGCCTTCGACCTCGCCGGCGCCGAGTACAACTACCCGGCGAAGAAGCACCGCGAGGCGTTCTACACGGTGGTGAACGCCAACGTCGCGGCCACGATCCACGCGGGCGAGGCCTACGGGCCGGAGTCCATCGCGCAGGCGCTGCACTACTGCCACGCCGACCGGATCGGCCACGGCACGCGGCTGTTCGAGGATCCCGACCTCGAGCGCTACGTCAACGACCGGCGCGTGCCGCTCGAGGTGTGCGTGACGTGCAACGTGCAGACGCACGCCGTGGCCTCGATCGAGACGCATCCGGTGCGCCGCTACTTCGACCTCGGCATCGTGGTGTCGCTCAACACCGACAACCGGCTGATGAGCGGGACCACGGTCACCGACGAGTACTACCTGGCCCACACGCGCCTGGGCTTCAGCCGCGGCGAGATCGAGCAGATGATCCTCGACGGGTTCGCCAGCGCGTTCCAGCCGTACCCCGAGCGCCAGGCGATGGTCGAGAGCGCGCGGGCGGAGCTGGCGAAGCTGCGGGCGGCGTGACGGGACGGGGATGTGACGACGTGATGAAGTGATCGCGTGACGAGGCGACGAGGGCCGGTGTTCGGGAGACGGATGGCAGACGGGAGGGGCGAGTGATCCAGGAGGCGGCGGAAGCGGTACGGAAGGCCATCGCGCCGCGGCGGCCCACGGTCGCCCTGGTGCTCGGGTCGGGCCTCGGTTTCCTCGCGGACGAGGTCGGGGACGCGGTCCGCGTGCCGTACGCGCGCATTCCCGGCTTCCCGCAGCCCACCATCCAGGGCCACGCGGGCGAGCTGATCGCGGGCACGCTCGAGGGCAAGACGGTGCTCGTCCAGAGCGGCCGCTTCCACCTCTACGAGGGGCACGATCCGACCGTCGTGGGCCTGCCGGTGCGCGTCTTCGCCGCGCTCGGGATCGGGACGCTGATCGTCACCAACGCGGCCGGCGGCATCCGCCGCACCTTCCGCCCCGGCGCGCTGATGCTCATCGCCGACCACATCAACACCACCGGACGCCAGCCGCTCGCCGGACCGCTGCTCGAGGGCGAGGAGCGCTTCCCCGACATGAGCGACCCGTACGACGGCGAGCTGCGCGCGCTGGCCCGCCGGGTCGCCGCCGAGCAGAGGATCCCGCTCGAGGAGGGGACCTACGCCGCCACGCTCGGGCCGTCGTACGAGACCAAGGCGGAGATCGAGATGCTCAAGCGCTTCGGCGCCGACGCGGTCGGGATGAGCACGGTGCCCGAAGTGATCGTCGCCCGCGCGCGCGGCATCCGCTGCCTCGGCATCTCCACGGTCACGAACCTCGCCGCCGG
>DATKNX010000274.1:0-5659 GCA_035541085.1 Gemmatimonadales bacterium | reverse complement strand
CGGTCCTCGCGCGCGCGCTCCCGCAGCGGCGGCAGGTGGAGCGGGATCACGTTGAGGCGGTAGTAGAGATCCTCGCGGAACCGCCCCCGCCGCACCGCGTCGCCGATGTCGTGGTTGGTGGCGGCGACGAGCCGCACGTCCACCTGCAGCTCGCGCGTCCCGCCCAGCCGCCGGAACGTCTTGTCCTCGAGCGCCTTCAGCACCTTGGGCTGCAGCTCCGGCGCCAGCTCCGCGATCTCGTCGAGGAAGAGCGTGCCCCGGTCGGCCAGCTCGAACAGGCCCTGCTTGCGCTCGCGCGCGTCGGTGAACGCGCCCTTCTCGTGGCCGAACAGCTCGGAGTCCAGGAACGTCGCGGAGAGCCCGGCGCAGTTGACGTCGATGAACGGGGCCTCGCGGCGCGCCGACAGGCGGTGCAGCAGGCGCGCCACCCAGCCCTTCCCCGAGCCGGACTCGCCCGTGAGCAGCACGGTGGTGCGGTCCGATTCCGCCAGCAGCGCGAGCTGCCGCGCGAGGTCGCGCATCGGCTTCGAGACGCCGAGCACGTCCTCGCCGCCCGCGGGCCAGCGCTCCGAGACCAGCCGCGCGTTGTGGCGCCGCAGGCGCACCTTCTCGAGCGCGCGCGCCGCCGCCGCGGCGAGGAGCGGCATGTCCACCGGCTTCGTGAGGAAGTTCTCGGCCCCGAGCTGCATCGCGCGGACGGCCGTCGCGATGTCGCCGTGCCCCGTCAGCAGCAGCACCGCCGCGTCGAAGCGCCGCAGCTCCTCGAGCACCTGCAGGCCGTCGATGCCCGGCAGCCTGAGATCGAGGATGACGACGTCGGGCCGCTGGCGGCCGTACGTCTCGACCGCGGCCTCGCCGCTCGCCTCGCGGAAGACCTCGTAGCCGATGCGCTCGAAGTAGTCGCCCACCGCCCGCAGCACGTCGGCGTCGTCGTCCACGATCAGGAGGGAATCGGGCATCGGCCGCTCAGGCGAGGAGGGTGGGCACGCGGCGGAGCACGTCGAGCGCGGCGTCCACTTCGGCCGGGCCGAACTGCGTGTCGCGGCCGGCCCGCAGCTCGTCGAGCACGGAGGCGGGCTCGCGGCGCGAGCGCCACGGCCGCGGCGCGCACATCGCCGCGATGGCCGCGGCCGCGCCGAGCGCGCGCGCCAGCGGCGGGATGTCGTCGCCCGCGAGCCCGCCCGGGTACCCGTTGCCGTCGAACCGCTCCTGGTGCGCGGCCACCGCGGCCACGATCACGCGGTCGGCGCCGAGCCGCTCGATCCAGCGGGCGCCGAGCGTCGGGTGCACCCGGATCAGGTGCTGGCTCGGCCGGTCCATCGCGGTCTCGGAGTGCAGCTCGGACGGCGGCACCGCCAGCATGCCGAGGTCGTGGACGCGCGCGGCCAGCACCAGTCGCTCGGCGTCGAGGCCCAGCGCCCGCCCGAACGCGCCGGCCAGCCGGGCCGTGCGGGCGGAGAAGCCGGCGCGGAACGGGTCGGCCCGCTCCGCCGCGTTCACCATTTCGCCCAGCACCGTGAGGACGGATCCGGCGGCGATCGCCGGAGCGGCCGCCGCCGCCCAGCGCAGCGCGCGCAGCTCCGCCGCCACCGACGCCTCGTGCGCCAGGAGCTCCGGGTCGAGCGGCTTCACCACGTAGCCATCCGCGCCGCGCCCCAGGGCCTCGACGGCGCCGCCGCTCGAGGGCGCCATCACGATGACGGCCGGCCCGTCCGGGATGGCGCCCGCCGCCGCCAGGACGTCGAGCCCGGAGGCGCCCGGCATGTCGCTGTCGGTCACCACGAGGTCGAACGGCTCGGCGGCCAGCCGCTCCAGGCCCTCCGTGCCCGAGTGCGCCGCCACGCAGACGGCGCCGTCGCGCTCGAGCCGGCGGGCCGCCGCCGCCGCGATGGCCCGCTCGTCATCCACGATCAGGACGCGGCGTCCGGCGAGCGGCGGCGTCACGGGACCCCGGTCAGCGGCCATCGGCGCCTCCGCCGCGCCGCGCCGGCGCCAGCACCGTCAGCGCGCGGGGGACGGTCTCGACCAGCATCGGCGTCGAGCCCAGTGCCTCGCCGTCCGCTTCCACGGGCAGCGGCGGGTCGCAGGAGAGGCGCACCGTCGCGCCGCGGTAGAAGGTGATGCCGCCGTCCGCGTCGGGCCGCCGCTCGAGCATCCGCCACACCAGGCGCAGCGCGGAGGCGTAGGAGCGCGCGTCGATCACCGCGACGTCCAGCACGCCGTCGTCGGGCGCGATGCCCGCGGCCAGCGGCAGCACGCCCGGCACGATGTGCCCGCAGTTCGCCACGATCACGGTCGCCGCGTGCCCTTCGTGCGCGACCCCGTCCACCTCGACCCGGGTCGCCACGCGCACGAGCTTGGTCATCATGACCATCGCGCGCGCCACGTACGCCGCGACGCCGAAGCGCCGCTTGTGGTGCTGCTCGGTCTCCGCCATCAGGTCGGCGGCGAAGCCGGCGGCGCAGTTGACGGCGAAATAGCGCGTGCCCGCCGCGGTCGTGAGCCGGCCGACGTCGATGATCCGCGTGACGCCCGCCGCGATCGTGTCGGCGGCCGCCGTCAGCGAGCGCCCGATCCCCAGGTTCCCCGCGAGCACGTTGCCGGTCCCGCCCGGCAGGAGGCCGAGCGGCACCGGCGTTCCCACCAGCCCCGCCGCCACGTCCATCGCCGTGCCGTCGCCGCCGTGCGCGATCACGATCTGGGTTCCGCGCTCCGCGGCCCGACGCGCGATCCGCTCCCCCTCGCCGCTCGCGCCCGACGTCTCCACCCGGACGCGGAAGCCGTGCGCCTCGAGGCGGCGGCGGGCGGCGCTCAGGCCCTTGTCGCCGGCCCGCGCGGCCGACGGATTCGTCACCACCAGCGCTTCCATCACGGCGTGCCCCATTGCCAGAAGAGATCGAGTCCGACCTGGTACGGCGTGGGCGGCCGGATCTGGAAGCCGACCGGCCGGCACTCCTCGGTGGTGGGCTCCATGCTCGCCTCCACCGTGAAGCCGCCCCCCACGCGGTGCTCGACGCTGGCGCCGATGGCCTGCGACGAGAGTCCCCGCGCGACCTGGCAGATGCCGGCGTTGAGCGTGAGGAACGTGCGCTCGCCCAGCTGCGTCCCGGCCTCGACCCGGGTGCTGCTGAAGATGTCTCCCACCGTCCCTCCGCCGGGCCGGATGGCCAGGTAGTCCACGGGGATCCCGAGATTGGTGACCAGCGTCTGCTCGATCTCGCCCGACAGCGCGCCCGCCAGGCCGACCATCGCCCCCTGGAAGATCGCCTGCTCGCTCGTGGGCGCCGCCGTGCCGTTCCCCGACGACAGGTCGAACGACGGGCGCCCGAACAGCAGGTACGACACGATCTCCGTCTCCGAGAGCGGCGGCCGCTCGTCGCTCTCGAGCGAGAGCTTCGGCACCAGCAGCGTCCCGCCGATCACCGCGCGCACCACCAGGTCGCCGCCGTTCACGGACCGCACGGTGTGCTCGGCGGCGATGTCGAGCACCGGATTGAGGTCCGGCGTCCCGAAGAACCGCACCGTTCCGCGCGTGACCCGGAATTCCTTGGCCGTGGGCCCGACCACCAGGCGGTACGTCCCGCGCACCGCGCGCAGCGTCCCGTCCAGGCGGTAGCGGCTCACGCCCGACTCGACGTCCTTCGCGACGGTGAAGTTGCCGGCCAGCTGGATGTTGGCCTCGTGCGAGCGCAGCCACACGTCCGGCCCCATCGCCACCGTGAGGTTGCGGATCCTCAGGCTGTCGAGGAAGACGTTCTGGACGCTCGGCCCGAGCCCCGTCGCCTGGGCGAGGTTGGAATCCACGATGGCGCGGAACTCCGGATCGTCGAGGTTCACGATCCGCTTCTCGACGAGGTCCGCGAAGGCCAGGAAGCCCGCGTCCACCACCAGCCCGCCGGTGAGCGTGGCGCCGACCGCGGGCCCCGTGAGCCGCAGGTCGCCGGTGGCGGTGAGCCCCGCGAAGTCGCGCAGGCTGAAGGCGGCGAAGCCGCGCGAGCGCAGCGTGAGGTCGAGGACGGGGTGCGTGAGCGCGGCGAAGCGCACGTCACCGGTGATCTCGAGCGTGCCCGAGCCGCCCTTGAGCCGCGCCTCGTCCACGCGCAGCCGGTCGCCGGCGAGCGAGAGCCGCGCCTCGATGCCCGAGTATCGCGCGCCGAGCGCCGGGATGCCCACCGCGCCGTCGGTGATGCGCGCGTCGCCGGTGAGCTCCGGGTGGTCCCAGGTGCCGCCCACCGTCACGTCGGCCTGGAGCCGGCCGCCGACGCCGCGCACGAGCGGCGTGAGCGCGTCGAGGATCGCGAGGTCCGCCGAGTCCGCCGCGACCCGGATGCGCAGCGAATCCGGCAGCTCCCGTTTGGCCACCGCGCGGAGGCTCAGGTCGAGCGGCAGCGAGCCGGAGGCCGTGACGACCGGCGCGCCGCCGCTCTCCAGCCCGGCGCGGAACGAGAGCCGGCCGGCGCCGTACCGGGCCGACCCGTCCACCAGCGGCGCGCCGAAGTCCCCGAACCGGCCGCCGACGAGCGACGCCGTCGCCTCCATGAACGGCGCCGCCGCGCTGCCGGTCATGCGGACGCGGGCGCTCACCAGGCCGCCGATGCCGGTCGTGTCCAGCTCGGCCAGCGCGTACACGTCCGAGAGCGGCACGCTGTCCGCCTCCAGCGTGAGGTCGCCGGACGCCTGCTGCGGGAGGCGGCCGGCCACCTGCACGCTCGCGCCGCCCTGCGCCCGCAGCTCCAGCGAGTCCACCGCGATGCTGCCCGCCGTCGCCGCGACGCCCGCCGGATGCCTCAGCGTCCACACGCGCCCGGGCAGCGTGAGCCGGCCGGAGGCGATCCGCACCCGCCATCCCGCCGAATCCACGCCCACCGTCAGGTCGCTCTGCACCGCCGAGCCCGCCCCGAAGCCGGCGCCGACCGAGAGCCGCAGGGAATCGAGCGGACCCGTCGCCGCGATGCCCACGGCGCCGTACCGCATGCCGGCGACCGCCAGCGAGTCGGCGTGCGCGCGCAGGCCGAAGGTCAGGCCGCGGTCCGCCCGCTCGAGGGAGCCCTCGACCCGCAGCGCCACCGCGGCGACGGGGCCGTACCCGACGCTGTCCAGGGTCAGCTCGCCGCGCGCCACCCAGGCGGCCGTCGTGCCCTCGAGGCGGCCGGAGATCCGCCCGGCGCCGCCGAGCTCGACGCTCGCACTGTCGCCGGCCTCGCGCCGCAACCACGTCACCCAGGGCAGCAGGTCGGCCAGCGTGTCGGCGCGCAGGGCGAGCCGCAGCACGCCGGGGGCGCGGCCCGCCCGCCCCAGCGCCCCCGAGGCCGCGAGGCTGGTGCCGCTCGCCTGCGCGGACAGCGTGTCGATCGCCACGGCGTCGGCGGAGAGCGTGACCTGCGCGTCGGCGCGGCCCACCGCGCCGCCGGCCACGACGCCGCTGTCCACGTCCACCGCGAGCGTACCCGTCGTGCCGGCCGCGGTGTCGGCGGTCGGGATCGCGACGTTCACACGCCAATCGCCGTGCAGCGCGGTGGGCGGCGCGCCCGGCACGTAGCGCGCCAGGTCCAGTCCGTCGAGCCGGCCGCCGCCGCTGATCCGCACGGCGGAGTCGCCGGCCGCGACCGTGCCATCCATCGTCACGCCGCCGCCCGCGCCCGCGAGCGCCGCGCGCACG
>DATKNX010000273.1:0-9880 GCA_035541085.1 Gemmatimonadales bacterium | reverse complement strand
CTGGCGGCGCACGCCGCTCGACGTGGAGCGGGTGGAGGCGGACACGGTGTACACCACGGCGGGACGGACGCCGTACGTCCGCTGGGGGGATTGGGTGGGGCTGCTGGCGCTGGTTGGTACCGGGGCGCTTTTCGTCGGGGCGGTACTGCGGCGGGGAGGTGATGAAGTGATGGGGTGATGACGTGATGAGGGCGGACTCCAGTCCGCGGTCCGCAGCCTGCCGCTCCTCAGCACCTCATCACTTCCATCGCCTCCCCGTTCGGTTACGAGCTCGCGGCCGTATCTTCAGCCAGTTTCTCGAATACCTTGCCTTCCACGAACAGCCCGAACAGATCGCCGTCCAGCATCCCGCCCTTGACCTCGTCCCGCATGATGTCGAGGGCGCGCTGCAGCGGCACGGCCCGCTTGTAGGGGCGGTCGGCGGCCGTCAAGGCGTCGAAGATGTCGCTGATGGTCATCATCCGCGTCTGCACGGGGATCTCGGCGGCCCGCACCTTTCTGGGGTAGCCCTTGCCGTCGAGCTTCTCGTGGTGGCCGTAGGCGATCAGCGGGATGTGCGACAGCTCCTTGGTCCACGGGATCTGCAGCAGGAAGCGGTACGTGTGCGAGACGTGGCTCTCGATCTCCAGCCGCTCCGCCTCGTCGAGGCTGCCCTTGCGGATGGTGAGGAAACGCACCTCGTCGTCGCTCAGGTAGGGCTGCGCGCTGCCGTCGATGTCCGTGAACCGCCGCTCGGCCAGCGCCAGCAGCTCCTCGAAGCTGCCCTCCGGCAGCAGCGTGGGCTCGTTGGACTGCAGGACCGTCTGCAGGAACCGCTCGCAGTCCTCCAGCTCGCGCCGGTGCTCCGCGTCCAGCGAGGCGAGGAACCGCTCGTAGTCCTCGCGCGGGTTGGCGAGCAGCCACTCGGCCCGCCGCCGGTGGTACTCGGACTCGGCCGTGCGCCGGATGAATGCGTAGCGGCTCCGCAGGAGCGCGAGGTCCGGCGGGTAGAGCTTCTTCGCCTTGACCAGCACCTGCTCGCGCACGCCCACCTTGCCGAAGTCGTGCAGCAGGCCCGCGTAGCGGATCTCCTTGAGCTGCTCGCGCGAGAAGCGCACGCTGCGGTAGGGCCCGTCGCCGGCGCGGTCGACCACCTCGGCGAGTCCCACGGTCATCGTGGCCACGCGGCCCGAGTGGCCGAACGTCGTGGGATCGCGCTGCTCGATGGCGGTGACGGCGGCGGTGACGAAGCCCTCGAAGAGCCGCTCGATGTCCTCGTAGAGCAGGCTGTTCTCGATGGAGACCGCGGCCTGCCCGGCCAGCGCGTTGACGATCTCGACCGTGCGGCGCGAGAACGGGATGACCTGCGCCTCCACGACCTCCGGCGTCGAGAGCACGGCCGCCGGGTCGCGCTTGCGGTTGATGAGCTGCAGCGCGCCGATGGTCTCGTTCTTGTGGTTCTTCATCGGCACCGTCAGCATCGATTTCGAACGGTAGCGGTTGCGCTCGTCGAAGCTGCGGTTGATCGAGTACTCCACGTCGGGCGGCAGGAAGTACGCGTCGTCGATCACCACCGTCTCGCCGGTGGCGCACACGTAGCCGCCGATGCTGGCGTGGTTCAGGGGCATCGTGAGCTCGACGAACGGCGCCTTGGGCACGGTGTCGTTCTGCGCGAGCTTGAAGCGCACCTTCGGGCTCGGCGTGTCGCGCCCCTCGACCAGGTAGAGCGAGCCGCCGTCGGACTGCGTGATGCGCCGCGCCTGCGAGAGGATCATCTCCAGCAGGACGTCGTAGTTGCGTTCGGTGGTGAGGGCGACGCCGATCTGCGTGAGCTCCGCGATCTCCTTGGAGCGCGCCGCGACCTCGGCCCGGCCGCGGAGGATCTCGGCCCGGCCCGCGGCCTCGCGGAAGGCGGCCTTGAGGGCGGCCAGGAGCTGGCGCGTGCCGACCGGGGCGGTGAGGAAGATGGGCGCGAGGTCCGCGCCCGGCATCGCCTCGGGCAGGTCCGTCTCGCCCGGCGCGCCGAGGGCCACGATGGCGGCGCCGGCGTCGGCCGCCGCGCGCACGCCCCCGGCGCCCAGCGCGGCGCGCAGCCCCTCGTCCAGCAGGAGGACCGTGGGGCGCTCGTCGATCGTGCCGGCGTCCACGGCGGTCACGACCCGCCGCTCGACCTGCTCGGCGTCGAGCGCGGCGCGGGCCGCGCCGCCGTCCCAGGCGGGCCCGTGGAGCAGGACGAGCTTGCTCACGGTCTGGGCCGGCGGCTCGTGTCGGGCGGCGCCGCCGGGGCCGCGGGCGCGGCCGGCGCCCGCGCCGTCGAGTCGGGGTGCGGGTGGTCCACGAAGCGCAAGGAGTCCGGGATCTTCACGCCGCTGACGAAGCGCAGCGGCCGGCGGCTCAGCTCCTCGAGCACGTAGCCGAGCTCGGCGGAGATGTTGCGCAGGTTGAGCATCAGCGCCCGGACCTCGGGCCGGTTCTCGGCGCCCATCGCGCTCACCAGCCGGGTGAGCGTGTCCACGCTGGCCAGCAGCACGCGCGACTGCGCGAGCGTGGCGTCCACCTGCTGGAAGGTCACCCCCGTGCGGGTGTTGGTGCTGTCGAGCATCGCCTGCAGGCGGTCGAGGTTCGCGCTCACGCCGTTCAGGATGCGCTCCGCGCCCGGCTGCGTGGCGATGAGGAGCTTGCGCGCCGTGCCCGTCGCCAGGCGCAGGCTGTCGGCGAGGTTCCGCACCATGTCCATCGTGCCGGTCGCGGAGACCAGCGCGTGCTCGATGGTGCCCTTGAGGTCGCGGGCCAGCGCCCCGAACGCCTCGAGCGGCGAGGTGGCGCGCTGCATCCCGATGGTGTCGCCCGGCGCCAGCGTGCCGCCGCTGTCGGCGGTGACGCTGAGCTGGAGCGTGGAGCCGCCCAGCAGGCCGGCCGTCACCTCCGCGGCGGTGCCGCGCGGCAGCCGCAGCGGCGTGCCGTCGGGGAAGCGGTCCACCAGGCTCAGCCGCAGGATGAACTCGAGCCGCCCGGCGGTGCCCACCGGCCGCGGCGCGATGCCCGCCACGCGCCCGACCTCGAGCCCCTGGAGGTAGCACTTGGTGTCCACGGCGATGTCCTGCGCGTTGTCCGTGCGCACGAACACGTCGTAGCGGTCCACGCCCCAGCCGCTCGTCGCGATCAGGGCGATCACCACGAGGGCGACCGTGGCCACCAGGAACATCCCGACGTACAGGTCGGAGCGCTGGACGTTCACCGCCATGCGGATTCCCTCTTGGAGTCTTCCGCCCCCACGCCGTCCGTGACCCGCACGATGCGGCTCACGAGGCCGCGGACCGACGGCGTCAGGTCGCGCGAGGTGAGCAGCACGGCCCGGCGGCTGCCGTCGTCGCCGCGGCTCACCTTGTCGAGGAGGTCCGTGGCCGCGCGGCTCGTCAGTCCGACGAACGGCAGCTCGAGCACCACGAGCCTGGGGTTCAGCGCCACGGCGCGGGCCATGGCCGCGCGGCGCCGGTCCTCCTCGTTGGCCTGCGCCGGCCGCAGCGCCTGGATGCTGCGCAGCCGGAAGTCCTCGACCAGCTGCGCCACCCGGGCTTCCACCTCGCGCAGCCGGTGGTCCGTGGCGAAGCGCACGGGCAGCGCCACGTTGTCCTTCAGCGTGAGGTTTTGCAAGAGCCCGTCGCCGTCCGGCAGGTAGCCCAGCCGCCGCCGGAACGCCAGCAGGTCGTAGTACGGCAGCAGCGCGATGGGCACGCCGAAGACCTCGACGGCCCCCGCCGCCGGCGCCTCGAGCCCGAGGGCGAGGCGGCCGAGCCGCTCGATGCCGCTGCCCTCGTCGCCGATCGCCGCCACCACCTCGCCGGGCGCGACGGTGAGGCTGAAGCGGCGGTCCGCGCGGTCGGGCCGGTCGAGCAGGTCCACCTCGCGGTAGGCCAGCGGCGGCGCGCCCTCGACGGCGGCGACGCCGGGCCCGAGCACGATCGAGACGCGCGACGCCGTCACGTCGCGATCACCACGAAGACGGCCGACAGGATGAAGATGGCCACGATGGTCGCCACCACCCCGCGGGTCACGGCCTGCGGGATCTCCGTCGGGCCGGCCTTCACCGCGAGACCGTGGTAGCTGCAGAACAGGGCGACGGCCGCCCCGAAGAACACGCCCTTCGCGAGCGTGAGCCACACGTCCTTGGCCGAGAGCGTCTTGAGGACGATCGCGGTGTAGCGGCTCAGGGCCATCCCGTTGGTCGTGGCGGCCACGTAACCCGACAGCAGGGCCACGCCGTCGAACAGGACCATCAGGGTGGCGACCGACACGATCGCGCCGAGCATCCGGGGCAGGACCAGATAGATGTAAGGGTCGATGCCCATCGCCTCGAGCGCGGTGACCTCGCCCATCACGCGGTTCGTGGCCATCTCGGCGGCGATGGCGGTGCCCGAACGGCTCACCACGATGAGGGCCGTGAGGAGCGGCCCCAGCTCCCGGATCACCGCGACCACCATGATGGTGCCGAGGTTGTCCACGGCGCCGAAGCGGCCGAGCTGGCGGATGCTCTGCGAGATGACGAGGAAGGCGAGGATGGCCGCGAGGAAGGCCACCAGGCCGATGGCCTGGAGGGCGGTGAAGCGGATCTGGTTGATCAGGACCCGCAGCATCACCCAGCGGCCGGCGCGCGTGAGCCGCGCGGCGGCGCGCACCGCCCGCACGACGAAGCGCGCCAGCCCTCCAAGCACGGAGAGCTGGCGCGCTCCAGACCGCCCAATCGCCGCGACGGCTGCCGTCACGGCATCAGCATATCACGAGCACGCCCCCGCCTGCAAGCGGTTGCAATCGGTCTTCGCCTGCGTGTAGTTCGGGAAGGCCGCGAGCGCGCGCTTGTACTGCTCCACCGCGTGCTGCGTGTCGCCCCGGTCGGCGTAGAGCACCGCGCGCGAATAGGCCATCACGGCCTGCGTCGGCGGGGCCGGATTCGCCTGCCGGAACTCGTCCATCGCGTGCCTCTCGAGCGGCGGCAGGCTCGCATCGTGCATCAGCTGCTCGGCCAGGCGCGGCACCATGTCGTACAGGTCGTCCCACTTGCCGCGCACGCTCTCGGTCTTGAGGATCTGGCTGGTCTCCACGTCGAACAGGCGCGTGTCGATGCGCAGGTTGCCGTGGTTGTCGTACAGCGTCCCGGTGACCATGTAGCGCGCGCCGATCAGCTTGCCGATCCGCGCGAGGGACATGGAGTCCACGCGGCCCTCGTGCCCGAGGTTCTGCTCCTGCAGGATCTGCTGGAGCTGGGCGCGCTCGACCACGCGGACGCCGGGGTTGGCGGCGACTTCCGACACCGTGAGCGAGGCGAGGCCGCGCCGCAGGGCGTCGTAGTCGTCGCGGGGCTGCCCGAGCGTCAGCCCCATCTCGAAGTCCAGGACCGCGAGCCCGGGGCGCGTGTCCTGCTGCTGCTGCGCAGCGGCCGGCGTCGTGGCGGCCTGCTGCGCCCGGGCGCCGGCCACGCCGAAGACCAGCGCGCCGAACGCCAAGGCGATGGTTCCCGATGCCAACCGCTTCATACGGTGCGACCTCCGTGGAACAGGGTTCCGTCCATCCGCTGGTGCTACAGGGTGATCTTGAGGCCTTCGGCGGCCGCGACGATCTCCGTCGTGCCCCCGTGCCGCGCCGCGACCTCGCGGGCCTGCTCCGCGATCGCGTCCGTGGCGTCGTCCGTGTGCTCCGGCTCGTGGTGGAACAGGGCCAGGCGTTTCGCGCCCGACTCCCGCGCCAGCTCCACGGCCTCGACGTAGGACGAGTGCCCCCACCCCGCGTGCGTCCGGCACTCCTCCGGCGTGTACATGGCGTCGTGGATCAGCAGGTCCGCGCCGCCGATGAATCTCACGAAGCGCTCGCGCCACTTCGCGCCCACGTCGTACTGGCCGGCCGGCCCCAGCTCGTCGTCCGTCACGTACACCACCGAGCGGCCGCCCGTCTCGAGCCGGTAGCCGAGCGTCACGGCCGGGTGCCGCACGCGCATCGAGGTGATCGTGCAGCCCTCGGTCTCGATCGGCTCCGAGTTCACGTGCCGCACCTCGAGCGTCGCCGCCAGTGCGTCGAGCGGGACGGGGAAGACCACCGGCTGCATCAGCTGCCGCAGGATCTCCTCCATCCCCACGTCGCCCTGCTTGGGGCCCCACACCGTGAGCGCGTTGCCCTTCTTGAAGAACGGCGCGAAGTAGGGCAGCCCCTGGATGTGGTCCCAGTGGGCGTGCGACAGCACGATGTGGGCGCGCACGCCGTCCGGCGCGCTGTGCCCCGCCAGGTGCTTGCCGAGCGCCCGGATTCCCGTGCCGGCGTCGAGGATGACCAGGTGGCCGTGGCCGTCCCGGACCTCCACGCACGCCGTATTGCCGCCGTAGCGCGCGGTGTGGGCGCCGGGCGACGGGATCGTGCCTCGCGTACCCCAGAACGTGACGGAGGTGCTCATCGCCGGAGCGCCGATTCGCGCAGCTGGAACGCTAGCGGTGCCGGGGGAGCGGCCTCAAGGAACCCGGTCACCCGGGGCGTGTGACCGCCCTCACCTGTGACCGCGCTCACGTGCGCGCCCCGGTCAGGGCGACCAGCCCGTCGCGGTCCTTGATGGCGATCTCCCGGCGCGTGGTCTCGATCAGCCCGCGGTCCACCAGCTCGCGCATCGCGCGCGAGACGGTCTCGCGCGAGCTGCCGATCATCTGCGCGATCGTGTGGTGCGTGAGGCGGCGCGTGATCTTCGGGCCGCCGCTCTCGTCCGCGAGGTCCAGCAGCAGCCGCGCCACGCGGCCGTTCACGTCGAGCAGCACCAGCCCGCCGATCTTCTCGTCGGCGCGGCGCAGCCGCTGCACCAGCACGCGCAGCAGCTTGAGCGCGATCTGGGGGTGCATCGCGACCTGCGACTGGAAGTCGTCGCGCCGCAACACCAGCAGCTGGGAGTCCTTCATCGCGATGACGTGCGCGCTCCGGGGCTCGTCGTCGATCAGGGCCATCTCCCCGAAGAAGTCGCCGTCGCCGAGGACCGAGAGGATGACCTCGCGGCCGTCCTCGCCGATCAGCACGACCTTCACCTGGCCGGACGAGACGATGTAGAGCGAGTCGCCGGGATCGTCCTCGAACAGGATGACGCTGTTCTTGGGATACTCGCGCTCGCGCGTGACCTCGGCGAAGCTCGCGAGGTCGCCCTCGGAGAGGTCGCTGAACAGGGGTACCTTGCGCAGTACGTCGGTCGCGGGCATGGGTACCTGGCGAGGGGGGTAACTGCCCAAGTGCGCCTAGTTTACCGTCGCCTGAGACGGGTGTCAAATGCGCCGCGGGCGGGGTGCTTGTAGGCAAGTGCAGGCCCCGGTTATATTTGCGGACTCGGAATTCACCTCTGGTTGCGGAGTAGAGCGACGTGAAGGCTGGCATCCATCCCGACTACCACACCGTGACGGTGGCCTGCGCGTGCGGGAACACGTGGAAGACGCGCTCCACGGCGAAGGCGATCCACATCGAGATCTGCGCCAAGTGCCACCCCTACTTCACCGGGAAGCAGAAGCTGGTGGACACCGCGGGCCGCGTCGAGCGGTTCCGTGCCAAGTACCGGAACCCGTCCGAAGGCTGACCTCGCGAGCCGCGTCAGGGCGGCGCTCGAGCGGGCCGACACGGTGGCCGCCGAGCGATCCAGCGCCCTGACGGCCCGGGATCCCGCCAAGCTCAAAGCGCTGGGGAAGGAAAACGCCCGCCTCGAGCCGATCGTGCGCTCGGGGCGGCGCTTTTTGAAGCTGGCCGCGGACCTCGCCGCCGCGCGGGAGCTCGCCGCGGGCTCGGAGGCCGAGCTCTCGTCGCTGGCGCGCGAGGAGATCGGGGCACTCGAGCCGCAGGTGGCCGCGCTCGAGGCCGAGCTGGCCGACCTGCTGACGCCGCGCGACCCCCTCGACGACCGCGACGCCATCGTGGAGATCCGGGCGGGCACGGGCGGCGACGAGGCGGCGCTGTTCGCCGCCGACCTGCTGCGCATGTACACGCGCTACGCGGAGCGGCACGGCTTCAAGGTGGAGCCCATCTCCATCTCGTCGGGCAACCTCGACGGCATCCGCGAGGCCATCGTGGCCGTGCGCGGCGACGCGTACGGCGACCTCAGGAGCGAGTCGGGCGTGCACCGCGTGCAGCGCGTGCCGGTCACCGAGGCGGCCGGCCGGATCCACACCTCGGCCGCCACCGTCGCGGTGCTGCCGGAGGCCGAGGAGATCGACGTCAAGCTCGAGGAGAAGGACCTCCGGATCGACGTGTTCCGCTCCGGCGGGCCGGGCGGCCAGAGCGTGAACACGACCGACAGCGCGGTCCGCGTGACGCACCTGCCGACCGGCATCGAGGTGAAGTGCCAGGACCAGAAGTCGCAGCTGCAGAACAAGGTCAAGGCGCTGGAGGTGCTGCGGTCGCGGCTCCTGGACCGGATGCTCGCCGAGCAGGAGGCCGCGCGGGCCCGCGAGCGGCGCGCGATGGTGGGCACCGGCGACCGCTCGGCCAAGATCCGCACGTACAACTTTCCCCAGAGCCGGGTCACGGACCACCGCATCGGCCTGACGGTGCACAACCTCCAGGACGTGCTCGACGGGGAGCTGGACGGGATCGTGAAGGCGCTGCGGCTGCAGCGGCAGGAAGAGCGGATCGAGGCCGAGAAGTGAGGAGCGGGATCGCGCCGGCCGCGCACGGCGGCGAGACGGTGGGCGCGGCGCTCGCCGATGCCGCGCGCCTCCTGGAGGCGGCGGGCCTGCCCGACGCGCGGCGCGAGGCGCAGGAGCTGTACGCGGCGCTGGTGGGGCGCGCGACGAGCGCGGCCTGGCTGGAGCGGTCGGAGGCCGTGCCGGCCGAGACGCGGCGGCGCCTCGCGCGTGCGGCGGATCTGCGCGCCGCCGGCGCACCGCAGGCCTACGCCGCCGGCCGCGCGAACTTCCGCGGACACTGGCTCGCGGTGGACCGGCGGGTGCTGATCCCGCGCCCCGAGACCGAAGGGCTCGTGGACCTCGTGCTCGACTGGCTGCGCAGCCGGCCGTCGCGCGATGGCCGGCCACCGCTCGCGGTGGACGTCGGCACGGGCTCCGGGGCCATCGCGGTCGCACTCGCGCTCGAGTGGCCGGGGCTCCACGTGATGGCGGTGGATGCGTCGCCGGAGGCGCTCGCGGTGGCGCGCGCCAACGTCGCCGAGCACGGCCTCGGCGGGCGGATCGTGCTGGCGCGTGGGCGGCTGCTGGAGCCGGTCGAGCCGGGCTCGTGCGACGTCGTGGTGAGCAACCCACCGTACGTCGCGACCGCCGACTGGGAGCGGCTCGACGCGTCGGTGCGGGATCACGAGCCGCGCGAGGCGCTGGACGGCGGGCCCGACGGCCTCGCCGTCACGCGCGGCCTGGTGCGCGAGGCGCGGACGGCCCTCCGCGCGGGCGGCCTGCTGGCGATGGAGGTGGACGCCCCGCGGGCCGCGTCGGTGGCGGAGCTCGCCGCCGCCTCGGGATTCGAAGCGATCACGGTGAGCGAGGACCTGTTCGATCGCCCGCGCTACGTGCGGGCCAGGAGACCGGCCGATGGAAGCGATTGACAAGCGGGCCGACGAGCTGGGACGGCTGGTCGGGCAGTCGGAGGAGTACCAGGCGTGGCGGCGCGCCGAGGAGCGGCTCACGGCCGACACCGAGCTGCGGACGTCGCTGGACCGCCTCGCCCAGATCCAGGTGGCGGCCGCCGAGCTGGCCGAGCGGGGGGAGCGCCCCACGGCCGAGCAGCAGGCGGAGCTGGACGCGCTGTGGAGCAAGGTGCAGGTGAGCCCGCTGTACCAGAGCTACATTGCGGCCCGCACGAACTTCGACAAGATGATGTATCGGGTGAACGAGATGATCCTCGAGGGGATGAAGAAGGGCGCGGAGAGCAGGATCATCACGCTGGC
>DATKNX010000272.1:0-12044 GCA_035541085.1 Gemmatimonadales bacterium | reverse complement strand
GAGTAGATCAGGTTGATCGGCGCCTCATAGCCGGGCACGAGGCGGCGGTACGAGTTCGTCGTGGGTGCCGCGAACGCCAGCAGCGCGGGCGCGTGCTTGATGAGCCCGCCGATGTAGAAGCGCGCCATGTCCGACAGCCCTGCGTAGCCGCGGGCGTTCCAGAAGAGGTTCTCGCCGTTCTTCCACAGGCTCTGGTGCACGTGCATCCCGGAGCCGTTGTCGCCGAACATCGGCTTGGGCATGAAGGTGGCCGTGTACCCGTGCTCGTCGCACACGTTCTTGACGATGTACTTGTACATCATGATCTGGTCGGCCATGCGCACCAGCGGGCCGTACTTCATGTCGATCTCGGTCTGCCCGGCGGTGCCCACCTCATGGTGGTGCACCTCGACGTTGATCCCCGACGCGATCATCGCGAGCACGATCCGGGACCGCAGGTCTTGGAGCTTGTCCACCGGCGGCACGGGGAAGTAGCCCTCCTTGTGCCGCGGCCGGTGCCCGGGGTTGGGGGTGCCGCCGTTCTGGCCGGAGTTCCAGATCCCCTCTTCCGAGTCGATGTGGTAGTAGCCCTCGTGCGCGTTCTGGTCGAACCGCGCGGAGTTGAAGATGTAGAACTCGGCCTCGGGCCCCCAGTACGACGTGGTCGCGATGCCGCTCTTCACCAGGTACTGCTCGGCCTTCTGGGCCACGTAGCGCGGGTCGCGCGAATAGCGCTGGCCCGTGATCGGATCCTTGATGTCGCACGTAAGCACGAGCGTCGGGACCTTCAGGCACGGATCCACGAACGCCGAGGACGGGTCCGGCAACAGAAGCATGTCGCTCTCGTTGATCGCCTGGAACCCGCGGATGCTCGACCCGTCGAAGCCCAGCCCCTCTTCGAACACGTCCTCGGAGAACTGGCCCACCGGGATCGAGAAGTGCTGCCAGGTGCCGGGCAGATCGGTGAAGCGCACGTCCACCATCTGCGCGCCGCTCTCCCTGGCCTGGCGGATCACGTCCGCGGGTTTCGAGGCGGTGGCCTTGGTGGTGCCGTTGCGCTTGCTGGTCTTGGGCATCGTCGCAGTCATGGGCGGGTCCGGTTCGGGAGTCGAGGCCTGAAGGCTACCCAGGCGTTTGCACAGTGTCAAGCAAGAAGCGTGCAAACTGCACGGAAGCGCGCCCTATGGGTAATTGTGCTACGAAATTGTGCAATTTGTGCTGGAGGTGCGACAAATGTGGCGTGGTTACGGACTCAGCCCTTCGAGAAAGGCCCACAGCTCGCTGGCCGACAGCTGGCGCGCCCGGTCCAGAACCTCCTTGTCGGTCCACTCGAGGAAGATCCACGTGGTCGCGCGGTGGCGGTCGTCGGCGAGGAAATGGAGCCGGCCGCGCACGGCGCCGATCTCGGGATGGGGCTCCGACTGCAGGTAGACTTCCCAGTGCGCGCCGCCTCGAGCCAGCTGGCCGAGGTGCAGCGCGGCCTTGAGCCAGGGAAAGCGCGGCGACGGTTCCATCGCGGCCCCGCCGGCGGCTAATCCGGCGGCGGGTCGGCGGCGGGCCGCTCGGCCGCGCGCTCCGAGGCTTCCACGTAGCCGCGCAGGCTCGCGCCGATGATCTCGTCGAGGTACTGGTCGATCGCGAGCATCACCTCGAACGCGTCGCCGCGCCCCCAGTCGAGCTCCCGGCGCAGGAACCGCCAGATCGCGTGGCGCAGATGGCGGAATTCCCGGTACAGGTCCGCGGCGTCGTAGTGCGCGAGGCCCCGCAGCTTGCCGAACCGGAGCCCGCGGCGCCGGCGGGCGATGGAGCGGTCGGGCGACGCACCGTCCTCCCCCTCCTTCAGGGCCTGCGCGATGTCCGCCAGCAGGGCGGGCACCTGGTTGGTGAGCAGCAGATCGGGCAGTCGCTCGTCGCCGGCGATCGCGGCGTCGGACCGGACCAGGTCGCGCCAATTCTGCGCGATCTCGTTGGTATGGCGCAGGATCGCGTCACCGGCGTCGCGGTAGGCCTGGCCCACGAGGGACATGAATTGAAGCTAGTGACAAGGCGGCAAGTTGCCAGTTGGCGGACCGTCTTGGCAGCGGCGGCCTTTCGGCGCTAAGCTTCGGCCGATGTCACCCGAACTCCAGAAGTGCCCGTCCTGCGGCGCTGAGACCAGCGGCAAGTTCTGCTCGGAGTGCGGCGCGCCCCTCGCGCCGTCCGCCTGCCGCTCCTGCGGCGCCAAGCTCTCCGCCCGCGCGAAGTTCTGCCCGGAGTGCGGCACGCCGGTGGCCGGCGCCGCGCGCGGAGCCCGGAGCGCGGCGGGCGGCACGCCCCGCAACGACCGGATGGCCTGGTACGTCGCCGGCGTGTGCGTGCTCGCCCTGCTGGTGGTCGTCGTCATCGTGGTCGCGAAGAAGAGCGGCGCGCCGCCGGCTGGCGCCGCCGCAACCGCGGCGGGCGCCCCGCCCACGGGCGAGCGGGCGACGACGGACCTCTCTGCGATGACGCCGCGCGAAGCTGCCGACCGGCTCTACAACCGCATCATGACCGCGAACGAGGCCGGTGACACGGCACAGGTGAACTTCTTCGCGCCCATGGCGCTCCAGGCGTACGCCAACCTCGGCGGCGACCTCGACGCCGACGCGCGGCTGCACCTCGGGCTCGTCCAGTTGGCGATCGGGGCCACCGTCGCCGCGGCGGCCGAGGGCGACACGATCCTCCAGAAGACCCCCAGCCACCTCTTCGGCTGGCTCCTCAAGGCGCGCGCCGCCGAAGCCCAGGGTGACGCGGCCCGCGCCAAGCGCGCCTACGAGTCGTTCATGAAGAACTACGACGCCGAGATGGCGAAGAAGCGCCCCGAATACCAGGAGCACGCCCAGATGCTGCAGGACACGCGGAACCGGGCACAGCGGGCGGGCGCGGGCGGGGCCTGACCGTGCCGACCATCCGGGTCGCGCACAGCCCGGACTCGGACGACGCTTTCATGTTCTACGCCCTCGCCCGCGGGAAGGTGGCGACGGGCGACCGCCGCTACGCGCACGAGCTGGCCGACATCGAGACGCTGAACCGGCGCGCCGTGGCGGGCGAGCTCGACGTCACGGCGATCTCGTTCCACGCCTACGCCCACCTGGCCGACCGCTACGCCCTGCTCGCGCACGGCGCTTCCGTCGGGGACCGCTACGGACCCCGCCTGGTCGCGCGCGCTCCACGCCCCGCGGACCCGCGCGCCGCGCTGGCGGGACGCCTCGTGGGTGTCCCGGGCGAGCTGACGACCGCGTACCTCGCGCTGCGCCTCTATCAGGCCGGCGCTCGCACCCGGGTGCTGCCGTTTGACACCATCGAGGACGCGGTTCTGGCGGGCGACGTCGAAGTCGGGCTGCTGATCCACGAGGGGCAGCTCACGTACGCGGACCGCGGGCTCAGTCTGTGGGAGGACCTCGGCGAGTGGTGGGCCCGCGAAACGGACCTGCCGCTTCCGCTCGGCGGCAACGTGGTGCGCCGGGACCTCGGCCCCGACCTCGTGCGGGCCGTCGCCGCCGACCTCAAGGCGTCCATCGTCTGGGGGCTGGCGCACCGCGACGAGACCCTGCGGCACGCCCAGGGTTACGCGCGGGGCATGGACACGCGGCGCACCGACGAGTTCGTCGGGATGTACGTGAACGACTACACCGTGGACCTCGGGCCCACCGGACGCCGGGCCGTGCAGCGCCTGCTGGACGAGGGACACCGCGCCGGCATCCTGCCCGCCGCCGTCCGGGCGGAGTTCGTGGGCGCGTGAGCGCGCCGGCCGAAGCGGCGCGGCCCGTCCCCCGCGTCCTCATCGTCGAGGACGATCCGGCGCAGGCCAAGCTCGTGCAGCTGCTCGTGGCCGGTGCCGGCCTCGCCGTCGCGGGCGTCGCCGAGACGGCGGAAGCCGCCGCCCGCCAGGCCGGCGAGGTGGACATCGTGCTGATGGATTTCCGGCTGGCGGGCGAGCGCACCGGGCTCGACGCCCTTCGCGACATCCGCGCGGCCGGCCTGCTGGCCTCCGTGATCGTGATGACCGGTCACGGCAGCGAGCGTGTCGCCGCCGAGGCGCTGCACCTCGGCGCGAGCGACTACATCATCAAGGACGAGAGCTTCACCACGCTGCTGCCGGAGGTGCTCGGCCGGGTGGTGCGCGTGCGGGAGATCGAGCGCCAGCTCGCCGCCGCGCAGGAGGAGCTGATCCGGGCCGAGCGCCGCGCCGCCATCGGCGAGATCGTCGTGGCGCTCTCGCACGAGATCAACAATCCCCTGATGGCGCTCACCGCCAACCTCGACCTGCTCCAGCTCGACGCGCGCGCGCTGCCGCCCACCGGCCGCGACGCGCTGCGGCTCGCGCGCGAGCAGCTGGCGCGGATCTCCGAGCTCCTCAAGCGCCTCGGCGAGCTCGACCGCGAGCGCGCGACCACCTACGTGGCCGGCACGCGCATGACCGACCTGAAGGCCTAGACCATACGCAGGACGCCGAGCCGCGAGCTTTTCCTCGCAACTCGGCGTCCCGCACCTGTCCTGGTCGTGCCGTCCCGCAACCGCCCGGTCGTCTAGTCCGCCGGCGCGGCCTCCGGCTCGGGCGTACCCGGCGCCTCCCGCGCCGCCTTCGCGGGGGCGGGCTTCTCCGCCGACACGAGCGCCAGAACCTTGGACCCGAAGTCGTCCAGATACGTGTAGACCACCGGGACCACGACGAGCGTGAGGACCGTCGAGGTGATCAGGCCGCCGATCACCGCCCGCGCCATCGGCGCCCGGAACTCGCCGCCCTCGCCCAGGGCCAGCGCCGTGGGCAGCATGCCGAAGATCATCGAGAGCGTCGTCATCATGATCGGGCGGAACCGGATCTCGCCGGCGTCGATCAGCGCCTGGCGCCGCGTGCCGCCCGCGTCCCGCGCCTTGTTGGTGAAGTCGACCAGCAGGATGGCGTTCTTCGTCACCAACCCCATCAGCATGATCACGCCGATCATGCTCAGGATGTTGAGCGTGTCACCGCTCAGCGCGAGCGCCACGAGCACGCCGACGATCGAGAGCGGCAGCGAGAGCATGATGGCCAGCGGCTGGAGGAACGACCCGAACTGCGAGGCCAGGATCAGGTAGACGAAGATGATGGCCAGGGTCAGGGACTCGATGACGTAGCCGGTGGTCTCCGCGAAGTTCCTCTGCTCGCCCCCGTAGTCGATCCGGTATCCGGGCGGTAGCGGCACCGTGGCGAGGCGCTTGCGGATGTCGCCCATGACGCCGGTCAGTGGGCGGCCCTGGTAGTTGCCCTCGATCCGGGCGGAGCGCTCCAGCGAGAGCCGCTTGATCTCGGCCGGGGCGCCGGACGGCGTGATCTGGGCCACCTGGCCCAGCGGCACCATCACCGGCGAGAGCGTCCGCGGATTGAGCGTCGCCGTCGCGACCGGAATCCGTCCGAGGTCGGCGTACGAGGTGCGGAACTCCGGCGCCACCTGCACCACGACGTCGTGGCTGTACCCCGCGTCGTCTTCGAACGTCGTGGCGGTCTGGCCCGCGAGCACGGTGCGGAGCGTGCTGGAGATGGACCCGACGGAGAGGCCGACGTTGGCGGCGAGGCCGCGGTTCACCTGGATCACGTACTCGGGCTTGCGGCCCTCGAGGCTCGACTTGAGGTCCACGAGGCCGGGCACGTCGCCGATGGCGGCCATCATCCGGTCGTTCAGATCCTGCAGGCGGGTCATGTCCGGCCCGAGGACGTTGACCTGCACGGGCAGCTGGCCGCCGCCCATCCCCGACGCATCCATGATGCCGGTCTTGACCCCCTTGAACGACGGCAGCACCGCGCGCAGGGCGATCTGGAACTTGTCCTGCGAGAGGCGCCGCTGGCCCTTCGGCTTGAGCCGGACGTAGATCGTGCCGTCGGTGACGCTGGGCGTGTAGCCGCCGCCGATCGTGAAGTACGTGTACGCCACCTCCGGCCGCGACCGCAGGTAGCGGTCGATCTCCTCGCCCTTCGCGCGGGTGTAGGCGATCGACGAGCCGACCGGTGTCTGGATGGTGACATTGAGCTCGCTGCGGTCCACGACGGGGAAGAACCCGCCGCCGACCGCACCCACCGCCATCAGCAGGATCGCCGCCACGAACGCGGCGCCGGCGAGGCCGAGCACCGCGGCCCTGTGGTCGAGCGCCCACGCGATGACGCCGCGGTAGCGCTGCCCGTAGCCGCGGAAGGCGCCGTTGAACCGCTCCAGCCGCTTCCCGATCGGGCCGCGCTCCTTGTGGCCGGCGGCCTGCGGATCGTACCACAGCGACGACAGCATCGGGTCCAGGGTGAACGAGACGAACAGCGATACCGCCACCGCGAACGCGACCGTGATGCCGAACTGGAAGAAGAACCGGCCGACGATGCCGCCCATGAAGCCCACCGGCACGAACACCGCCAGGATGGACATCGTGGTCGCGAACACCGCAAAGCCGATCTCGCTCGTGGCCGCGCCGGCCGCCGTGTGGTGGTCCTCGCCCCGCTCCACGTGGCGCACGATGTTCTCCCGCACCACGATCGCGTCGTCGATCAGGATGCCCACCGCCAGCGAAAGCGCCATCAACGTCATGGTGTTGATGGTGAAGTCCATGGCGTAGATGACCAGGAACGCCGACACGATCGACACGGGCAGCGTGAGCCCGGTGATCACGGTGGAGCGCCACGAGTTGAGGAACAGGAACACGATCAGCACGGTGAGGAAGGCGCCGAGCACCAGCGCCAGCTGCACGTCGCCGAGGGAGTCCTTGATCCACTTGGAGTTGTCGCGGATCACTTCGAGCTGGACGCCCTGCGGCAGCTCCGCGTTGAGCTGCGCGATGACGCCGCGGATCCCCTTCGCCACGTCCACGGTATTGGCGCCCGACACCTTCCGGATGTCGACGCCGATCGCCCGCTTCCCCGAGTACTCCGCGAGGCCCCGCTCCTCCTCCTGCGCGTCCTCGACGCGCGCCACCTCGCCCAGGCGCACGGGCACGCCGTTGCGCGTGGTCACGACCACCGCGGCGAAGTCCGCCGGGTCCACGATCTTGCCCTTCACCCGCACGAGCTGCTCGGCGTTGCCGCGCTCGACCCGGCCCGCCGGCATGTCCAGGTTCTCGCGGCGGAGCGCCGCCATCACCATGTCGGGGCTCACGCCCAGGGCGTCCATCCGCGCGGGAATCACGAGCGCGTGGATCTCGCGTTCGAGCCCGCCGACGACGGTCACGCTGCCCACCCCGTCCACCGTCTCGATCCGCCGGCTGATGGTCTCCTTCGCGAGGGTCGTCAGGTCGCGCAGCGCCCAGTCCCGCCCCGACAGCGACAGGCTCATGATCGGGTTCTGGCGGAAGTCGAAGCGCGAGATGATGGGCGGGTCGATGTCGGTGGGCAGGTCGGCCCGGATCCGGTCCACCGCGGACCGGACGTCGGACTGCGCCGTCACGATCTTGGTCTGGAGCGTGAACTGGACGAAGATCGTGCAGTAGCCCTCGACCGACGAGGACTCGATGCGGTCCACGCCCTCGATCGGGTTGATCGCCTCCTCGATCTTCTTCGTGACGTCCCGCTCGACCGCCTCGGTGCTCGCGCCCGGGTAGCTGACCTGGATCATGAGGAACGGCAGCTCGACGTCGGGCATGTCGTCGAGCTTGAGGCGCCGCAGCGAGAACAGGCCCAGCACCATGAGGGCCAGCATCATCATCGTCGCGAACACCGGCCGCTTGATGGACAGTTCGGACAGGAACATCGCGCCGCCCCCCGCCCCGCTAGCGCTTCACCGGCGCCGCCGCCGCGCCGATCGCCACCGGCGTGCCGTCCGCGAGCCCCTCGATCGGGCCGATCACCACGGTGTCGCCCGCCGCCACGGCCCGCGTGACCTCCACCAGCCCCGCGTCGCCGTCGCTGATCCCGACGCTCACCCGCCGGCGCGCGATCCGCCCCCGGCTCACCGCGTAGACGTACGGCGTCCGGCTCTCGCCCTCGTAGCGGATGGCGACCGCCGGCACGGCCACGGCGCGCGCCACTTCCTGGGTCACGACCCGGCCCGAAACGAACAGCCCGCCGACCAACGTCTCGCGCGCGTTCGGCACGTCCACGTAGATCTGGATCTGGCGCGTGGCCGGATCGGCCGTCGGGTTGATGCGGCTGATGCGCCCGGAGACCTGCGCCGAATCCATCTGCGCCACCGTCAGGCTCACCGTGCGGCCGACCTTCAGCTCCGGCAGCCACTCCGTCGGCACCGAGGCGGTCAGCTGCAGCACGCGCGTGTCCACGACCTCGAAGACCGGCTTGCCGTTGTCGATGCGGTCGCCCGCCTGCGCGTACCTCTTGCTGATCACGCCGGCGACCGGCGCGGCCAGCACCGCGCTGTGGAGACGGTCCTCCGCGTTGGCTGCCTGAGAGATCGCGAGCGAGAGGCGCGAACGCGCGCCCTCCAGTGCCGCCAGGGCGTTGTCCCGGTCGCGCTGCGCGATGGCGCCCTCGGCGAACAGCGCGACCGCGCGCGCCGACTCCGCTTCCGCGACCCGCACGTTCACGCGCTGTGTGCCGACGTCGCTGTTGGCGTACGCCGCGGCCGCCTGCAGCACCTGGTCCTTGAATTTCGCGAGCGGCTGCCCGGCCTGGACCCGGTCACCCTCGTTGACGTAGACCTCGACCAGCTGCTCGGCCATCGGCGCGCCCACGGTCACGCGCACCTTGGGCTCGAGCGCGCCGCTCAGCGGAATGCCTGTGCGCAGCGTCGCCCGCTGCGCCAGCGCCACGTCGGCGGCGTTCAGCGTCGCGAGGCTCCGATCGGCGGCCGGCGTCTCCGTCGCCTGCGCGCCGTCCGCCGTGCGCTTCGCGCCGCAGCCCGCCGCCACCGCCGCCGCGGCGAGAACCAACGCCGCGCTCCACCGCACCGAACTCGTCCCGCGCATAGGCCTTCCTGTCCTCTCACCGCTCTCGTCTGGTAACCACTGGCAACCTGGCGCCTGGCAACTCTACCGTCCTTCTGCCACCCGATTGTCCGCCTTCTGCAGCGGCACCGGATGCCCCAGCGCGCGCTCGAGCGCCGCGATGGCCAGGAGGTAGTCGCGCGTCGCCTGCGCTTCGTTGACGCTCGCCTGCTCCAGCGCCAGCCGGGCGTCCGACACCTCCAGCGCCGTGGCGATGCCGTTCGCGTAGCGCACCGACGCCAGGTGGTGCGCCCGCTCCGCCTGGCCCACCGTCTCGTGCCGCGCCACCACCAACGCCTGCGCCCGTACGATCTCCTCGCGGGCCTGCTCGATCTCGATCGCCACGCCCTGCCGGGTCTGCGCGAGCTGCGCCTCGGCCCGGTCCAGATCCGCCTGGGCCTGCTGCACCGCGCCGTGCGTCCGCAGCCCGTCGAACAGCGGCACCGAGAACACCAGCGAGGCCGTCCAGTCCTCGTGGAAATCGCTGAGCCGGGAAGGGAAGCCGTTGGCCGGATACGCCTGGCCGCCGAAAGCGCTCACGAGCTTCACGGACGGGTAGTAGTCACCGTGGTAGACGCGGACGGCCGCGCGGCGGAAGTCCACGTTCGCCTCGGCCGCGGCGACGGCCGCGCGGCGGTCGGCGGCGAGGTCCAGCGCGGCCAAGTCCACCCGCGGGAGCGAGTCGGCCGGCGTCTGCAGCATCCCGCTCACCAGCTCCAGGGGCTGGTCGGCCGGGACGTTCACCAGGCGGCGCAGCTCGAGCAGCGCGATGTCACGGCTGTTGCGCGCCGCGATCACGAGCGGCTCCTGGTTCGCCGCCTCGACCTGCGCCCGGAGCAGGTCGTAGTCCGCCGCGGAGCCCACCTGGTGATTGAGCGACACGCGGTGCAGCTGGTCGTTGACCTGGACCTGCGCCGCCTCGGAGATGTCCACGATGCGCGCCGCGTAGACCGCGTTGAGGTACGCCTGCGTCACGCGGAAGGTCACGTCCCGGCGCGTTTCGTCGAGCTGCGCGCGCGCCGCCTCCTCGTAGGCGTGCGCGCCGCGGATGCCCGCGCCCACCTTGCCGCCCTGGAACAACGTCTGGGTCAGCGTCACGCTGGCCACGTAGGTGTTCGGGCTGCCGAACCCCGTGCTCGAGAACATGTTCGCGAGGCCCAGGAACGCCGCGTACGGGGCGTTGTTCTCCAGGTAGCTCACCCGCGAGGAGAGCGAGGCCGTCGAGTCCGGCTTGAACACCGGCACGCCCGTCCCCAGGCCCTGGAAGACCGAGGCGAAGGTCCGCTGGTAGGTGACGTTCGCCCGGATCTCCGGCAGCGCCGACGACCACGCCTGTGTCACCTGGCCCTCGGCCAGTCGTACGCCGGCCTCCGCGATCCGCACGTCGGTGCCCGACTGCAGCGCACGCTGAATCGCGCCATCGAGCGTCAGGCGGACGGGAGCGCTCGCCGGCGCCGGGGCCTGCGCCGGCAGCGCCGCCGGCACCAGCAAGAGGAGCCCCAGGACGACGCCGCGCATGGCCTACGCCGCCTTCCCGCCAGCCGCCGGGCGCCGGATCCCGTCCAGCGCGATCTCCAGCTGGCTCTCGACCGCGTCGTGCAGGGTCACGGTGCTGCGCGCGACCACCATCTGGTGCGGCCCGCCGCCGACCCACCAGATCAGCGTGCCCATGAAGACCGAGGCGACGACACCGAACACGGCGTCCACCCCCAGGTCGTCACGGAACTCCCCGCACTGCTGCCCGTCGTGGATCGCCGCCGCCACCCGCGAGTAGAGTCCCGTGCGGCGCGCGTCCGGTTCGGTCCGAACCATCCGCTCCATGCCGACGCGCACCAGCATCCGCGCCAACCCGCGGTCCTGCCCGTAAGCCTCGGCCACCCCGCCGAAGATCGCCTTGACGCGCTCGGAGGCCGTCGTGCCGTGGAAGGCCGCGTGCTCCTCGGCGCGCTCCATCCACTCCTCACTCAGCGCCTCGAGCACCGACTCCTTGCGCGGGAAGTAGTTGAAGAACGTCCCCTTGGCGACGTCGGCGCGCTCGGTGATCTCGTCCACGGTCGTCGCGTCGAATCCCTTCTCGTGGAAGAGATCCAGCGCCGACGCCGTGATGCGCCGCCGCGTCTCCTCCTTCTTCCGCTCACGCCTGCCCTGGGTTGCGTCCGTCACAGGCCACCGACCTCCTTGGCTGCAACAGTTAGTGATACTCGGTCATTTACGACTTTAGTATAATAATAGTCCAAGATAGTGTCAACTTGCCTGAACTACGGTCAATTATTTGTTCGAGTTTCAATCCTGCCAGGCATAGCGCATCTTCCCGCCATGCGCCTCGCCATCACCGGTGCGACGGGCTACGTAGGCCAGTCCGTCGTGCAGAAGCTGCTCCGACGCGACCACGAGATTCGCGCCTTGGTGCGCGACCCAACTCGCGCGGGGACACTGCGGGACCTCGGCGTGCACCTGGTGACGGGCTCGGTGACGGAGCCGGCCGCGGTGCGGGAGCTCGTCGAAGGCACCGAGGCCGTGGTGCACCTGGTGGGCATCATCGCGGAAGCCGGCCGCCAGACCTTCGCGTCCGTGCACGTGGAGGGGACCGAGACCGTGGTGGAGTCCGCCGGGACGGCGGGCGTGCGGCTCCTCGTGCACATGAGCGCCCTCGGCGCGAGGGCGTCGGCGCCGACCCGCTATCACCGCACCAAGTGGGCGGGCGAGGAGGCGGTGCGCGGCAGCGGCCTACCGCACGTGATCCTGCGGCCGTCGCTGATCGCGGGCCCCGGCAACGTGCCCCTCAAGATGATGCTGGACATGATCCGGTTCTCGCCTGTCGTCCCCGTCATCGGCGACGGCCGTTACGCGATGCAGCCCATCTGGATCGGCGACGTGACGGAGGCGATCGCGCGCGCCCTCGAGCGCGAGGACATCCGCGGCACGTTCGATCTCGGCGGCCCCGAGCGCCTGACGTACCACCAGGTCCTCGACCGGTTCGAAGCCGCGCTCGGCGTCCGCCGGCGCCGCCTTTCCATTCCGGTGGGCATGGCGCGGTTCGCGGCCGCGGCCGGGACGGCGCTGCCGCACGCCGCCCCCATCACCTCCGAGCAGCTGCAGCTCCTGCTCGAGGGCAACACCACGGACGACAACGCCGCCGAGCGCCGCTTCGGCCT
>DATKNX010000271.1:0-9053 GCA_035541085.1 Gemmatimonadales bacterium | reverse complement strand
GCACGAGGCCGACGTGATCTTCGTCGCCGGCGCCAACGTGACGGAGGCGCACCCGGTCTTCGGCGCCGCCCTCAAGCGGGCGCAGCGGCGCGGGGCCACGCTGATCGTGGCCGAGCCGCGCGGCATCGAGCTGGCGCGCCGCGCCGACATCCACCTGCAGCTCCTGCCCGGCACCGACGTCGTGCTGTTCAACGCGATGCTGCACCACGTCGTCGCGGCCGGCCTCGTGGACCGGGCTTTCGTCGCCGCCCGCACCCACGGCTTCGACCAGGTGGCCGCCGCCGTCCGGCCCTACACGCTGGAGCGCGCGGAGTCCATCACGGGCGTCCCGGCCGCCGCCATCGCGCGCGCCGCCGAGCGCTACGCGCGGGGCCCCAGGACCTGCACGCTCTGGGCGATGGGACTCACGCAGCACTCGACCGGCACCGACATCGTCACCGCGCTCCTCAACCTCATCCTCGCCACGGGGATGATCGGCCGCTGGGGCGCAGCCATGATCCCGATCCGCGGACAGAACAACGTGCAGGGCGCGTCCGACGTGGGCGGGATCCCGATGTCGTACACCGACTACCAGCCGGTGAACGACGCCGCGGTCCGCCACCGTTTCGCGTCGGCGTGGGGCCTCGCCGACGAGGCGCTCTCCCTCAAGCCGGGCCTCAAGGTCACCGAGATCGTCGGCGCCGACTCGCCGGTCCGCGGGATGTACATCTTCGGCGAAAACCCGGTCATCTCCGATCCCAACGTCGCGCACGCCGAGGACTGGTTCCACGGGCTGGAGTTCCTCGCCGTGCAGGACCTGTTTCTCACGGAGACCGCCCGGTTCGCCGACGTCGTGCTGCCGGGCACGTCCTTCGCGGAGAAGGACGGCACGTTCGTCAACACCGAGCGGCGCATCCAGCGGGTGCGCGCGGCGTGCGCGCCGCCCGGCCGGGCGCGCCGCGACCTCGACGTGCTGCTGGAGCTGTCCGCGCGGACCGGGTTCCCGACCCCGTTCACCGACGCCGAGAGCGTGATGCGCGAGATCGCGGCGGTGACGCCCTCGTGGGCGGGCGTCACGTACCCGCGGCTCGACATGGCGGGCCTCCAGTACCCGGTCCCCGACGCGGCGAGCGGCGGCACCGCGTTCCTCTTCGGCGACCGCTTCCCCACCGCCGACGGGCGCGGCACGATGGTGCCCGTCGAGTACCTGCCGCCGGCCGAGCTGCCCGACACCGAGTACCCGTTCGTGATGAACACGGGCCGCCAGCTCTACCACTGGCACACGGGGACGATGACGCGGCGCTCGAAGGGGCTGGACTCGCGCGAGCCGGTGCCGACGGTGGAGCTGAACCCCGCCGACGCCGCGGCGCTCGGCGTCCGCGACGGGGACCAGGTGCGCATCACGTCGCGCCGCAACTCCATGCTGATCGGCGCCCGCCTGTCGGACCGCGTGCGGCCGCGGCAGGTGTTCGTCCCGTTCCACTTCCGCGAGGCCGCCGCGAACCTGCTCACCAACACGGTGCTCGACCCGTACGCGAAGATCCCCGAGTTCAAGATCACCGCCGTGCGCGTGGAGCCGCGGGACTAGGCGGCCGGCGCCATTCTGGCCTCGGAGCGCGCGCCGTATATTCCGGGCGCCGTTCTTGCAGTGGATGGCAGGCGTCTACGCAGTCCGGGCCGACCTCCATCTTCTCGTCCGAGGGATCATGAAAGCGATCGTCAAGACGGCCAGCGGGCCGGGCCTCGCGGTGCGCGACGTCCCGAAGCCCACCTGCGGGCCGTCGGACATCCTCGTCCGTGTGCACCACGCCGGCGTGTGCGGCACCGATCTCCACATCTACGACTGGAATCCGTGGGCGCAGGGCCGCTGCAAGCCGCCCTTCACCGTCGGGCACGAGTTCGCCGGCGAGATCGTCCAGGTCGGCAGCGACGTCCACGAGGACTTCAAGCCGGGCCAGCTCGTCACGGCCGAGGGCCACGTGATCTGCGGCCACTGCCTGCAGTGCCGCACCGGCAACGGGCACGTGTGCCGGCGCACCTCGATCATCGGCGTGGACCGCAACGGCTGCTTCGCCGAGTACATCGTCATGCCGGCGAGCAACGTGATGATGCTGGACGGGATCCCCACCGAGATCGGCGCGATCATGGACCCGATGGGGAACGCGTTCCACACCGTGCTGAGCACCGAGGTGTCGGGCAGCATCGTGCTGATCACGGGCTGCGGGCCGATCGGCTGCTTCGCCGTGGGCATCGCGAAGGCGGCGGGCGCGGCGGCCGTCATCGCGGTGGACGTGAACCCCAAGCGGCTCGCGCTGGCGCGGAACATGGGCGCGACGCGGGTCCTGAACCCGAAGACCGACGACGTCGAGGCCGCGGTGCTCGAGATGTCGAAGGGCGACGGGGCCGACCTGGTGTGCGAGATGTCGGGCGCCCCGAGCGCGCTGCACACCGGCTTCAAGGTCGTGCGCTACGGCGGGCGCGTGCACCTGCTGGGCATCCCGGACGGCAACGTGCCGATCGACTTCGCCAACGAGATCGTGTTCAAGGGGATCACGATCTACGGCGTCATCGGCCGCAAGATGTACGAGACCTGGCACCTGATGCAGCGGTTCCTGCGCTCGGGGCAGTTCGATCCGCGGCCGACCATCACGCACCGCTTCCCGCTGGAAAAGATCGACGACGCGATCGCCGCCATCCGCAGCGGCGACGCCGGCAAGGTGATCCTCGACATCGGGACCTGACCCCATGCCCACGTCCGCCTTCACGGCCCGCCTGCAGGCGGAGCTGGACGAGTTCAAGCGCACCGGTGTCTACAAGCACCTCAACCACCTGGACGCGCCGCAGGCCGCGCTCACGGTGATGGAGGGGCGCGGCGACGTCGTGATCCTGTCGTCGAACAACTACCTCGGGCTGTGCAACCATCCGGACGTCGTGGCGGCGGGCAAGGAGGCGCTCGACACCTACGGGGCGGGCACCGGCTCCGTGCGCTTCATCTGCGGCACCTTCACGATCCACCGCGAGCTGGAGCGGGCGCTGGCCGAGCTGGTGGGCAGCGAGGCGTCGCTGACCTACGTGTCGTGCTGGAACGCCAACGAGGGGCTGTGCGCGACCGTCCTCGGCGAGGCGGACGTCGTCGTCTCGGACCAGCTCAACCACGCGTCCATCATCGACGCCGTGCGCCTGGCGCGGCAGATCACCAAGTGCCAGTCCGCCGTGTACCGGCATTCGGACATGGCCGACCTGGAGGAGAAGCTCCGGGCGGCGCGCGGCGCGCGCACGCGGCTGATCTTCACCGACGGCGTCTTCTCGATGGAAGGCGACGTGGCCCGGCTCGCCGACATCTGCGAGCTCGCGCGGCGCTACGACGCCGTCGTGGCGGTGGACGACTCGCACGCCACCGGGGTCCTCGGCAAGACCGGGCGCGGCACGGCCGAGCATCTCGGCCTCCTGGGGCAGGTGGACATCGTCACCAGCACCCTCGGCAAGGCGCTCGGCGGCGCCGCCGGCGGGTTCACGGCCTCGACGGCCGCGCTGTGCGACTACCTCACCCAGCGCTCGAGGCCGCAGCTCTTCAGCAACGCGCTGCCGCCCACGGTCGCGGGCAGCGCGCTGGCCGCCGTGCGCGTGCTGCGCCAGCACCCGGAGCGGGTGGCCCGGCTGCACGAGAACGCCCGCTGGTTCCGCGCCGCCCTGCGCGAGGCCGGCTTCAAGCCGCTCGAGGGCGACACGCCCATCATCCCCGTCATCCTCGGCGAGACCGCCCTGGCCATCCGGATGAGCGACGCCCTGCTCGAGGAGGGGGTGTTCGTGACCGGGTTCGGCTACCCGGTCGTGCCCCAGGGCCAGGCGCGCGTGCGCTGCCAGGTCTCGGCGGCGCACACGCGCGAGCACCTGGAGAAGGCGCTGGCGGCCTTCAAGAAGGTCGGAAGACGGATTGGAGTACTCCAGTAGAGTTGCCGGACGCCAAGTTGGAAGTGGTTGCCGGGCGCCAGGTTGGAGGGTCCCGGGCGCCTCAACTCTCGCCTTTTTCCCTCCTCTTTCCTATTTTGGCTCTTCGGTCCGCCGCGACCGACCCATTCGAGAGGAATCCATAATGCGACACCGCTCGCTGGCGATCGCCGCACTGCTCGTGCTCGCCTCGGCTGCACCCCTCGCCGCCCAGATCCAGGACTGGCAGAACCAGTGGTACTGGGGCGCGAAGGGGGGCATCGTGAGCTACACCCTGCCCTCCGGCACGGTGAACCAGCCGCAGGTCGGCGCGGAGTGGATGATCACCGCCAAGCGCACCGCGCTCTACGCCGCGTACTCGAGCACGTTGAAGAAGAGCGGCGACACGTTCACCACGGACAACGGCACCAGCGTGCCCGCGGTGTACGACGCGCTGCAGCGCATCCAGATCGCGATCCTCGTCCTGCCGTGGAACGGGCCGATCCAGCCCTACGCCGGCGGCGGGTTCGTGATCGAGACGCTGAGCAACGCCCAGGTCAACAGCGCGACGCCGACCACGACGCAGACGACCTTCGTGCAGCAGAACTCCTCCGGCGGGTTCGCGCTCGCGATGGTGGGCGTGCAGATCCGCGTGGGCAAGCTGGCGGTGTTCGGGCAGGCGCAGTTCAGCCCGCAAGGCCGCGGCTTCATGCTGCAGAACGGCTCGTCGTCGTTCGAGGCGGGGGTCCGCTACGCGTTCCTCGGCTCGCGGGAGAGCGGAGACATCTCGACCGAGCGCTGACGCTCGCGCTCGGGTGACGGAGGCGGCCAGCCGGCGACGGCTGGCCGCCGTGTTTTTCCCCCCGCCGCCGCCTAGCGCGGCCGGCTGGCGAAGGGGCTGCCGGCCACCCAGAAGCGCAGCGGCCAGTCGGTCGCCACGCGGATGCCGATGCGGGGCCCGGCCGCGATCCGGCGCCGCGGCACGCTCTCGCCCGCCGCGACCCACAGCGGCCGGGCGCGGAGGTCGTGCCCGTCGAGCCGCCGGTCGATCCCGAGTGCCTGCGTGAGGCGCGCGGGGCCCGCGGCGAGCGTGCGGTCGTCCGCCGTGCCGCGGCGGCGGCGCATCGCGGGGAGCCCCGCGAGCGGCTCGGCGGCCCTGAGCAGCACGGCCGCGGGGTAGCCCGGGGGCCCGGTGACCACGTTCACGCACCAGTGCATGCCGTAGGTGAAGTAGACGTACGCGTGCCCCGGCGGGCCGTACAGCGCCTCGTTGCGCGGCGTGCGCCGCCAGCCGGCGGCGTGGCACGCCGGGTCGTGCGGTCCAACGTAGGCTTCCGTCTCCACGATGCGCGCGAGGCAGCGCCGGCCTCCGACGACGGAGACCAGCAGCTGCCCCAGCAGCGCCCGCGCGACGACGACGGTGTCCCGCGCGTAGAAGGCGGGCGGGAGTGGCCGCGGCGTCACGACTCGGCGGGTGGCTCCTCGGACTTCTTCTTCGACCGGCCGCGCGCCGGGCGCCGTCCGACCCCGCCGCGCGCGCGCCGCTGCGGCGCGGCCTTCGCCTTCCCGCCCTTCTCGGGCTCGTCCGAGTCGATTTCGACGACGCCGACCAACGGCACGCCGCCCGCGGGCGGCGCGGCACGGCGGGAGCCGCGCCGGTAGAGCAGGCCGCGCCCGGAGGGCCCGTGCGCGGGAGGCGCCGACGCCTCCGGAGCGGCACGCGGCGCGGGCGGCAGCTCGGCCTCGACCTCGGGCTCCGGTGCGCTCGCGCGCTCCTCGCGCCCGCCCTCACCCCGGCTCCGGCCCCCGCGACCACGGCGGCCACGGCGTCCGCCGCGCTCGGCCGCTTGCTCGCCCGCCGCGGGCTCGGCCCGCTCGACGGGCGCCGCCGCCTCGCCCTTGAGGACCACCTCGAACCCGCGCTCGTCCTTCGAGAGATCCACGAGGCCGGCGTCCTGCGCCTGCCGCAGCAGGCGGCCGAAGCGCGGCCGGTGGAACAGCGGGTCCTGCGCGTTGCCGTGCATCTCCTCCATCCGCTCGCGCACCAGGTCCTCGCCCACCGACGTGGGCGGGAACGCGCCGACTTCGTGGAGCGCGCGCTTCAGCAGGTCGAAGGCCTCCGCGAGCGAGAGCGGCGCGGCCGCGCCGGCCGCCGCCGGAGCCGCACTCTCGCGGGCCGGCTCGGCCGCGGGGCCCCGGCCGCCGCGGCGCCCGCGCCGCGACCGGCCGCCGCCGGCGCGCTCGTGCTCGGCGCGCTCCTGGCCGCGGCGCTCGTCCGCCCCGCCGGGAATCGGCGGCAGCGCGCGCTCGCCGCCCGGCGCCGACGCGCCGAGGTCGATCTCGAACTGCCCGTTCTCGAGCTTGGTGGCCGTCAGCAGTCCGCGGCGCTTCGCCTCGTCCACGAACTTGGAGAACCGGCTCATCCCGACGTTCTTCTCGTCGAACGAGGCGTCGAGCTCCTGCATCACCTGCTTCAGCCGGTCGGAGCGCATCACGTCGTTGCGCTTCTTCATCTCCAGCACCGCGTCCACCACGAGGTCCCACGGGTCGCGCTTCGGGCCCTCGTCCTCGCCCGCGCGCGCGAGGCCCGCGAGCTCGTTGTACGAGTAGTACTCGTCGCAGTTCTGGATCAGCAGGTCGGACGCCGACTCGCGGATGCCGACGCCGATGATGTACTTCCCGTACTCCTTCAGCTTGATCACGAGCGACGAGAAGTCCGAGTCGCCCGAGAGGAGGATGACGGTGCCGATCTCGGGCCGCGTGAAGACGAGCTCGACGGCGTCGATGGCCAGCCGGATGTCGGTGGCGTTCTTCTTGTTGGAGCCGAAGGCCGGCGCGAAGATCAGGTCGATCGAGGCTTCGGAGAGCGGCACGATGTACTGCGGGTAGCGGCGCCAGTCGGCGTACGCCCGCTGGACCGCGACCTTGCCGCGGATGATGTCGGAGTCGAGGAGCTTCCGCAGCTCGACCTGGAGGTCGGAGCGGATGCCCATCGTGACGTTGTCGAAGTCGATCAGCAGGGCGGCGTTCGGCGCGTGCGCCGGCGGCTGTTTGCTCGCCGGACGCGGAGACGGAAAGGTCATGGACTCCTTCAGGAGGCTGTGTGGTCGAGGGCCACGACCTGCGCGAGCTCCCGGCGCTTCACCTTCCCGCTCGCCGTGAGCGGGAGCGCGTCGAAGAACCGCACCAGGTCGGGCACCTTGTAGTCGGCCATCTGCTGGCGCGCGAAGTCCGTGATGTCCTCGCCGCGCAGGATGGCACCCTCGGTCGGTACGACACAGGCGCACACGATCTCGCCGAGGACGTCGTGGGGCACGCCCACCACGCACACCTCCTCGACGCCGGGATGCGCCCGCAGCACGTCTTCCACCTCGCGCGGATAGACGTTGTATCCGCCGCGGATGATCATCTCCTTCCGGCGGCCGACGATCCGCACGTGGCCGTCCGCCTCGAGCATGGCGAGGTCGCCGGTGAGGAAGAACCCCTCCGGCGTGAACGAGCGCCGGGTCTCCGCCGGCATACGGTGGTACCCGGTCATCACGTTCGGCCCCTTCACCGCGAGCTCGCCCACCGCCTCGAGGCCGTGCAGCTCGCCGGTCGTGACGTCCACGATCCGGAGCTCCACGCCCGGCAGGGCCCGCCCCACCGTCTCGAGCCGCTGGGCCGGCGCATCGCCCGGGCGCGTCATGGTGACCGTCGGCCCCGTTTCCGTCAGGCCGTAGGCGATCTCCACGTCGCACACGCGGCGCACCGCCGCCGCCAGGTCCGGTGCCACCGGACTGCCCGCGACGATCCCCGTCCTGAGCCGCGGGAGGGCGGCGTGCGTGAAGCCCGCCTCGCGCACCAGCAGGTGGAACATCGTCGGCACCCCGTGACACACGGACACCCCCTCGCGGGCCATCAGCTCCACCGCACCCGCCGGGTCGAACCGGTCGTCCAGCACCAGCGTCGCTCCCGCCACGACGGCCCCCGCCACGATGCTGGTGCCGAAGATCGTGAACAGCGGCACCGCCGCGAGCACGACGTCGTCGGGCCCGAGGGCCAGCACGTCGTTCACCGCCGCCGCGGTGCCCACCACGTTGCGGTGCGACAGGCATACGCCCTTGGGCTTGCCCATCGTGCCGGACGTGTAGAGGATCGCGAACGCGGCGTCGGCGTCGCGCAGGCCCCCGGGCACGGGGAGCCGGCTGCCCTTCGCGACCAGGTCCCGGAAGGGGAAGACCCGGTCGTCGTACCAGTAGTCGCCCTCGCCGACGGCGACGAGGTACTGGACGTCGGGGAGCTCGCCGATCAGGTCGTCGAACAGCTCCACGAAGTCCTTGCCCCCGTGGCTCGCGGCGGTCACCACCACCGAAGCCTCGGCGTGACGCAACTGGTAGGTCAGCTCGTGGTAGCCCAGCGCCGGGTTGACGGGCACGAGCACGGCGCCGAGGCGCGACGCGGCCAACGCGGCGGTGATCCACTCCGGCCAGTTGGGCAGGTTGACGGCGATGGTGTCGCCCGCCTCGATACCCAGGTCGGCCAGCGACGCCGCCAGCCCGTCCGCCTCGCGGCTCGCCTGCGCGTAGGCGATCCGCCGCTCGCCCGCCACCACGAAGGGCCGCTCGGGAGAGCGCGCCGCGGCGGCATCGAACACGTCGGCCAGATGAGCCGAAGCCAGATAGCGCCCCCCGATCGAGCCCAACTTTCAATGATACTCAGGGCATTGGAGACGGGCTAGCTTCGGCACGGTTGCCAGATTGTAAGTGCCAGTGGGCAGTGGAGTTGCCAGACGCCAAGTTGCCGGTGGTTCTCAGGCGGGAGGGATCGGGAGACACTCCAGTTGCAGGTACTGACCACTCGACCGCACGCCCGACGGCTGGCGGCTTGTAACCACTCGCACCTTGGCGTCCGGCAACTTCTCTGCCCACCAACGGTTCTGCTCTCTTGAGACTGGAGGTGCCGGCCCTAACTTAGGCCCCGTGGCTCTCACGTTCCGCCGCCGCATCTTCGTCTGGCTCGTCGTCGTCGCGATCATACCGGCGTCCGTCGGGGTCGCCATGGCCCTGCTGGCACCGCAGTACGCCGTGCCGGTCGGGGGCGTGGCCGCGTGGGACCGGGCGGCTTCGACCTGGCTCGACGCCCAGCGCGCGCTCGCGCGGCAGCCC
>DATKNX010000270.1:0-10107 GCA_035541085.1 Gemmatimonadales bacterium | reverse complement strand
GAACGCGCCCGGGCCGACAGCACGGCGGCCGCGCAAGCCAAGAAGCCATGATGACGCTCACTCGATCGTTTTCCGCGCTGGCCCTCGGCACCCTGCTCGCCGGCGCCGCCGTCGCTCAACAGCCCACGACCCCGGCACCTGCGCCGAAGCCGGCGGCCACTCCGGCCGCACCCGCCGCACCAATGGCGGCGGCGCCCGACACCACGCAGATGATGCCGGCGCAGCGCGTCACCCTCGCCCAGGCTCTGCAACTCGGCCGCGAGTACAACCCGTCGCAGGTCCAGGCACAGCAGAACCTGCGCGTCGCCGGCATGGGCGTGACCCAGGCCTGGGGCGCCTACTTGCCGACCATCACCGGCTCGGGCAGCGCCACCCGCAACAGCCAGCAGCGGGCCAATCCGCTGAACGGCGTCGCCACGACGTCGTCCCTGACCGACAACTCGTCCTTCGGCCTCAGCGCCAGCCTGCCGTTGTTCACCGGCTTCCAGCGCGGTGCCAACATGCGCGCCGCGAACGCCACGCGGGACCTCAACCGCGCCGCGCTGCTCCAGCAGGACTACGCGACCGACCTCGCGACGAAGCAGGCGTTCTTCAACGCGCTCGCCGACCAGGAACTCGTGGGCGTCGCCCAGGCGAACCTCGCGCAGTCCGATCAGCAGCTCCGCCTGACGACCGAGAAGCTCCGGCTCGGGGCCACGACACGCTCCGATTCCCTCACCGCCAGCGTGAACTACGGCACGGCCGAGGTGCAGCTCATCCAGGCCCGCGCCACTGCGCTCACCGCCCAGGCCGACCTGGCCCGGGCCATCGGCGCCCAAGGACTCGTGGCGCCGGTACCGGACACGGCGCTGGAAATCCGCCTCGTCAGTCTGGACACCGCGGCGCTGCGACGCGACGCCGAGGCGACGGCGCCCTCGGTCGTCGAGGCCCAGGCGGCGGTCACGGCGGCCCGGGCGTCGGTCGCCGCGCAGCGGTCGCAGTACTACCCGACGCTGAGCCTCGGCGCGACGCAGACCTGGGTTGGAGGGCAGCTGCCGTGGGACGCCGCGCCCGTGACCCAAATCAAGGACTCGACCGGCGCGGTGATCGGCGTGGTGCGGAACGCGAAGTACACGGGCACGTGGAACGTCAGCCTGACGCTGCGCTGGACCATCTTCAACGGCTTCAGCCGCGAGGCCAGCATCGTGACGGCGGACGCCAACTCCGTCGCCGCCCAAGCCAAGCTGCGCGACGCCCGATTGGGCCTCGAGGCGAGCCTGACGCAGGCGGTGACCGCGCTCGACGCCGCGTCCGCGCAGATCGACGTGGGGCGCACGTCGGTGGCCGCTGCGCAGGAGAGCCTCAGGATGCAGCAGGAGCGCTACCGGCTTGGCGCGTCCACGATCGTGGACCTCCTGACCGCCGAAACGGCGCTCAATCAGGCCGAGGTCACGCTGGTCCAGGCGCGCTACAACTACCTCATCGCGCGCGCGACGTTGGAGGCCCTGGTGGGCCACACGCTGTAGGCTGATGACAGGGTGCAGGGGGTAGGGTGAAGGGTGTAGGGGCGCGAAGCCGCTTCCTGCGCCCTACCCCCCGCACCCTTCCGTTGTAGATTCTCCGGCCCATGTTTCCGGCCCTCGCGCTCCTGGCGCTGCTCCAGGCACCCTCCGATTCAGGCCCCCTCTTCAGCGGCCGGTCGCACCAGCTGCACGTCGTCCTGCCGCGCATCGACACCACGATCGCGGTCGACGGCGTTCTGGACGAGCCGGTGTGGCAGCGCGCCGCGCGCATGGTGGACTTCTCCGAGTACCAGCCCGTGGACTCGCGACCCGCCGAGGAGCCCACCGAGGTCCTGGTGTGGTACTCGCCGACAGCGATCTACTTCGGCATCCGCGCCCGCGAGGTGCACGGCGACCTCGTCCACGCCACGCACGCCGACCGCGACAACATCGACGCCGACGACTACGTCCAGATCCTGCTCGACACCTACAACGACCGGCGGCGCGCCTTCCTGTTCGGCGTGAACCCGTTCGGCGTGCAGCAGGACGGCGTGCGCATCGACGCCTACGCCGGGGGCGCCGGCGGCACGTCGGGCGGCACGAGCATCAGCGCACTGAACGTGCTCAACGGCAACGTGGACCTGAACCCCGACTTCATCTTCCAGTCCCGCGGGCGGCTCGTGCCTGGCGGGTACGACGTCGAGATCCGGATCCCGTTCAAGAGCCTGCGCTACGCCGGCGGCAAGGTGCAGTCGTGGGGCATCAACGTGCTGCGCCGCGTGCAGCACTCGGGCTACCAGGATTCCTGGGCGCCGGCCATCCGGGCGAGCGCCTCTTTCATCAACCAGTCGGGGTGGATCGACAGCCTGACCGACCTGCGGCGCGGCCTCGTGCTGGACCTCACGCCGGTCGTCACCGACCGCATCAACGGCGACACGACGGGCGGCGGCTATCACTACGCGACGGGCCGCGCCGGCGCCGGCGAGATCCAGCTCGGCCTCGACGCGCACTACGGCGTCACGCCCAACCTCTCGCTCGACGGCACGATCAAGCCGGACTTCTCGCAGGTCGAGGCCGACGTCGGGCAGGTCACGCTGAACCAGCGCTTCGCGCTCTTCTATCCGGAGAAGCGGCCGTTCTTCCTCGACGGCCTCGAGCTCCTGGACAGCCCCAACCAGCTCATCTACACGCGGCGCATCGTGAGCCCCGACGCGGGCGCCAAGCTCGCGGGCAAGGTCGGCCCCTGGACGATCGCCACGATCGTCTCGTCCGACTCGACGTCGGAATCCGCCACGGGGAGCCACCCGCTGTTCGGCATCACGCGGCTGCGCTACGACCTCGGCCCGACGTCGAACCTCGGCTTCGTGGGCACCACCAAGGAGGACGGCGGCCAGTTCTCGCGGCTGCTGGACCTCGACGCGCACATCGTGCACAACCGGATCTACTTCATCGAGCTGCAGGGCGTCGCGACCTGGACGCACGACTCGACCGGCTTCCACCGCGGCACGCTGCTGCAGGGCACCTGGGACCGCACCGGCCGCTACTGGGGCTTCCACGTGAACGCGACCGGCATCGCGCCCGACTTCCAGGCGGCCGCCGGGTTCGTCAACCGCACGGGCATCGTGAACCTCAGCTACTTCAACCGCTTCACGGGCTACGGCGAGCGCGGCGCGTTGCTCGAGACGCTGTCGAGCTTCCAGACCATCACCCGGATCTGGAGCTACGACGGCTTCGGCCGGCAGGCCCCGCTCGAGGGCAGCGAGAGCGTCAACCTCCAGGGCACGCTGCGCGGCTGGTGGCAGCCCAACGTCAGCCTGCAGCGCAACTTCTACCGCTTCGACCCCACGTCGCCCGGCTACCTGGGCACGCCGTACGGCAGCTACCGCGTGCGCGCCGGCGCCGTGCCGGCCGACACCACGACGGCGCCCTTCGCGGTACCCGCGATGCTCGACAACCTCTTCACCGTCGGCGCCGGCCTCACCACGCCGACGTGGCGCCAGCTCACGGGCACGGCGAGCTGGTCGTACGGGGCGGTCGCGAACTTCGACGAGGCGGCGCGCGGCACCGCCACGTCCGCGAGCGGCGAAGTGGACCTGCGACCCACGCCCGCCGTGCGGATCACGGCGCAGTACAGCCGGCTCACCATCCACCGCCGGGACGGAAGCTGGTTCTCGAGCGAGGACATCCCGCGCCTCAAGCTCGAGTACCAGGCCACGCGCTCGATCTTCTTCCGCGTGGTGGGGCAGTACACCGCGCTCTCGACCGACGCACTGCGCGACCCGACGACCGGCAATCCGATCGTCGTCGCCGGCAGCGTCGTGGGTCCGAGCAGTTCGGACCAGGTCAGGGTGGACTGGCTCTTCTCGTACCGGCCGAGCCCGGGCACGCTCATCTACCTCGGGTATGGCGCCTCGTGCTCGGACTTCGACCTGGCCTGCGCCGTCGGCCGCCAGCGCGCGCGCACCGACGACGGCTTCTTCGCCAAGCTCTCGTACCTGTTCGGACTGTAGCCGGCGCCGGCCCCGGCCCGCCGCCGGCCCGCGCGCGCCCAGGCCGAAGCCCCCGGCGGCTCAGGTCAGGGCCGGCTCCAGCGCGGCCCGGGTGCTCGCGAGCGGCGACGCGGCTCGAAGCCGCTCGCCGGAGCGCACGGACCGCAGGTGGGACGCGACGAGATCTGCGAGGCCCGCGACGTCCACGCCTTCGAAGCAGCGGACCGCGCGGCACGTTTTGAAGTACTTGTTGAGGCAGGTGATGTTGCGGCACCGGCTCGGCGCCACGTAGCACCACGACGGCGCGTCCTGGTTCGCTGGCAGATAGCCGGGGCGGGCCGAGTCGTAGCCCGACATCCGGGGGACGGTCGCACCGAACAGCGACAGCACCGCCGTGCGGTTCCGGAACCGGTGGCCGCCCGACGCCGCGTGCCGGCGCGCCGCCGCGAGGTGCATCGGACCCGTGTCGCCGGTGACGAACACGTCGGCGTAGTCGATCAGCGCGACGTAGGCCGCGAGGTCCAGCTCCGGCGGGATGATGCGCAGGCTCCCGCGCACGCGCTCCGGCATCGCGGCGACGAGCCGCACGCCGATCCCCTGCTGCGAGTGTCCCGCCCCGACCAGGATCGTCACGTCGTCGCCCGCGCGCTGCGCGATCTCGAGGAGCAGCGCGACCTGGTCGTCGAACGGCAACACGTTGAAGCGGCACGCGCCGTCCGGGTTCAGGATGAGGACGCCGGACCGGTCCCCTATGCCGGCCGCCGCCGCGTACTCCGCCGCGCGCCGCACCGCGGCCTCCGGCACCGTCGTGCGGGGTCCCGGAAAGGTCGCCGCGCGCTGCGCGGGCGCCGCGCCCTCGAGCACGCCGCGGACGAACTGGTAGTGCTGATAGCTGAAGTGGTTGACCTGCGACGCGTCGTTCTCGTTGCGCACCAGGGCCGACGCGTGCGTCAGGAAGCTCACGAACCTCTGCCCGCGCGCCGCGAGATCCCCGACCTCCAGGAAGGGGCCGAAGGCCAGCACCAGGTCGTAGCCGCCGTCCCGGATGAGCCGCCGCAGGCCGTCGAGGTCGGACGGTCCCGGGAACTGGGCGCCGGAGAAGACCGGCAGCACGCGCGTGGCATCGGGGTGGCCCTCGATGAGCGGCGCCACCGAACGGTTGACGGCGTAGTCCACTTCGGCGTCCGGGAAGAAATCGCGCACGGCGCCCAGGGCCGACTCCGTCATCACGGCGTCGCCGATGTGGATGTCGGGCACCACGAGGAAGCGCCGCAGCGCCCGCGCCCGACGGACGACGCCGCGGTTGCGCCTCGCGTGCCATGCGCCGATCGCGCGGCACCCGAGCACGGGCCGCAGCGTCGCATCGAGGAGGCGCGCGCCCCACTCCGGCGCGATCTCGGTGAGTCGGCTCGTCGCGCCGAACACGGCTTTCTGGACCGCGAGATTCATCGTGCCGCGGCGATCGCGGGCGAGACCGGAGACCGCATGGTCCGGACGCTCACTTGGAGAATGTGGGCCGGCGAACGAAATTCCCGGTGACCCTCACGGCCACGGAATCTGCGTGCAGAACGAGCGCGCGGGCCCGCTTCGCGGGACTGGTGCCATCCTGTTGCTCTCCTGTTACGAGCTGGGCCACCAGCCCCTCGCGCTCGCCACGGCCGCGGGCTTCCTCGCGCGCGCGGGGTTCGAGCCCGATGCGCTGGACCTCGCGCTCGAGCGGCTGGACGCCGATCGCGCCCGCCGCGCCTCTTTGGTCGCGATCTCGGTGCCGATGCACACCGCGCTCCGGATCGGCGTCCACGCGGCGGAGCAGGTCCGCCGCTGGAACCCGTCGGCCACGGTCTGCTTCTTCGGCCTGTACGCGCTCCTCAACCACGACTTCCTGCTCGAGCACGGTGCCGACGCGGTGCTGGGCGGCGAGTGCGAGGCGGCACTCGTGGCCCTGGCCGAGCGCCTCGACCGCGGCGAGCGGCCGGAGCGCTCCCCCGCCCCGGTCCTGAGCAAGCTCGACTTCCCGGTGCCGGACCGGCGCCGGCTCCCGGCCCTGGACCGCTACGCCGCGCTCGAGTGGAGCGGCGAGCGGCGCGTGGCCGGGGTGGTCGAGGCCAGCCGGGGATGCCTGCACGAGTGCCTGCACTGCCCCATTCCGCCGGTCTACGGCGGACGCTTTTTCGTCGTGCCCCGTGCCGTGGTGCTCGAGGACGTGCGCCGGCAGGTGGCGGCCGGCGCGCGGCACGTCACGTTTGCCGACCCCGATTTCCTGAATGGGCCCGGGCATTCGCTGGCCGTCGTCCGCGCGATGCACGCCGAGTTCCCCGACCTCACCTTCGACTTCACGGCCAAGGTCGAGCACCTGCTCCGCCACCCCGCCGATCTGCGCGAGCTGGCCGCCGCGGGCTGCGCGTTCGTGGTGAGCGCCGTCGAGTCGTTGAGCGACGTCGTGCTCGCCAAGCTCGAGAAGGGACACACGCGTGCGGACGTGCAGCGCGCGCTCGAGGCGGTGCGCGGGGCGGGCATCACGCTGCGCCCGTCGTTCCTGCCGTTCACGCCCTGGACGACCCTCGACGACTACGTCGAGATGGTGGACTGGCTCATCGCCGAGGACCTGACGGACTGCGTGGAGCCGGTGCAGCTCGCGGTCCGGCTGCTCGTGCCTCCCGGATCCGCCCTGCTCGCCCGGCCGGACATCCGGCCGTTCCTGACGGACCTCGATGCGGGGGCGTTCACCTGGCGCTGGGAGCATCCCGATCCGCGCATGGAACGTCTGTACGGCGACGTGAGCGAGATCGTGCACTGGGCCAACCACGCGCGCGAGACTCCCGCCCGCACGTTCGGGAAGGTGCGCGACGCGGCGTACGCGGCGGCGGGACGGCGCCCGGAGGCCGCGCGCGCGACCCACGCCGAGCGGCGGCCGGTGGCGCCGCGGCTGACGGAACCCTGGTTCTGCTGAGCGGAGCCGACCGCGGGCCAGTTGGGCCCGTTGCTCGGCTAGTCGGGGAGGGCGGCCTCGGGGGAGACTTCCTTCAGCTTCCTGCCGTACTTCAGCCGCAGCGCCTCGGGCAGGGCCGGCAGCCCGGCGAGCTTCCGCAGCAGCTCGCGGTCCGGGCGATCCGTCCGGTAGAGACCCACCACCTCGGCGATCGTCACCGAGTCCGCCTCCGGCTCGACGACGATGGGGTCGCCGGCCCGCACCTCTCCTTCGGCTGCCACCGACAGGTAGAAGCCGGTGCGGCCACTCCGGAGGAACCGCCGCTCCAGACCCGGCCGGCCGAACCGCAGCTCCAGCTTGAAGCACGGCAGCCGCGGCTGCGTGACCACCAGCTCCGCCGTCCCGACGCGCAGCCGGTCGCCGATGCGCGTCGTGGCCTCGGAGAGGCCCGCCGTCGTCAGGTTCTCGCCGAAGGCGCCCCAGCCGAGGGCGCCGAGGTCGGCTCGCCAGAAGGCGTAGTGCTCCGATGGATAGAGATACACCGCCTTGAATGGCCCGCCGTGGACGGACGGGTCGCCTTGCTGGTCGCCGGCCAGGTTCGCCGCGCCGACGTGCACGGGCCCGTCCACCGGAGCCTTGAAGATGGCGGTGCGCACGGGCTTGCCCTTCCAGTCCACGGACCTCGGGAGGCCCACGTTCACCGATATCAGGCTGCCCCGTCCGGGGGCCGGCGGGTGCTCCATCAGGCGGCCTGCCCGGCGTCCGGGCGGACCGGCCGGCGGACCGTGACGTCGGTCACCAAGAAGTGGTGTGGGCGTCGCATAGCGCCAAACCTAACCGGGCGCTACCGTTGCTTGACAGTTTCCTTCTCCTGCGGGTTACTTTGGCTGCCCACTTGTGAGCTTCGTCGAGCATCTGCCCCCCAGTGCCCGCAGGCTGATACGCGGGCTCTTGCCCGTCGTGGTCGCGGCGGGCGCCGCCGTCACGTGCGACAACCCGACCGGGCCGGTGCGCCACGTGGTGGCGCTCGCGATCCAGCCCGAACTGAACATCGCGCTCAGCAGCTTCGGCGGGCTCTCGGTGAATCAGGTTCGCCTGATCGCCGTCGAGCCGCCCAGCGACACCGTCGCCAGGCACACGATCCCGTTCGGCGCGGATCTGTCGGAAGTCTCCGCGTCGATCTCCGTGGCGGTCACGGACACCGCGACCGTCTACCTCACGATTCAGCTGCTGTCGGATACTACGCTGCTCTTCAGTGGCGTGGACACCGTTCTGGTCAGGAGCGGCCTCACCAACAGTAGTCCCACGCCGTTCGTGATGGATTCGACCGACTACGTCGGCCCGGGCCGGCAGCTCGCGTCCATCCAGATCGCGCCGCGCGATTCGGGCGTGACCTTCGGCGGCACGCTCCAGTTCCGCGTCACCGGCATCGACTCCAACGAGGCCGCGGATTCACAGTTCTACACCGCGTGGTCCACGCCGGGCGCGTCGAACCGGATCAACGCCGACGGCCTGTTCCGCGCCGGCGCCACCCGCGGCACCGCGTGGGTCTACGCGCACACGCCGACCGGGATCCGCGACTCGACGCAGGTGACCGTCTCGCCGGTGCCGAACCAGATCCAGATCGTGAGCGGCAACAACCAGACGGGGGCCATCGGCACCCAGCTGGCGCAGCCGCTGGTGGTGAAGGTCCTGGCGGCCGACGGCTTCCCGGTCGGCAACGTGACGGTGCAGTTCACCGCGTCCAGCGGCACGGTGAACCCGGCGTCGACGATGACCGACAGCACGGGCCAGGCCCAGACGACGCTGACGCTGGGCAACACGGCCGGCAGCGTGCAGGTCACGGCCAAGGTCGGGACCGCGGCGGCGACGTCGTTCGCGGAGACGGCGACGGGCCAGGTGGGGCCGGCGGCGAACGTGACGAAGGTCGCGGGCGACGGCCAGACCGCCACGGCGGGCACGGCCGTCGCCGTGGCCCCCACCGTGAAGGTCACGGACGCTTCGAGCAATCCGGTGTCGGGCGTCGCCGTGACGTTCGCCGTGGCGACCGGCGGCGGCATCATCACGGGCGCCACCCCGACGACGAACGCGTCGGGCCTGGCGAGCGTCGGCAGTTGGACGCTGGGCGCGTCGGCCGGGGCCAACACGCTGACCGCGACGGTGTCCGGCCTGACGCCGGTGACGTTCACGGCCACGGGCACGAGCGCGACGGGCGGCGTCATTGTGCTCTCGGTGCCCGGCAATCTGGTCGGCATCGGCGCTCAGCAGCAGGTCCAGGCCGTCGTCACCATCTCGACGCCGGCGCCTGCGGGCGGCCTCACGGTGACGGTGACGAGCGACAGCACCCAGTTCGTCACGGTGGCGAGTCCGGGCACCATCACCATCGCCGCGGGCCAGGTCACGGGCGACATCGGCCTGTCGGGCGTGGCCGCGGGTGCTACGATCCTCCACGCCACGGCGCCAGGGTACACGGCGGGCACGACGGCCGCCGTGGCGACGCCGAACTTCATCAACCTGACGTACGACTCGGTGGCAGTCGGCCGGACGAACTCCTTCGCCGGCTTCAAGCTCTCGACGGCAGCGCCGGCCGGCGGGCTGATCGTCGGCATCGTATCGGTGGACAGCACGAAGCTGAGGTTCATCAAGGGTGCGGTGACGAACCCGCCCGTCGGGATCATCGTGGACACGGTTCCCGCCGGGACCGGAACCAGTTACATCGACTTCACCATCACGGGCCTCGCCGCCGGCACGGTGCCGGTCTACGCGGCCGCCTCGAACTACGCCATCGGATTGATCGTCACCATCGTCTACGGCTCCGGCGGCACGCTCGCGCTGGTCTCGGGCGGCGGGCAGACGGGCGGCGTGGACACGCTGCTGTCGCAGCCCATCACCGTGCAGGTCGACTCGGCCGGCGTCGGCATCAGCGGCTACCTGGTGGACTTCGCCGTGGCCACCGGCGGTGGCTCCGTCTCGACGACGGGCGTCCTCACGAACGCCGCCGGGCAGGCGTCCACGAACTGGACGCTCGGGCCGACGCCCGGCACCCAGAGCCTGTCTGTGACGGCCCCGGGCGCCACGCCCCTGACGGTCACCGCCACCGCCACCGGCGCGGCCATCGCGTCGACGACGGTGACGCCGAAGCTCGACACCATCACCGCGATCAACGGCACGGCCACCCTCGTGGCCCAGGCCAAGACCGCCGCGGGCG
>DATKNX010000269.1:0-10764 GCA_035541085.1 Gemmatimonadales bacterium | reverse complement strand
GCCCACCGTCCCGGCGTAGGCGCACGCCACGGCCGGCGGCCGGCTCGCGGCGAAGGCCGCGACGATGTGCCGCAGCACGTCGGCCGTCAGGAGCGGCTGGTCGCAGGCGAGGAAGAGCGCGGCGTCCGGCTCGCGCCCCTCGCACAGGGCGTCGAGCCCCGCGCGGAGCGAGGTGCTGAGGCCGCGCGCGGCGTCCGGGTTCTCCACGATCCGCACCGCGAGGCCGGACAGCTCCGCGCGCAGGCGCGCGGTCCCGGCGGCCAGCACCACCACGACGGGGCGGCCCGCCGCGGCGACCGCGACCTCGGCCGCGTGCCGCAACAGTGTGACGCCGCGATGCCGGAGCAGCTGTTTGGGTCCGGGGAGCCGGCGCGAGGCGCCGGCGGCGAGCACGACGACGCCGACCTCGGGAGGGACGGCCTCAGGGCCGGTCGTGGATCGGCGCCTTCCGCTCGCGCAACGCGCCGCCGCCGCGGCCCGCGAACGCGGCCTGCACCTCGGCGACGATGGCCAGCGCGACCTCCGACGGCGTCTCGGCGCCGATGTCGAGGCCGACCGGCGCGTGCAAACGCGCGCGCTGCGCCTCCGTCACCGGCGTGCCGCGCTTCGCCAGCTCGGCCAGGAGCTGCCGGATGCGGACCGCGCCGCCCAACACGCCCACGTACGGGCACGGCGAGGCGAGGAACGACGCCAGCATCGCCAGGTCGCGCTCGTAGTTGTGGCTCATCACCAGCGCGGCCGTCCGCTCGTCGAGCGTGGGCGGCATCTCGTCCTTGCCGAGGATGCGGGCGTCCCAGCCCAGCTCCTCCGCGAGGCGCGCCAGCGGCGCGGTGTCCCGTCCCGCGCCGCCGACGACGAGCGCGATGGGCGGCGGCGCGTACTCGAGCAGCAGCTCGGCGCCGGAGCCCGGCACGAGGTGGAACCGCGCACGCCGCTCCGCCAGTGCGGCGCGGGCGTCGGCGAGGAGCGCGTCCCGGAGCGGGCTCCCGGCCAAGCTCCCCGCCACGAAACCGTCGGCCCGCACGAGGAGCCGGCTGCCGAGCGCGTACGACGCGTCGGTGCCGGCGCGGAACAGCGTGGCCACCACCGCCGCCTGTCGCGCCCGGGCGGCGTCGCGCAGGAAGGCCAGGTGCTCGGGCGCGCGGCCCGCCGGCACCGGCTCCAGGAGCAGGTCGAGCTTGCCGTGGCAGCCCATCCCGAGGCCCCACGGCTTGTCGTCGTCCTCGGTGAGGTCGTAGTGCACCAGGGTGGCGGCCCCGCCGCTCCGGATGCGCTCCGCGTGGCCGACGAGGTCCGCCTCGAAGCAGCCGGCGCCGAAGGTGCCGGCGATCGACGAGTCGGGCAGCACCGCCATCCGCGCGCCGGGCCCCGAGTAGGCGGAGCCCGCCACCTTCACGAGCGTCGCCAGCACGCCCGGGGCCGGTCCGCGCGGCTGGCGCTCGAGCGCCGCGAGCACGGCCCCCAGCTCGTCCATCAGCCCGCGAGGTCGCGCGCGAGCGCGAGGTCGTGGTCGAGCTGCGGGATCTTCGCGTACTCGTCGTCCCAGAACGCCTGCGACTTCATCCGCTCGAGGTACGCGTCGCTGTAGCCGAACTTGCTCCACACCTCGCGCTTCTGGCGGAACAGCCGCTCCTTCTGGACGCCGGAGCGCACGTCGAGCATCCCGTCGGTCCCGGCGCCGCGGAAGATCCGCTCGTACCACTCCGCGATCTTGGCGTCGGTGACCGGCCCGCGGCGCCGCTCGAGGTCCTGCATCACCGACGGGTAGCGGTCGAAGCCGTCGGTGGCGACGGTGACGACGTTCTGGCCCTTGCCGAGCTGCAGCTTCTTGGCCGTCTTGATGGCGCCGAGGATGTTGCACACGCTCGAGATGCCGAACCAGCCGCCGAGCGGCTCCAGCGCACTGGCCGCGAGCCGCAGCTCGCGCTCCAGCACCTTCCGCCCGCGCTCGAGCACCATCAGCCCCGCCACGCAGTCGTCGTCGTGCACGCGGGCGACCCAGTCGGTCGTGAGCACGTTGTGGATCAGCGTCACCATCTTGTCGCCGATGCCCTCGATGCGGTGCTGGCCGCGCCCGTTGTTCGTCAGGGTCGCGCATTCCTCGGGCTCGACGGCGACGACCGCGCAGTCGGGGAACCGGGTCTTGATCTCGTCGCCGGCCGCGATCGTGCCGGCCGACCCGGGCGCCGAGACGAAGGCGGCGACGCGCCCGTCGCCCACGCCGCTCGCGGCCGCCAGCGCCGCCTCGCCCGTCACGCAGCGGTGGAAGCGGTAGTTCGGGAGCAGCTCGAACTGCGCCAGGACCTTGTTCTTCGCGTCCTTCTTGAACCACTCGGTGCGCTCGAGCACGAGGATGACGTCGCTCTCCGTGCCCGGCGTGAGGTCGAGCTCCCCGCCGTAGCGGCGGATGCGTTCGTAGCGCTCGGCGCTCATCCCGTCCGGCATGATCACCACGCACCGGTAGCCCATCAGATGGGCGATGTAGGCCGTGCCGATGCCGAAGTTCCCGGTCGAGGGACCGATGATGGCGTTCTCGCCCGGCCGGATCTCGCCCGCGAGCTGGCCTTCCATCAGCGTGGCGTAGGCGGGGCCGACCTTGTGGCTCCCGGAGGGGAAGTCGCGCGCGAGCAGCACGACGATGTTGGCCGCCACCCCGGTCAGCTCCGCCGGCAGCACCACGTGCCGCACCCGGTCCTCGCGGTTGCGCCAGGTGATGTTGAAGAGGTTGAGCGGATCGAGCTCGTTGCTGCGCGACGCGGCGAGCGCCCGGCGCCGCAGCTCCGGGGGCAGCTTGGCGGGGTGCCGCATCTCCGCGTACGTCGGGCCAGGCGTCAGAACCGTTCCCATAGGGCCTTCGCTTGTCGAGTGGCGCGCTCGGCGACCGCGGCCTCGTCCACCGCGACGCAGCGCTTCTCCCGCAGCACCACGCGGCCGTCCACGATCAGCGTGTCCACGGGCGCGTTGGCGATGCCGAACAGCAGGTGGCCGAAGACGTTGCCGGCGTGGAGCGGCGTCGGGGGAAAGTAGTCCACGAGCACGAGGTCCGCGCGTGCGCCGGCCTCGACGCGGCCGACGTCGAGCCCCCACAGCTTCTTCGCGATCGCGCGGTTGTTGAGGAACGCCGCGGCGTACGCCTCGGCGTAGCCGGCGCGCGGGTCGCGGGCCACGAGCTTCGCGAGGTGGAAGGCGGTCTTGAACTCCTCCCACATCCGCGGCGTGTACCCGTCGGACCCGAGGCCCACCAGCACGCCGGCCGCGAGCAGGTCGGCCAGGCGCGCGATGCCCACGGCGTTGTTGCTGTTGGACTGCGGGTTGTGCGCCACGTTCGCGCCGAGCCGCGCCAGCGCCCGCACGTCGCCGGGCGTGACGTGGATGCAGTGCGCCGCGAGCGTGCGGTCGGTCATCACGCCCAGGGCCTCGAGTCGCGCCACCACGGTCTTCCGGAAACGGCGCCGCGCGTGGGCGAGGTCCGAGCGGTCCTCGGCCACGTGGACGTGGAAGCCTGCGCCCAGACTCTCCTCGGCTTCCACCGCCTGCCGCAGCGTCCGGTCGGAGAGCGTGAACGAGGCGTGGAGGCCGAAGCTGGCCGAGATCAGGCCGTCCGGGGCGCGGCCCGCGCGCTCGATGAAGCGGACGTTCTCGGCGATGGCCGCCTTCGCGGTCGCGGGCCCGTCGCGGTCGCTCGTCTCGTAGCACAGCACGCCCCTGAGGCCCACCTCGCGGAACGCGCGCTCGACCTGGTCCAGGCTGCCCGCGCAGGCGCGGGGGCTCGAGTGGTGATCCACCAGCGTGCCGACGCCGTTCTTCGCCGCGTCCATCACGCCCACGAGCGCGCTGGTGTAGACGTCGTCCGGGTTCAGCGCGCGGTCGAGCCGCCACCAGAGCTTCTTCAGGATCTCCGGGAAGTTCTTCGGCGCCCTGCCCGGCAGGGCGATCCCGCGGGCGAGGGTCGAGTAGAGGTGCGTGTGGCAGTTGATGAGCGCGGGCATGAGGAGCCGGCCGCCGGCGTCCAGGACGGGTTGTGAGGGCGTAGGGTGTGAGGGTGTAGGGTCGCCGGGCCCGACACCCGACACCCTACCCCGTACACCCTCTACCCGCTCGATCGCGCCGTCGCTGCCGATCTCCACGTCGGCGTTGTCCAGCACCCGGTTCCGGGCATCGAAGGTCAGCACCCGCGCGTTCCGGACGATCAACGCGCCGGCACCCGGTAGGCGACGGGAGAATCCGCCATCGTCAGCGCCATGATGGCCTTGGCCGTGTGGAGGCGGTTCTCCGCCTCGTCGTACACCACCGACTGCGGGCCGTCGATGACCTCGTCGGTGACCTCGTTGCCGCGGTCGGCGGGCAGCGGGTGCATGTAGAGGGCGCCGCGCTTCGCGCGCTTGAGGCGCGGCGCGTCGCAGATCCACTTCGTGTACTGCTTCGCGATGCGGAGCGACTCCTCCGGCTTCGCGCCCATCGTCTCGAGGCAGCCCCAGCTCTTGGGGATCACGACGTCGGCGCCCGCGAACGCCGCGTCCATGTCGTCCACCACCTCGAACCTGGTGCCGGCCTTCTTCGCGTTGCGGCGCGCCGCCTCCAGCGTCTCCGGCATCAGGAAGTACTCCGGCGGGTGCGCCAGGGTGACGTCCATCCCGAAGCGCGGCATGAGCATGATCAGGCCCTGCGGGACCGACAGCGGCTTGGCGTAGCTCGGTGCGTAGGCCCAGCTCACCGCGAGCTTCTTCCCCCGGAGGTCGCCGCCCAGCTTCTCGCGGATCGTCATCAGGTCGGCCAGCGTTTGGCAGGGATGGTCCACGTCGCACTGCATGTTGATCACCGGCACGTCCGCCCACTGCGCGACCTCGCGCATGTACCGGTTGCCCTCGCCGGGGACCAGGTCGTGGCGGATGGCGATGGCGTGGCCGTAGCGCGAGAGGATCACGCCGGTGTCCTTCGGGCTCTCGCCGTGGCTGACCTGCATCACGTCGGCCGTGAGGAAGTGCGCGTGCGCGCCCAGCTGCGTGGCGCCCGCCTCGAACGAGTTCCGCGTGCGGGTGGACTTGTCGAAGAACATCAGGAAGATCGTCTTGTCGGGCAGGAGCCGGTGCGGCACGCCGGCCTTGAACCGCCGCTTGAGGTCGCCCGCGACGTCGAGCAGCGTCCCCAGCTCGGCGTCGCTCCACTCCTCGGTCGTGATCCAGTCCTTGCCCCGGAACAGCGCGCGCCGCGCCTTCGCGGCCCCCTTGCGCTTCACCACCCTCGCCACCTCCTCACGGTTCCTCGACGTTCACGAAGTTGACGTGCTTCGGGTCCGACACGGCCTCGGCCAGGTGCCGCAGCGTGAGGTACTTCGCCGTCTCGACCCGGTGCAGCTGCGGCGCCGCCGCGCCTTCGGCGAGGCGGCAGTCCAGCACCCGGTTGCCCTCGAGCGCGATCTCGGTCACGGCCACGCCGTCGTGGAACCGGGCGTGGCCGGCCGGGGCGTCGAGCTCGAGGCGGTAGTGCCGCCCGTCGATGGTGCCGTGGATGGTGCGGCGCCCGCCGGCCGATTCGAGGAAGAAGCCGTTCCGCCCCGCGTACTTGCGGTAGCTGGCGAGGCTCCCGAAGAAGCGCGGCTTCTGGACCTGGGGGCCGCCGTCCTCGGGGCAGAACACGTCGCAGTTGCCGCAGTCGTTGCAGAAGTCGGCGAAGTTGGCGAGCTGGTGCGTTTCGCCGATGACGAAGTCGATGTCGCCGGGAAGGGCGCGCCAGCGTCCCTTCGCGTCGATCTCGACGTCCTCGAACGGCACGGACATCGCGGGGCCCTCGTAGACGAAGTTGGCGTCGTTGGGACAGACGGGCACGCACTTGTCGCAGTTCACGCAGTCGTAGAGCCAGAGCCTGGAGCCGATCTTCCGGGGCACGCCCTTGTTCTTCTCCCAGCCGTAGCGCGGATCCGCGGTGGCCTGCTCGACCAGGACGGGCGTGTTGAGCACGCCGGCGGCGGCCACCAGCGTGTGCTCGAGCGCGGCGAGCTTGGAGCGGCACGGCGCCGCGACGGCGGCCGGCACGGTCTGCGCGATGCCGCGTTCGAACTCCTCGGCGAGGCGCGCGCAGACCTCCCGGAGGCCCTCGCCGCCCGGGCCGGCGGCCGCCCACGCGGTGAGGCGCGGCTCGCAGTGCTCGTGCAGCCAGCGGCGCATCCGCTCCGACGCTCCGCCGTCGAGCTCACCGGCGGCGGCGCCGATCGCCCCGTCCAGCATGGTCACCACGGACCGGACGGCCGCCCCGGCCTGTCCGGCGTGGCGGAGCACGAGGTCGCTCACGCGAGCGACGCCCAGCTCCCGCATCCGGGCCTCGAGGTTCGCCACGTAGCGCGGCAGCCGGCCGTAGCCGCCCGGCCGCAGCAGGTCGGTGCAGACGGTCGTCGGCACGAGGTTCATGGCCACCGCGTTCACGACGTTGTGCGCGTCGAGGCCGGCCGAGAAGGAGACGGCGAGCGAGGCGCCGAGCGCGTCGCGCAGGCGGCGCACCAGGTTCATCGTGATCACGTGCAGCGGCGGCCCCGACAGGTACATCACCTCGTCGGTGAAGAACCGGCGGTGGTTCTTCACCACCAGCGTGTTGCTGCACTTGACGGCGAACTGCCGGCCCCGGTCGCGCGCCACCGCCTGGAGCCGCGGGACCATCGCCAGCGCGTCGGCGAGCTGCAGGTCCTTGTCGAACGCGTCGCGGCTCGTCTGGATCTCGCGGTAGCCCATCACGTCGTGCAGCAGCCGGTCCACCTCGTCCTTGCCGAGCAGCGTGGGGTTCAGCTTCACGCAGACGTCCACGCCCGCGTCCACGAGGAGGTAGGTGGCGATCGCCTCGATCTCCCCGGCCGGGCAGCCGTGGAACGTCGAGAGGGTCACGGCGTCGCTGATGCGGGTGGGGAAGGCGAGGTCCCGGTACTGCGCCAGCGGGCCCCGGAGCGTGCCCCGTAGCTCCTCCACGATGCGGCCCGCGTCCGTGAGCGAGGCGATCCAGCCGCTGACGCGCTCCGAGCGGATGCCCTCGAGCCCGTAGCCCACGCTCATGTCGAACAGGGTCTCGAGCTTGGCCGGCGGCGCGCCCGCGGGGATGCCGGCGGCCTTGAGGATCTCGATCAGCATCGCCGCGCCCACGTACTCCTTGAGCGACGCCTCGAGCTTCAGCTCCTGGCTCCACTCGACGTTGTACCCGACGTTGGTGGCGTCGATGCAGGGGCGCGGGATCGTCAGCTCGTCCAGGACCTGCACGGTCTTGAGCTCGATGATCCGGGCGCCGGCGAGCCAGGCCAGGACGATGTTCTGCACCATCTGGTCGTGCGGGCCGGCGGCCGGGCCCACGGGCGTCGCGGCGCGGCGGCCGTGGAAGGTCACCGAGGTATCGAGGGCCGGATCGCCGCGGAAGAACTTCTCCTTCGGGAGGTCGAAGACCTTGCCCTCGCGCTCGTACTCGAGCAGCGCGCGCCGCGCGAGCCGCCCGAGCGGGAGCGGCATCAGCTCGGCCACTAGGCGGACGGCCCGAGCGTGTGCTGGAAGACCAGCGGGAAGGCCGTGTAGAACGCCGTGGCCTTGACCAGGTGCTCGATCGGCACGCGCTCGAGCGCGCTGTGGGCGTTGTCCTCTTCGCCCGGCCCGAAGCCGATGGTCGGGACCTTCATGATCCCCATCGTGGCGACGCCGTTGGTGCTGAACACCCACTTGTCCACGACCGGCGCCGCGCCGAACAGCGCGCGGTGCGTCTCGACGCCGGAGCGCACCAGCGGATGCTGCTCGTCGAGCACCCAGGTGGGGTAGTACTTCTCCATTCCGTACTCGAGGCCGCGCCAGCTCTTCACCTTGTACTGGAGGACCTCCACCTCGGCGTCCTGCAACGCCGGCAGCGCCTTGATCTCGGCGACCGCGCTCTCCTTCGTCTCCCCCGCGGTGAGCCGGCGATCGAGGTGGAAGGTGGCCGAGGAAGGCACCGCGCACTGCGACGGCGTCATCGCCCGGATGTCGGTGACGGCGATCGTGCCCTTGCCGAGGAACGCATCCCGCGCGAGCCGCTCGTTCAAGGCCTCCACCTGCTGGATGATGTGCGTCGCCTTGTAAATCGGGTTGACGCCGCGCTCGGGCGCGCTGGCGTGACAGCTCACCCCGGGCACGTGCACCTCGATCTCCATCCGGCCGCGGTGGCCCCGGTACACGCGCAGGTTCGTCGGCTCGGTGATGACGATGGCGTCGGGCTCGATCCCGTCCTCGCGGAGGATGTAGAGCCAGCCGATGCCGTCGCTGTCCTCCTCCTCGACGCTGCCGCACATCCAGACGGTGAAGTCGTCGGTGAGGCCCAGGTCCTTGATCAGCTTGCCGGCGTACACCAGGCACGCGATCCCGGCACGCTGGTCGCTCGCGCCCCGGCCCCAGACGCAGCCGCCCTCGACCTTGCCCTGGTACGGGTCGAACGTCCACTCCTTCGGGTCCCCGACGCCCACCGTGTCGGTGTGCGAGTCCATCATGATGACGCGCTTCCCGGAGCCGATCCGGCCCAGGACGTTGCCGAGCCCGTCGATGCGGACCTCGTCGAAGCCCACCTTCTTCATCTCGGCCTCGATGCGCCGGATGACCGGGCCCTCCTGGCAGCTGGTGGCGGGGATCGCGATCAGGTCGCGCAGGAACCGGACGATGTCGTCCTGGTGCGCGGCGGCGCCCTTCAGGATGGGGTCCTTCCTGGCCCGCACCTTGTCCATGGCGTTCATCGGACCCCCTGGGCCTGCCCGCGCAGCGCCCGCAGCACCGCGTCCGGCCGGATGGGCAGGCGGCGGAACCGGATGCCGGTGGCGTCGAACAGCGCGTTCGCCACGGCCGGCCCCACGCCGTTGATGGGCACCTCGGCGATGGATTTCGCGCCGTAGGGACCGAGGGGCTCCTCGGTCTCGACCAGGATCGTCGTGAGCTTGGGCATGTCCTTCGCCGTGAAGATCTTGTAGTCGCAGAAGTTCGCGTTCACGACGCGGCCGGCCTCGTCGAGGACCATCTCCTCCGCCAGCGTGTAGCCGAGGCCCTGCGTCACCGCGCCCTCGGCCTGGCCCTCGGCCTGCATCGGGTTGATCGCGACGCCGAGGTCCACGGCCGTCACGAGGTGCGGCACGCGCACCTGGCCGGTCTCCGTGTCCACCTCGACCTCGGCGAACTGCGCGCAGAAGGGCGGGGGACTGTCGGTGTTGAAGTGGGACGAGCCCTCCATCACCTGCGTCTTCTCCTTGTAGAAGGCGAACATCGCGGTCTCCGACATCGTCACCGACTTGCCGCTCGGCGCGAAGATCCGGTTGTCGCGGCAGGTCAGCTCCTCGGGCGCCGCCTCGAGCAGCTGCGCGGCGAAGCAGCACACGGCGTCGCGCGTCTTCTCGGCGGCCTTCTTCACCGCGCCGCCCGAGATGATGGTCGTGCTGGAGGCGTAGGCGCCGACGTCGAACGGCGTGAAGTCGGTGTCGCTCGAGTACACGAGGATCTTGTCGAGGCTGACGCCCAGCGTCTCGGCGGCGATCTGGGCGAGCACGGTGTCGCTGCCCGTACCGAGGTCCGTCGCGCCCACCTGCAGGTTGAACGAGCCGTCCTCGTTCAGCTTGAGGAACGCGCCGGCGAAGTCCACGCCGGCGATCCCGCTGCCCTGCATCGAGCAGGCGACGCCAAGACCCCGCAGCAGCCGGCCCGGCCTGCGGACGCCGCCGTTCCGGCGCTCCTTCCACCCGATGGCCGCGGCGCCCCGCTCCAGGCACTGGGGCAGGCCGCAGCTGCGGATGAGGCGGGGCAGGCCCTTGCGTCCCTCGCCGAGCTGCGCCGACAGCTCGTCGGTGTCGCCCTGGCGGATCGCGTTCTTCAGGCGGAACGCGATCGGGTCCATGCCGAGCTCGTGGGCGATCTCGTCCACCAGGCTTTCCTGCGCGAAGAAGCCCTGGGGGCAGCCGTAGCCGCGGAAGGCGCCGGCCGGCGGCGCGTTCACGTACACCACGTCGCAGTCGAACTTGAGGTTCGGCGAGCGGTAGAGCGGGAGCACCTTGCTGCCGGTGTTGCCCTGCACGGTGGTGCAGTGGCCGCCGTACGCGCCGGTCGCCGCCAGGACCTTCATGTGGTGCGCGACGATCGTCCCGTCCTTCTTGACGCCCATCTTGAGCCGCAGGATCTGCGGGTGCCGCGTGCGCGCCATGAAGAACTCCTCGTGGCGCGTGTACTCGAGCTTCACCGGCCGGTGCGCAGCCAGCGCGAGCGCGGCGCAGATGTCCTCGATGACCATCTCCTGCTTGCCGCCGAAGCCGCCGCCGATGCGCGGCTTGATCACGTGGATCCGGCTCACGGGGATCTGCAGGATCATCGCGACCTGGCGCCGCACGTGGAACGGGATCTGGGTGCTGGTGCGGATCACCAGGCGGTTGTCGGCGTCGGGCCAGGCGATGACGATGTGCGGTTCGATGGCCGCGTGCTGCTGGCGCGGCGTCCGGTACTCGCGCTCGACGACCAGGTCGGCCTGCTTGAAGCCCTCCTCGGCGTTCCCCAGCTCGCGGTGGATCTCGCCGGCCAGGTTGCGCGACGCGTCGTCGATGCCGGTGGAGTCGGGCTCGTCGTGGATCACCGGCGCGCCCTTGTCCATCGCGTGCTCCATGTCGAGCACGGGCGGCAGCACCTCGTACTCCACCTCGATGCGGCGCAGCGCCTCCTCCGCGATGGCGCGGGTCTCCGCGGCGACGGCGGCCACGCGGTCCCCCACGTGCCGCACCTTCGAGTCCAGGAGGTACGTGTCGTA
>DATKNX010000268.1:0-7411 GCA_035541085.1 Gemmatimonadales bacterium | reverse complement strand
GTGTGGTAGGTGGGCGCCGCCGCGGCGAAGATCTCCCGGGCCAGCGCGCGCGTGCGCGCGTGACGGCCCAGGGCGCCGAAGAGGGGGCGCAGGTACTTCATCCGGCCGACCTTCATCAGCACGTCCCGTGCCCGGCCGAACACCGGCTCGAAGTCGCTGCCCAGCGCGATGGTCAGCCACTCGACCAGGATCTCGTAGTTGCCCCGGCCGGTGAGGTGCAGCCGCTCGTCCAGCCAGCCGCACGACGCCCGGTCCAGCGTCCGCGGCAGGTGCTGGAGGTAGACCAGCAGCTCGGCCGGGCTCCAGCGCGCGATCTGGGCCTCCGACGGCCGCGCGCCGGCGGGCCACCCCGCCGCCAGCGCCGTGATCTCCTCGAGCGAGGCCGACCGGAAGACCGGCGCGTTCGCCGGCACGCCGGGCTCGTGCAGCCACGCCTCGGCGCCCACCTTCGCCGCGACGCCCGGCAGCTGCTGCTCGACGAAGGCCATCAGCTGCTCGGTCGTCACGCTCGTGAAGTGGAACCGCCGGATGTAGGCGCGGATGAACTCGTCGAACCGCGCCCGCCCCACGGTCCGCTCCAGCAGCCCGACGAACAGCGACCCCTTCTCGTAGGGCACCGACGAGTACACGTCGTCGGGGTCCACGCCCTCGAGGTGCGTGCGCAGCACCGTGTACGGCGAGTCGGCGCCGAAGCGCGCCACCGACTCGTCGAGCGCCACGCGGCCGATCGCCCAGCTCACCGCCGCCGCCTCGGGCCCGTGCAGCGCCTCGAGGATCCGGCGCTCCGCCCACACCGTGAACCCCTCGTTCAGCCAGAAGTGGTCCATCGTGGCGTTCGTGACGAGGTTCCCCGTCCACGAGTGCGCCAGCTCGTGGCAGACGACGTCCACCAGCGAGCGGTCGCCCGCCAGCAGGGTCGGCGTGAGGAAGGTGAGCCGCGGGTTCTCCATGCCGCCGTACGGGAACGACGGCGGCAGCACCAGCATGTCGTAGCGGTCCCACTCGTAGGGGCCGAACATCTTCTCGGCCGCCAGGATCATCTGCTCCACGCCGCCGAACTCCCACGCCGCGGCCTCCACCGTCGCCGGCTCCGCCCACACCCGGGCGCGCGGGCTGAGGTCGCGCGAGGTGAGGTCGCCCACCGCCAGCGCGATGAGGTACGTGGGCACCGCCTGCGGCATCTCGAAGCGCACCGTGCGCATCCCGGCCTCGGACCCGATCGGCTCGCCCTTCGGACCCGCCGACATCACCGCCGTCAGCGCCTCCGGCACCGTGATGGCCGCCGAGTACGTCACCCGCACCATCGGCGAGTCCTGGCACGGGATCATCGTCCGCGCGTGGATGGGCTGGAACTGCGTGAACATGAACGGCTGCCGGCGGCCCGCCGTCTGCGCGGGGTCGAGCCACTGCAGCCCGATGGCGTCGGCCCCCGTCTCGCACGCCACCACGACCCGCTCGGTGCCCTCGGGCAGCATCAGCCGCAAGCGGCTCCCGAGGATCGGCTCCTCGGGCGCGGGCTCGTAGGAGATCGTGCGGCCGAGGTCGGTGCGCACCGACGCGATCACGAGCCCCTTGGAGTCGAGGTCGAGCGGCCCCGAGGAAGGACGCTCCAGCACGAGCGTCACCTGCCCGGCGACGCGCCGGCGGTCGAAGTCCACCGCGAGGTCGAGATCGAGGTGCTTGGTACGCGGCTGGTCGGAGTCGAAGTACGAGTGCGGGTCCGGACGCGGCATGATCGGCCTTTCGGAACAAGAGCGGCCCAGAATTTGCGACCCTGGAGTCCCGTCAGCCAGGGGCAACTGCCCGTCGCCTGCCCTGCAAGCCGGATCGCGACGGGTGCTTCATTAGGCCACTAATCCCGACTGTAAGTGAGGGATTTACAATGTTCTACGATGCCGGGTGCTTCGGCTGCATCGTCCTCGGTGAGCTGCCCGTGGACGTGCAGCAGCGGCTGGGCGCGCTGCCGGGCGAATGGCTCGAATTCGACCCCCTGACCGGGACCATCGTGGTCAGGCACATCCAGCCGACGGCGGGCCCGAGCCTGCCGACGGTCGCGGGCGAGCTGGTGCGGATGCTGAGCGAGGTGCCGGAGGCGGCCCAGGACCGGATCCCGGGCGGCGACCTGTTCGTGCACACCGAGGTCGCGGGGCAGCTGGTGCGGCTCAGGGTGGAGGCGGGCGGCGCCGTGCGGATCGAGTGGGCGCACCCGGACTACCGGAAGTCGAAGCGCCAGCTCTTCACGGGCCAGCGCATCGAGATGGTGGAGCCGCGCGTGCAGCGCCTCAACGGCGGCGTCACCTTCGAGACGGCGGACCCGGCGGCGGCCGCGCGGGAGCTCGAGGCGGTGGCCGACGGCTACGAGGGCCTCTACCCCGAGGGCGACCTCGTGGTGAAGGCGGACCGCTCGGCGGGCCGCGTCGCGGCGCAGATCCGCGACCTCAACGTGGACGTCCTGCTCCTCGTGGAGCGGTTGCAGCGGCTGGCGGCGCCGGGCACGCTGTCGGGCGACGTCGAGGTCAGCTCGTTCGCCGCCATCGTGCCGGAGCAGCAGGTGCGGTTCGTGTTCGACGACGGCAAGGCGTGGGTGCAGCGGCCGGTGCTGTGGGAGGACGCGAGCCGGCGGCCCGCGCCCTCGGCGCGGTGAGGGGGCGACCATGATGGACTACGGCTTCACCGAGGAGCAGCTCGCGATCCGGGGCCTCGCGCGCGAGATCGCCGAGAAGGAGATCCGCCCCGTCGCCGCGGAGTACGACCGCACGGGCGAGTTCCCGTGGCCGGTCGTGAAGACGCTGGCGGCGGCGGACCTGTTCCGGACGTTCATCCCCGAGGCGTACGAGGGCATCGCCGGCGGCACGCCGACCACCAACCTGGTGCTCGTCACCGAGGAGCTGTCGAAAGCGTGCGGCGGCATCGCGCTGGCGCTGGCCGGCACGGCGCTGGGCACGATGCCCATCCTGCTCTCGGGCGGCGAGGAGCTGAAGCAGCGGCTCCTCCCCGACATCGCGGCGGGCCGGCGGCTCGCGGCGTTCGCCCTGACGGAGCCGGACGCGGGCTCCGACGCGGGCGGCATCCGCACCACGGCCATCAAGGACGGCGACTCGTACGTCCTGAACGGCACGAAGCAGTGGATCACGAACGGCGGCGAGGCCGAGGTCTACACGGTCATCGCGCTCACGAACCCGGCCAAGGGGCCGCGGGGCGCGAGCGCCATCGTCGTCGAGAAGGGCACGCCGGGCTTCAGCTTCGGGAAGAAGGAAGACAAGATGGGCATCCGCGCCTCGGCGACGCGGGAGCTGATCTTCCAGGACTGCCGCGTGCCGGTCGCGAACCTCATCGGCCGCGAAGGCACCGGCTTCATCACGGCGATGCGCACCTTCGACGCCTCGCGCCCCGGCGTGGGCGCGCAGGCGCTGGGGATCGCGCAGGGCGCGCTCGACCTCGCCGTGGCGTACGCCTGCACGCGCCGCCAGTTCGGCTCGCCGGTCTCGGCGTTCCAGGGGCTGCGCTTCAGCCTGGCCGACATGGCGACGAAGGTCGAGGCCGCGCGCGCGCTCATCTACGCGACCGCGAAGTACATCGACTCGCAGCCGAAGGAGCGGCCGACGATGTACTCGGCGATGAGCAAGCTGTTCGCCGCCGACGTCGCGGTGCAGGTCACGATCGACGCCGTGCAGGTCTTCGGCGGCTACGGCTACATGCGCGACTACCCGATCGAGAAGTACATGCGCGACGCCAAGATCACGCAGATCTACGAGGGCACCAACCAGATCCAGCGCGAAGAGATCAGCAAGATCATGATCGGCCAGTACATCTCCGGCGGCGCCCGCACCGCGCAGGCGGCGGACTAGCTGCGATGCAGCCGTTCCGCTACCACGTCCTCGCCTGCGACCAGAAGAAGCCGGACGGCCTGCCCTGCTGCTCGGCCAACGGCTCGGCGGCCGTGCTCGACGCGCTGCGCCGCGAGGTCGCGGCCGCGGGCCTCGCCGACACGGTGCAGCTCACCACCACGGGCTCGCTGGGCCTGTGCGAGCGCGGCCCCAACCTCGTCGTCTACCCCGACGGCACGTGGTATTCGGGCGTCACGCCCGCCGACGTGCCGGAGATCGTGCGCGAGCACTTCCTGGGCGGGCGGCCCGTGGCGCGGCTCGCCAACGCCGACGAGGCCGCGGTGCGCGCCGAGATCCAGAAGAACCGCGCGAAGTACCTCGGGAGCCTCAAGGCGCGCGAGGCGGCGGGCGTCCTGCCCGACGAGTTGAACGCGATGATCCGGGGCTACCAGGAGAGCCGCGTCCTGCTCACCGCCATCGAGCTGGACGTGCTCTCCGCCGTGGGCGCGGGCGCGACCGGCGCCGCCGTCGCCGCGGCGTGCCGCACGGACCGGCGGGCCACGGAGCTCCTGCTCAACGCCCTCGTGGCGCTCGAGGTGCTGCGGCTCGAGGGCGACCGCTACGAGATCACGCCGGTCGCGGCCCGCTACCTCGTCGCGGGCGCGCCCGACGACGCGCGCGACGCGCTCAAGCACAACCTGAGCCTCTGGACCACGTGGTCGTCCCTCACCGAGGCCGTCCGCGAGGGGCACGTCGCGCTCCGGGCCGAGATGCCGGACCGGGACGACGACTGGACCGTGCCGTTCATCGCGGCGATGCACCGGAACGCGGCCGCGCGCGCCCCCCTCGTGGTCCAGGCCGTGGGGGCGGCCGGCGTGCGGCGCCTGCTCGACGTGGGTGGCGGCTCCGGCGCCTACGCGATCGCCTTCGCCCGGGCCAATCCGGCCCTCGAGGCCGTCGTGCTGGACCTCCCGACCGTCCTGCCCATCACGCGGGGCCACATCGAGGAGGCCGGGCTCGGCGCACGCGTGACGACGCGGCCGGGGGACCTGCGGAAGGACGACTTCGGGTCGGGCTACGACCTGGTCTTCATGTCGGCCATCTGCCACATGCTCGGGCCGGATGGGAACCGCGACCTGCTGAAGCGCTCGGCGCGGGCCCTGGCCCCCGGCGGGCGGGTCGTGATCCAGGACTTCATCCTCGAGCCGGACCGCACGCGGCCCCGCCAGGCCGTGCTGTTCGCGATCAACATGCTGGTGGGAACCGAAGCGGGCGGCACCTACACCGAAGCCGACTACGCCGGCTGGCTCGACGCGGCGGGGCTCGGCGGCGTCCACCGCGTGCGCCTGGCGGGACCGGCCGACCTGATGGTGGCCTCGCGCCGCTAGGGCGCGGCCGCCGAGTCGGCGCGCGCCACCAGGTTCACGAAGGCGTCCAGCTCCGCCTGGTCGAGGTCCGACACCGCCCAGAACACCATCCCGCCCGCGGCCCAGCGCACGAAGCGGTAGCCGTTCTTCTCCGCGCGCGTGGCCTGGCCCGCGAGCGGCTCCGCCGGCCCCGGCCAGACGAAGACGTTGATCCGGTGCAGGCGCCGCGCGTAGACCATCGCGGCCACCAGCCGCTCGCCCACGTAGTCCAGCCGCCCGCCCACCAGCGGATAGCCCTCGGCGGCCTCGTCGGGCACGGGCGGCGAGAAGTCGAGCTTGCCGTTGAACCACGGCTTCACGGTGTGCTGGTCGGACGAGGGCACGTCGGTCAGGTGGCCCGGCAGCAGCGAGCGCACGTGCGCCGCCAGCAGCTCGTCGGTCAGGGCCGTCGCGGCGGCGTGGTCCGAGGCCACCTTCCACGAGCCGATCGCGGTGACGATCAGCGCCGCGGCGACCGCGAGCCACGTCCACACCGGCGTGCGCGGCGTCGCGACCGAAGGCGCGGCCTCCCGCACCGCGTCGCGGACGCGCATCCGCAGGGTGTCGGGCGCGCGGTAGGCCGCCAGCTCGTTCTTCACGGCCGTGCGCACGCCGCGCAGCCGGTCGAGCACGGCCGTGCAGCCCGCGCAGGTCTTGAGGTGGGCGGCCACGGCGGCCTTCTCCGCCGCGTCCAGCTCGCCGTCCAGCCAGGCGCCGAGCCGCGCCTCCGTTTCCCGGCAGTTCATCAGCCCGCCTCCGGCGTGAGCGGCCCCAGCAGCTCGACGAGGCGCTGGCGGGCCCGGGCCAGCCGCGACATCACCGTGCCCACCGGACTCCCCGTGACCTGCGCGATCTCCTTGTACGAGAGGCCGTTCACCTCGCGCAGCACGATCACCTCGCGGAACTCCGGCGCCAGCTTCTCGAGCGCCTTGCGCACCGTCTCCTTCGCCTCGCCCCGCCGGACGCGGGCCCCGGCGTCCTCGCCGCCCGCCTCGCCGCTGTGGATCTCCTCGTCGAACTCCGTGGTGGCCGCGTCGGCGCGCCGGCCGTGCCGCCACGTGTGCGCGCGATTCCGGACGATCGCGAGCAGCCACGCCCTCGGCTCGTCGCCCCGGAACGTGCGGAAGTACTTGAGGGCGCGCAGGAACGCCTCCTGCACCACGTCCTGGGCGTCGTGCTCGTCCCGCACCAGGTACCGCGCCAGGGTGTAGGCGTCGTCCAGGAACGGCAGGACGGTCTCCTCGAATCGTGCGAGATCGCTCGGCTCCAACCCCCGCCTCGTGGCGTGTGCACACGCCCGCAGGTCCAGACCTCCGCATCGCCCGCGTTATTCCCGGAACCGGGGCAAAGATACGCGTCGGGAATATCCCGAGTCCAATGCGGGTCCACCCGTCGCGCACCACCCAAACCCATCAGCGACGGAGAGAGACGATGAAGCGCTTGCTGCTGCCGATGGCCCTCGCGCTGCCGCTCGCGGCCAGGGCCCAGACGACGGTGAACGTCCGCCTGTCGGAGTGGAAGGTCGAGCCCGAGCGGGCGACGCTCGCCGCCGGGCCGGTGACCTTCGCCGTCACGAACGGCGGGACGATCCCGCACGGCTTCGAGGTCGAGGGCCGAGGCGTCGAGCGCGAGATCGCGCTGATCCAGCCCGGCCGGTCGGCCAGCCTCACGGTGACGCTGCGCCCGGGCAGCTACGAGCTCTACTGCCCGGTGGGCGGCGATTCCCACAAGAACCTCGGCATGGTTACGCACGTCGCGGTCACGCCGGGCGGCGCTCCCGCGGCGCAGGGCGCGGACGCGGGTCGCTCCGGGACCGGGTACGCGGCCGCCGGCGCTCCGGCGGCGCGCTCCATCGCGGTCGCGGGCGGCGGGCCCGTGATCCAGATCCTCCCCGGTCCTTTCCCCTTCGCCGACAGCGCGGCCGCGGTGATCGCCTCGCGGCCCGACGACCAGCGCACGGACCTGGAGCACAAGGCGGTGCTGGGGCCCTACTCCGACAGCGTGGCGCGGATCGCGGGGACCATCCGGCTCCGTGCCTGGGACTTCGGGCCGACGCGCGACTCGGTCGAGGGCACGGCGGAGATCACGGCACAGGACGGCGCCAGGTGGCGGCTGGTGCTGGACAGCGTGCAGACCAAGGACGTCCCGGACAACCCGCGCTTCGGCGGCGTCATCCTC